>NZ_JPWT01000142.1:0-9055 GCF_000773065.1 Burkholderia sp. ABCPW 111 | reverse complement strand
GATCAAGGTCATCAAGCGCAGGGCCTACGGGTACCGTGACGAGGAGTACTTCTTCCTCAAGATCCGCGCCGCGTTCCCCGGAATTCCGCGATGAACCTTAAGATTTCCATAAGAATCGGCCGCCATAATCGATCGAGCCCGGTAATGTACGACGGCGCACGACACGTCGCGCCGACCGATCCCTACGAACGGCTTACCTATATGACGATCCGCGCGATGACACACGCCCCCCGAACGCCAGCTCGCTACGACCTGCTCAGCCGCATCCTGCACTGGAGCGTTGCCGCGCTCGTGCTCGCTCAATTCGTGCTCGGCTGGACGATGCCCGACGTGCACGGTACGGCGCCGCCCGCCGGCCTCGTCGCCTGGCATGCCGCGCTCGGCACCGCACTGATCGCCGTCATTGCGGCGCGCGCGCTGTGGTCGATCGTGCGCCGCAGTCCGCCCGCGCATCAGCAGGGCGCGCTTCTGTCACTCGCGGCGAGCGCGGTTCACAAGCTGCTGTACGCCGCGCTGATCGCCGTGCCGCTGCTCGGCTGGCTGAATGCGAACGGCCGCACGTGGCAATTGAAGCTCGCGGGCATCGTCCCGCTGCCGACGATCGCATCGCCGCATTCGCTCGGCGCGAGCATCGGCGAATGGCACAGCCTGTCGGCGACGCTCTTCATCGTGCTGATCGGCATGCATGCGCTCGCGGCGCTCGTTCATCGCTTCGTGATGAAGGATGGCGCGTTCGAACGGATGATCTGATCGCGACGCGCGGCGGTCGATCAAGCGTCGAGCCGCCGCGTGCGCAACGACCACGCGGAGTGATGTCGTGGCGGCGAGGATCGGCCGGCTGCAGGCTCGTGGCCGGCGCGGCCCTCGCCGCCTGCATCGCTCTCTTCGACCCGGCTCGCGCCGGGTCTTTTTTTCGTATGTCGAATCAACCGGAAGCCGGGCCTCGAGTTGTTCGTCGATGCGGCAGCCGGCCCGGTCGTTTCGCGCGAATCGACCGAGCCGGCATCGTCACGATGTGGCGCGCGGGGCTACCCGCGTCGCGCCGCGAGCCCTCGCACCACATCGACCATCGCATCGACCTCGTCGCACGTGTTGTAGAAAGCAAGCGACGGACGCACCGTCGCTTCGAGTCCGAAGCGACGCAGGATCGGCTGCGCGCAGTGATGCCCGGAGCGCACGGCGATGCCCTCCTCGTTCAGCGCCCGCCCGACTTCTTCCGTCTCGTAGCCCTTCAGCACGAATGACAGCACGCTCGCCTTGTCGCGTGCGGTGCCGACCAGCCGCACGCCCGGCACCGGCGCGAGCACGCCCGTCGCATAGGCAAGCAGATCGTGCTCGTAGCGCGCGATGTTCTCGATGCCGACGCGCGTCACATATTCGAGCGCCGCACCGAGCCCGACCGCGTCGGCGATGTTGCCCGTTCCCGCCTCGAAACGGTTCGGCGGCGGCTGGAACACGGTGCGCTCGAACGTCACGTCCGCGATCATGTTGCCGCCTCCCTGCCACGGCGGCATGTCGTCGAGCAGCGCGCGCTTGCCGTACACGACGCCGATGCCGGTCGGCCCGTAGATCTTGTGCCCGGAGAACACGAAGAAGTCGGCATCGAGCGCCTGCACGTCGACACGCATGTGCGAAATCGACTGCGCGCCGTCGACGAGCGCCTTCGCTCCCGCGCGATGCGCGAGCTCGACGATCTCCTTCACCGGCACGACCGTGCCGAGCGCATTCGACACCTGCGTGACGGAGACGATCTTCGTGCGGTCGTTGAGCAGCTTCCGGTACTCGTCGAGCAATACCTGCCCCGTGTCGTCGACGGGAATCACGCGCAGCGTCGCCCCCTTCGATGCGGCCAGTTGCTGCCACGGCACGATGTTCGCATGATGCTCGAGATGCGACACGACGATCTCGTCGCCTTCGCCGACGTTCCGGACTCCCCACGTTTTCGCGATCAGGTTGATCGCCTCCGTCGTGCCGCGCACGAACACGATCTCGTCCGGCGACGCCGCGCCGATGAAGCGCTGCACGGTCGCGCGCGCATGCTCGTACGCGTCGGTCGCGCGCCCCGCGAGCGTATGCGCGGCGCGGTGGATGTTCGAATTCTCGTGCGCGTAGAAGTAGGCGAGACGGTCGATCACCGCTTGCGGCTTGTGCGTCGTCGCCGCGTTGTCGAACCAGACAAGCGGTTTGCCGTTCACCCGTTCGGAGAGGATCGGGAAGTCGCGGCGAATCGCGTTGACGTCGAACGGCGGATGCGCGCCGGCTCCGGGCGAATGCGAAGCCGCGGGCCGCGCATCGTCGATGAAGTAGCGCGACGCGCCGTGTCGATCGGCCTGCGGCCGCTGAATCGGCAGCAGGTCGCGCAGCGCCTGCTCGTCCGGCAGGCCGAACGCGCGCGGCGACGCGATGCCGTCCTGCGGCACGACGATCTGCGCGGCGTCGCGCTGCCAGCCGTGCGATGCGCGGTCGACGAAGTAATACGGCGAAGACGACGATGCGAACGCAGACGGCATCGCCGTCGCGGACGCGTCGGTTGCCGATTGCGTGGCGACGGCCTCCTGCACGGGCGGCACGCCGAGTGCGGCACCGCCCGCGCGCGGCTCGAGCGCCGGCGCGATCGCTACGACGTTGTCCGGCAATCCGTTTTGCGCCGCCGCGTGCGGCGCGAGCGCGGGCGCGCGATTGCCGAGCGACAGCACGTGCGTCGGCGCGGGCGCGAGGTTCGCGCCGGGCACCTTGCCGGGCGGCGCACCGACGCCCGGCATGCCCGTGCCGGTGCCGCCGGGCCCGGCGAGCGGCGAGCCCGCCGGCGCGGGATTCGACGCCGACGCGAGAAGCGGCGCGGCGGCCGGCAGCGCCGACGGCACGCCGCCGACCGCGCCGCTTCCCGCGCCGACGTCGGGCGCGGCGGATTGCCCCGGCAACGCCGCGAGAAACTCGGACGCGAGGCGCGCGAGCGTCGCCGGATCGGGCAATCCGGCAGGCAGCGGCGCGTGCGGCGGCGCGACGCTCGAGGCGCTCGCGGCAGGATTAACGGTAGGTGTCGGGATAGTCATGGTACTTGCCGATCTCCACGTCATCGAGGACAGCCAGCGCATCCGGCGAATGGACGGCGAGCGAGCAGTACAGCGAAATCAGATACGACGCGATCGCCTGATTGTTGATCCCCATGAACCGAACCGACAGGCCCGGCCCCTGCTCGCCCGCGACGCCCGGCTGATAGAGGCCGACGACGCCCTGCCGCTTGTCGCCGACGCGCAGCAGCAGGATTTTCGTCTTGCCGTCGGCAACCGGCACCTTGTCCGACGGAATCAGCGGAATGCCGCGCCACGTCAGGAACTGCGAGCCGAACAGGCTCGTGGTCGGCGGCGGCACGCCGCGCCGCGTGCATTCGCGGCCGAACGCGGCGACCGCGAGCGGGTGCGTGAGGAAGAACGCAGGCTCCTTCCACACTTTCGTCAGCAATTCGTCAAGATCGTCGGGCGTCGGCGCGCCCGTCAGCGGAAACACGCGCTGCTCTTCCGCGACGTTCGCGAGCAGCCCGTAATCGGGGTTGTTGATCAGCTGGCTTTCCTGCAGTTCCTTGATCGTCTCGATCGTCAGGCGCAGTTGCTCCTTGATCTGATCGTGCGGACTGCTATAGAGATCGGAGATTCGCGTGTGAACGTCGAGCACCGTGCTCACTGCGTTCAGGAAGTATTCGCGCGGCGCTTCCTCGTACGGCACGAAGGTGCTCGGCAGCGCGCCCTCGTCCTCGCGCGCGGTGCAGGCGGCCCGCACCGCTTCCGGGTTCTTCACCTGATTCAGACGATAGATGCCGGCCTCGACGGGCACCCATTGCAGCAGGTGCGTCAGCCAGCGCGGCGTGATCGTGGAAAGCTGCGGAACAGTCTTGGTGGCATTGGCGAGTTGCCGTGCTGCGTTGTCGCCGAGCGCCGTCTGGCCGCTCACTATCGTCGACATAGAGGACTCCGGGGGCTATAGAACTAAATCTGGAATGCTTATCAGCAGAACGCATTATCGAGACGCCATTTGGGCGGCTCAACATGCTATAGACGCCAATTCGGGGAGATCGAACAGGGATTCAGCGCGCGGTCGACAGCGACGCGTTCGATGCCGGCGACACGCCGAATCCTTGCGACGCGGCCTCGGATACGTCGACGCCGGAGGACAACAGCCGCGCGATCGGCACGCCGAACGCGCGCGCGAGCTTCTCGACGGTGACGATCGAAGCGATCGCGGTGCCGCGCTCGATCTCGCCGACGTACGAGCGGTTCAAGCCCGCATGCTCGGCGAGTTGCTCCTGCGACCACGCGCGCGCCTCGCGCAACTGGCGAATCGCCGCGCCGAAACGTTGGACGAGCGCCGTCATCACAGCGCTCCCGCGGCGGAAAGCGCCGTGTCGCTTGCGCCGTTCGCGCCATTCGCGCCCGGCACGCCAGCCGGCGCGTCGGCCAGCCGCGCCGGATCGCTGCGCGTGACGGCCTGCGTGACATGGCTGCCCGGCGCGACGTCCTGCGTGATCCAGACGTTGCCGCCGATCACCGCGCCCTTACCGATCGTCACGCGGCCGAGAATCGTCGCGCCCGCGTAGATGACGACGTCGTCTTCGACGATCGGATGGCGCGCGAGGCCTTTTTCGAGATGTCCGGATGCGTCCCGCGGAAAGCGCTTCGCACCCAGCGTGACCGCCTGATAGACGCGCACGCGCTCGCCGATGATCGCCGTCTCGCCAATCACGACGCCCGTGCCGTGGTCGATGAAGAAGCCGCCGCCGATCTGCGCGCCGGGGTGAATGTCGATCCCCGTCTGCGCATGCGCATGCTCCGCGACGATGCGCGCGAGGAGCGGCAATTCGAGGCGGTACAGCTCGTGCGCGAGCCGGTGGTGAATCATCGCGAGGACGCCCGGGTAGCAGAGCAGCACCTCGTCGACGCTGCCCGCGGCCGGATCGCCATGAAACGCGGCGAGCACGTCGCTGTCGAGCAGCGCGCGGATCGCGGGCAGGCGCGCGGCGAACGCGCGCACCGCGGCGTCGGTCTTCGCTTCGATCGCGGCCTCGGCCTGCGCGCTCGCGTCGTGCCGCCCCTTGTAGCGCAGCTCGAGCCGCGCCTGCGCGAGGAGCGCGTGCAGCGCGTCGTCGAGCGCATGGCTCACGTAGAAATTTTCGCTCTCCTGCCTAAGATCGGGCGGCCCGAGCCGCATCGGAAACAGCACGCCCTTCAGCGTTTCGACGATGCTCGCGAGCGCCTCTCGCGCCGGCAATTCGCGCCCGCCCGGCTCGAGCGAGCGGCGCTGCACTTCGCGCCAGCGCTGGCGCACGGTTTGAAGCGATTGAACGATGTCGTCGATGTCGAATACCGCCACGGCTGCCGCTCCTTGTTGCTTCTCGTTGTTTCTCGTTGCTGGCTGACTGCTGCTCGCTACTCACGGGCGGTCGATGCCGGTTGCCGCACCGGAACCGACCGCATCGGTCAACTCTGCTGCCACGGCAACCCGTGCGATCGCCAGCCGTTGATCGCGCCGCGATGGCCCGCATCGTCGAGCTCGCCCTCGAAGCCTTCGAGCACGTTGAAGACTTGCGTGAAGCCCGCCTTCGCCGCCGCTTCCGCGGCGAGCGCCGAACGGTTGCCGCTGCGGCACAGCAGCAGCACGGCCGCGTCCTTGCCCGTCTTCGCTTCGAGCTCGCGCGCGAAGCGCGGGTTGCGCGTGAGGCTCGTGCCGGTCGCCCAGGGCACGTGCAGACTGTCCGGCACGTGGCCGACGAACGCGCGCTCCTCCGCGGTGCGCACGTCGACGAGCCGCGCGGCGCCGGCCGTGACGAGCGCCCATGCGTCGCGAGGCGATATGCCGCCCGCATACGGCAAGCCCGCCGCGCGCGCGGCTTCGCGTGCGGCTTCGAGCACCGCATGTGTGGAGCGTTCTTCGAGTTCAACCGTCATGGCGTCTCCTTGTGGGTATCGCGCATCGTGCACGAGACATGGGCCGGGCTCGACGGCGAGCGCTGTCCGAGCGCCGTCTATAGCCATCAAGGCTCCACTATGAAAGAGCCGCCGCAAAAGCCGAACCAATTATTTTTCATTTCGAAATGAGGCCGGGCATGCGGGAGATAGTCGCGATGTCGGATTGATTCGGGCGGGAAGCGCGACACGTGCGACGCCGGCGCTCGTCGTACTCACTTACGACGAAAGCGCGCGCGCGTCGCTCGCGCACGCCGCGGCAACGCGCTCGCGCGAAGGACGCTCGGGCCGTCGGCCCAGCAATCGAAGCGCAGGCACATCACGCCTTACGCTACCATTACACGCAACGCTCATTGTGAATACGCCATGCCTCATGCTTCCTGGCCTGATCAGGCCGATCCGTACCGCTTCCTCGAAGAACTGGAAAGCCCCGCGAGCGTCGACTGGGTCGACGCGCAGAATGCGCGCACGCACGGCGCGCCATGGCTCGACGGCGCACGCTACCGCGCGCTCGTCGAGCGCTTCACGAAGGCGCTGCTGCCTCGCGAGCGGCCCGTGATCCCGCAGCGCTGGCAAGCGTGGGCCTACGACGTATGGCAGGACGAGCGCCATCCGAAAGGCCTGTGGCGGCGCGCGCCGTGGGCGAGCTGGCGCAGCGGCCGCGCCGAGTGGCAGACGCTGATCGATCTCGACGCGCTCGGCGCGGCGGAAGACGTTCAATGGGTGTTCGACGGCGAGCTCATCCTCGAGCCGGACGGCGATCGCGCGCTGATCGTGCTGTCCGACGGCGGCGCCGATGCGGTCGTCGTGCGCGAGTTCGATATCGAGCAGCGCCGGTTCGTCGACGGCGGCTTCTCGATCGAGGCGGCCGGCAAACATTCGATCGAATGGATCGATCGCGACACGGTCTATGTCGGCTGGGACAACGGCGGCCCGAGCGTCACGCGCTCCGGCTATCCGCGCGAAGTCAGGCGCTGGACGCGCGGCACCCTGCTATCGGACGCGCCCGTCGTGTTTCGCGGCGCACGCGGCGACATCTCCGTCGACGCGCAATACGATCCGGTCGATCGGCACCACATGATCGAGCAGGCGATCAACTTCTACGACGCGAATACGTATCGCCTCGGCGACGACGGCGCATGGATTCGCTACGACGCCCCGGCGCACGTCGAGGTCGGCTACTGGAACGGTTGGCTGCTGCTCCAGCCGAGGCTCGACTGGACCTGCGGCGGCGCGCGCTACGCGGGCGGCAGCCTGCTCGCGATCCGGGAAGATGCGTTCGTCGCGGGCGAGCGCGCGTTCGCTACGTTGTTCGAGCCGAACGATCGCACGTCGGCGTGCGGCTGGACGCACACTCGCCGCTACCTGCTGGTGTCGTGGCTCGACGACGTGCTCACGCGCACGCTGCTCTGGCTGCCCGAGCAGCAGGACGACGGCGCCTGGCGCTGGCGCGCGCGCCCGTTCCCGGCGCGCGGGCTCGCGCAGGTCGACGTGTCGCCCGTCGAGCCGACGTTCGATGACGAGGTGTACGTGAGCGTCGGCGATTACCTGACGCCGCCCGAATACTCGCTCGCCGACCTCGCCGACGACGACCTGTCGGCATGGACGCTGCTCGATCGCTGGCCGGCCCAATTCGATGCATCCACGCTGACGGTGCGGCGCGAACATGCGCGCTCGCGCGACGGCACGCTGGTGCCGTATACGCTGGTCGGCCCGCGCGACGCATTGGACGATGCGGGTCGCGCACCGCGTCCGTGCCTGCTGTACGGCTACGGCGGCTTCGCGATTGCGCTCACACCGGACTACGATCCGCTGCTCGGCATCGGCTGGCTCGAAAAAGGCGGCATCGCTGTCTTCGCGCATATTCGCGGCGGCGGCGAATTCGGCACGCGATGGCACGAAGCGGCGCGACAAACGGAGCGGCAGCGCTCGTTCGACGATTTCATCGCCGTCGCCGAAAGGCTCGTGGCGGACGGCGTGACGACGGCCGGGCAGCTCGGCATCCGCGGCGGCAGCAACGGCGGCTTGCTGGTGGCGGCATGCATGATCCAGCGCCCGGACCTGTTCGGCGCGGTGGTGAGCGACGTGCCGCTGCTCGACATGCAGCGCTATCCGCACTTGCATGCGGGCGCGTCGTGGCTCGACGAATTTGGCGATCCTGACGATCCCGGCCATGCGCCGACGCTCACGGCATACTCGCCGTATCATCGAGTCGCGCACGACGTTGCATATCCGCCGGCGCTCTTCACGACGTCGACGAGCGACGATCGCGTGCATCCCGCGCATGCTCGGAAGATGGTCGCGCGCATGCATGCGCAAGGGCACCGGAACGTATGGCTGCTCGAAAAAACCGATGGCGGCCACGGCAGCGCCGACGCAATCGACACGGCCGAGCACGAAGCGATCGGATATGAGTTCCTCTGGGGCCACTTGTCCCGCGACGCGAAGGACCGGCGCGAGTAAATCGCCATGAGAAGACGGGCGGGCGTTCGGCGTCCCGCCGCCCCGGCGCTCGCGGCGCGGCTCCGGGCGGCCGCGTTCGCTTCAGAAGCTTGCCGGGACGAACGTGACTTCGTCGCGAGATGCATATGCGGGATCGCGGATTCGTCGCCGGATTTCCCGTGTTGCCAAGCGCGCGTATCCGATGATGCCAAGACGAACGAAGTCGATTGGCTTCGTTCGTCTTGGGCGAGCGCACCGTTGGAGCGCTCGCCTTCCGCGTCGCGCGTCGGCCATGCCCTGTTCGCGCTGCGCTTCACGACTTCACGTCGTTCCCGCTCCGTCACGAAGGCAACCGCGCCGCATCGCTCGACGAACAAGTCGCCTGCAATCGCGAATCGAGCGCGAATCGACCATCGACATGCTTCGTCATCCGTACGATTGAAGCGCATCGCACCCGCATCGCGATGTCACCGCGCGGCGGGCGGCTCGCGATCGCCGCCGGCAATGCGGCGATCGCGCCCGACGAACATTCGCCCCGCCCCGTCGTTCGACATGCTGCGAGCGCCTCGTCACCGGCCGCCGTCGTTCTCCCGAATCACCGCCTCCGCCGCCGCGTCGGCCTCGCCCGCATACCCGTCGTGCACCTGCGTGCGCAA
>NZ_JPWT01000141.1:0-9136 GCF_000773065.1 Burkholderia sp. ABCPW 111 | reverse complement strand
CGGCTTCGGCTTCGGCTTCGGCTTCGGCTTCGGCTTCGGCTTCGGCTTCGGCTTCGGCTTCGGCTTCGGCTTCGGCTTCGGCTTCGGCTTCGGCGTTGAGCGTATGCCATCCGGCACGCGGTGCTCGGTAGCCCGCAATCCGCGCGGCGCCGAACGATCCGCCGTCGGCGCCCGCATGCTATATGCCCGCAACAAGATACTTTCTCGGGGCTCGATCAAACGCGACACCGCGCCGATTCCTCACTAAGATGGCGCTGGCTTACGATCAGCCACAAGAACCATGACCGACAGGAGACAGACTTGCCGACCGAACCGCGCGACACCACCGCCGACCGCCGCGACCCCGCGGCCTCGTCCCCTCTGCCTTTCGTGCTCGTGCACGGCGCGTGGCACGGCGCATGGGCCTACGAACGGGTGATTCCCGCGCTCGCCGCGCACGGCCACGCGGCGCTCGCGCGCGATCTGCCCGCGCACGGCATCAATGCCCGCTTTCCCGCATCGTTCTTCCAGCGCCCGCTCGACGCCGCCGCGTTCGCGAGCGAGCCGTCGCCCGTCGCGGGCACGACGCTCGACGACTACGTCGACCACGTGCTGCGCACCGTCGATCAGGCTCGCGCGCTCGGTCACGAACAGGTCGTGCTGGTCGGCCACAGCATGGGCGGCATTGCGATCACGATGGCCGCCGAGCGCGCGCCCGAGAAAATCGCGAAGCTCGTCTACCTGGCTGCGTTCATGCCGACCGCGGGCACCACGGGCCTCGACTACGTGCGCGCGCCCGAGAACCAGGGCGAGATGCTCGCGCCGCTGATGATGGCGAGCCCGAAGGCGACGGGCGCGCTGCGGATGGACCCGCGCAGCGAAGACCCGGCGTACCGCGCGGCGGCGAAGCGCGCGCTCTGCGACGACGCCAGCGACGCCGACCACACGGCGATCGGCCATTTGCTCAGTTGCGACGTGCCCGCGGCGCCGTTCGCGACGCGCATCGAGACGACGGCCGCGCGGTGGGGCTCGATCGAGCGTCACTACATCAAATGCCTGCGCGACCGGGTGTTGCTGCCCGCGCTGCAGCAGCGCTTCGTCGACGAGGCCGACGCGCTCGCCCCCGGCAACCGCACGCGCGTGCACACGCTCGACAGCAGCCACTCGCCGTTCATCGCGCAGCCGCACGCCGTCGCCGATACGCTCGCCGCGATCGCGCGCGGCTGACGCTCGCCGCCTCGCCGCTCACGCGCCGAAGCGGTGCGGCGCGCCGATCGCCTCGCTTCGTGCGCGCTACAGCGTTTCTCGAGCGTATGCTGGTTGCCCGATTGATCGATTGGGCGATTGGGCGATTGGGCGATTGGGCGATTGGGCGATCGGGCGATCGGGCGATCGGGCGATCGGGCGATCAGGCGATCAGGCGATCAGGCGATCAGGCGATCAGGCAGTCTAATCATTTGCCCCCAAAGCAAGCGCATCGCCCCCTCCCAACCCACCACCTCACCCAAACGCAACCGAACAATTGCGCCCCTGCCGCTTCGCGCGGTAAAGCGCGGCATCGGCTTCGTTGACGAGCGTCTCGTGCGTGAGCGCGCCCACGTGCGCGGCCGCGCCGCCCACGCTCGCCGTCACCGGCACCCGCGCGCCTTCCGCTTCGATCGGCGTGCTGCCGATCGTCTGGCGGATCTTCTCGGCCACTTGCATCGCCTCGTCGAGCGACGTGCACGGCAGCAGCAGCGCGAATTCCTCGCCGCCGAAGCGGCCGAACGTGTCCTGCGAACGCACGACGTCCGCGACGCGCTGCGCCATCACGCGCAACACGTTGTCCCCGACGACATGGCCGAAGCGATCGTTGATCGTCTTGAAGTGGTCGAGATCGAACAGCAGCACCGACAGATTGCCGCCGTAACGCTGCCAGCGCGAGAACTCGTCGCGCAGCCGCGCCTCGAAGAAGCGCCGGTTCGCAATGCCCGTCAGGCCGTCGCGGTTCGCATATTCCTGCAGCTTCGCGACGGCCTCCTCGCGCTCGCGCTGCATCACGCTCACGTGCGTGACGTCGGAGATCGTCACGCAGACGGCCTCCACTTCGCGTGCGCGCGCGATCGGCACGAACGTGCAGTCCTGCTGCATGAAGTCGACGCCGCCCGTGATCGGTCGGTCATGATCGAAGCGGAACAGATACGGGCGCTGCTCCCACGAGCTGAACGCAAAGCTGCCGAGCTGAAACACGCTCTCGATCTTGCGCGACAGCCACGCGCGCGGCAGCTCCGGAAAGCAGTCGAACAGATTGCGGCCGATCACGTCGGCCGCGGCGACGCCGCTGTGGTCCTGCATGAACCGGTTCCACATGAGCACCTTCATCTCGCGGTCGAGCACGAAAATACCGAAGCTGACCCGTTCGATGACGAGATCGCTCAGCGAAGCAAGCAGGTTCATAAGCTGGACAGCAACGTATCGAGGGCGTCGCTCATGTGACGAATCGAGTCTTCCGCGAGCAGCATCACGAAATGCGTGCGGGCACCGTCGTCCGCGACGCCGAAATTCACTTCGAGCAGGAGCGTCTCGCTCCACGCGAGCACGTCGGGCTGAAACACGTCGTCGAGCGCGATGTCTTCGCCGAGCAGCCCCGGCGGCGAAAACACCGGCGTGCGCCCGAGTTCGTCGAGAATCGACGACACGCACGCGCCCATCAGCACGTTCGCCATGTCAAACATCAGCTCGGCCTGCGTGACGGTGCCGAACTCGCCGTCCGCGTACGCATCGTCGACGAGCGACACGAGCTGGCCGACGCCCGCGCTGCGGCACAGCATCAGCGCCTCGCCCTTGATGTCGGAGCGGAAGCCCTGACGCACGGCGGTCACGTTGTCGTGAATGCCCGTCATGTCGCGCAGCACGCGCCCGACGTCGGCCGCGCGCACGACGCGCACGCGCGGCACCGACAGCTCGATGAAGGTGCCGAGGAGAAGCGCGAGGCGCGCCGCCGCGCGTCCCATCGCGAGGTTGGCGATCTCCTGCAAGGCGTCGCGTTGCTCCGCCGTCAACACCGTCTCAGACATACAACCCATACTCCTTGAGAATGGGCAGCAATGCTTCCGAGGTGACGGGCTTGGCGACGAAAGCCGCCGCGCCCAGCTCGCGCACGCGTGCCTGCGCCATCGGTTGGATATCGGCGGACACGACGATCACGAACGTGTTCAGATCCTCGCCGCGCAACGTCTCGAGCACTTCGTAGCCGCTCATGTCCGGCATCGTCAGATCGAGGAACATCACCGATGCCTTGCCGTCGCGATACAGCATCAACGCGTCGCGACCGTTCGACGCATAGTTCACGTCGACGTCCCAATCCGCCGGCAGCGCCTTCGTCAGCAGCTTGCGAGCGAGCAAGGAATCGTCGGCGATCACAATCGGCAGGGGCATGGCTGTCGTAACGGTAAACGGAGTCGTGTGTCTCGCGTTAACGACGGTTCGCCGCGCTTCTTTAGGCAAGGTGCGACTGGGCGATACGAGGGACGAACCACGCGCGAACCGCTCGGCTCGCAAGAACCGGCTCGACACGCCGGATGCGCCCGCCCGCGGATGAACCTCGCCGAGGCCGCGCCCGGGCATCGCGGGCATTTTCCGCATAGGAAAGCGATGCGGGATTCTGGGAGTAAACCCCGTGCGTTGCAACTCGCCATTTTTGCGGGTTCGAACAGAATTGATTAGCCCGAATTCGAATCCGGGAATAGCTCGGGTTGTTTTCGCGATAAGCACGCAAATTATTCCTTTGCTTACGTTTGCGCTTTTGAATTCGTCGCTGTTTGCGCGAAGCCGCCGCAAGCGAAGGAAATCCGGGCTTGCGCAATGCCCGCGCCGCATCGGGGCGCGCACGCGCGACTCGTTTATGATGCCGATCAATCCTCTTGCACTCGTTCGCCAACCATGACGCCCGAACGGCCCGACGCCTCACGCTCGACACCGCCCGACAATGATTGGGAGGACGATGCGTCGTTCGCATCCGGCGCGCCGGAGCACGACTTCGCGGTGCGGCGCGTGACGCTCATCGTGATGCTCGTCGCCGCGATCGTGCTGCCGTGCGTCTACGTCGCGGTGATGGCGTACAACGACATGCGCACGCGCGAAGCGACCGCGCGCGACGTGACGATGCGCACCGTGCGCGTCGCGGAAGAACACGCGCTGAAGGTGTTCGACCTGTCGGAGACGCTCGACGCGCGCATCGTCGATCTCGTGCAGGATCTCGACGACGCCGCGGTCCGCAACGCCGAAGCCGACATCCACGACGCGCTCAACACGATCGGCGGCGGCTATCCGCAGGTCGCGTCGGTGTCGATCTTCGGCGCGAGCGGGATGCTGCTCGCAAACAGCCTCTATTACCCGGCGCCGTATGCGTCGATCGCGAATCGCGACGATTTCGTCGGCATCCGCGACGGCAAGGTGATCGAGCACATCTCGCGCGTGATGCCGGGGCCGCTCAAGGCGGCGAATCCGGGGCCCGTGTTCAACACGGGCGTCGCGCGGCGTCACAGCGACGGAACGTTCGCGGGAATGGTGTCGATCGCGCTGAAATCAGCGTATTTCAATGCGTTCTATCGCGATCTGCTCGGCGGCGCGGACGCGCCGATGTCGATGGCGCTCACGCGCAGCGACGGCGCCGTGCTCGCGTCGTATCCGCCCGCGCCGCGCGGCGCGCCGGGCGACGCCGCCGCGCAGGCCGACAGCGCGACGCCGTTCGGCGGCGCGCAAGGCGATCAGCACGCGGGCGTCGTGCGCGTGAAGCGCGACGGCGACAGCGAGATCGTCGCGTACCGGCAGGTCGGCAGCTATCCGGTGTTCGTGTCGTGCGCGTACCGCACGTCGGCGATCCGCAGCGCTTGGTACGAACACCTGAGCGTCCTGTTCATCTCGATGTTCGCGCCGTCCGCCGCGCTGTGGGGCGTGATCTGGCTGTCGCTCAAGCGGCTGCGCGCGGAGGAGGAGGCGTGGGAGCGCTGGCAGGCGGAGGCGTCGATGCGGCGCTCGATCGAATCGGCGTACCGGCAATCGCGCAAGATGGAAGCGCTCGGCAATCTGGTCGGCAGCGTCGCGCACGACTTCAACAATCTGCTGATGATCATCTCGAGCAACGTGCAGATCGCGCGGCGGCGCGGCGTCCAGCATCTCGACACGGAGCTCGCCGCGATCGAGCGCGCGCTGAAGAACGGCCAGTCGCTCACGCGCCAGTTGCTCGGCGTCGCGCGCAAGCAGCCGCTGCGCAGCGAGACGATCGACATCGCGCAATGGCTCGCGTCGTGCCGCGAATTGCTGAAGACATCGCTCGGCTCGAAATCGACGCTCGCCGTCGACGCGCAGCTCGACTTGTGGCCCGTACGCGTCGACGTCGCGGAACTCGAGCTCGCGGTGATCAATCTCGCCGTCAACGCCCGCGACGCGATGCCTCAGGGCGGCCGCTTCAAGATCAGCGCGCACAACATCACGTTTCGCCGCGAGGACGGCTTTCCGCTGACGGGCGACTTCGTGCGGATCTCGGTCGAGGACACGGGGCTGGGCATGCCGCCCGACGTGCTCGCGCGCGCGTTCGAACCGCTTTTCACGACGAAGGCGAAGGGGATGGGCACGGGCCTCGGGCTGCCGCAGGTGTTCGCGTTTTGCGAGCGTTCGGGCGGCCTGGCGACGATCGAGAGCGAAGTCGGCGCCGGCACGTCGGTGCGGCTCTATCTGCCGCGCACGATGGAGCTCGCGCCGCCCGCCGCCGCGCCGGACGCGATCGATAAGCCGGCCGCATCGACGCCGGCGGGCTTGAGAATCCTGCTCGTCGAAGACAACGGCGAAGTTGCGGCGGGCACCGAGGCGCTGCTCGAGCTGCTTGGCCACCAGGTCACGCACGCGCCGAATGCGGACGACGCGCTGCGCATGCTGAACGAAGCAGGCGCCGAGCCGACCGCGCCCGGCGCATTCGATCTCGTGATCTCGGACATCCACATGCCGGGCACGATGAACGGAATCGATCTTGCGGAGGCGATCGAGCGCGGCGACGCGAAGCTGCCGGTGATTCTCATCACCGGCTATGCGGAGGAATTCGACCGGACGCGGCGCGTGCATGCGCGCCTGCTGTCGAAGCCGTTCGACATCGCGCTGCTCGACGACTTGCTGCTGAAGATTCAGCACGAGCGCGATATGGGGCACGCGGGGCGTGCTGATTGAGGTGAGCGGCGGCGCGCCGGCTGCCCGTTGGTCGATGAAGGATGGGGCGATGCGCGAGTGAGCCGGTGGTCGGTGGTCGGTGGTTGGCGGTTGGTGGTCGGTGGTTGGCGGTTGGCGGTTGGCGGTTGGCGGGCAGCATCGGGCCGCGATGGCGTCAGGCCAAGCCGTCACCCTTCCGTGGCAGTCGATGCCAAGACGAACGCTTGAACGCGCGCGCGCCTCGACATCCGTATGTCCCGATCGCGCCGCCAATCGCTCAGGCCGGCTTCGCGTGCCGGCGCACCCAGTCCGCGTAGCGATCGACGAAACCTTGCAGGAACTTGCGCGTGTCGTCGTTGACGAGGTTGCCCTGCGCGTCGATCTTCGACGCGTCGTGCTTGATGAAGATTTCGGGCTGTCCGAGCGTCGGGACGTCGAGATACGCGAGTACGTTGCGCAGGTGCTGTTGCGCGAGCGCCGTGCCGGTCGCGCCCGGCGACGTGCCGAGCACGGCGGCCGGCTTGCCCGTCCACGAATTGCTGCCCCACGGACGCGACCCCCAGTCGAGCGCGTTCTTCAGCACGCCGGGCATCGAGCGGTTGTACTCGGGCGTGACGAACAGCAGCCCCTGCGCGGCTTCGATCGACTGTTTGAAACGCTTCGCGACGTCGGGGAAATCCGCGTCGTAGTCCTGGCTATATAGCGGCAGCGAGCCGATATCGATCGATTCGAACGACAGATCGGCGGGCGCAAGCGAAATTACGGCCTGCGCGAGCGCGCGATTGAACGATTCGCGCCGCAGACTGCCGACAATCACCGCAATTCGATAAGCCATCTGATTCTCCTTCCGTTCAGTAGGTAATCAATCTGTTTTGTTTCTGATTTCGCATCAATTGGCCCTTTTATGAGCAAGCCAGCTTGAATCCCAGTAGATCGGGGCTTCGGACCGGATTTCCACAAAGTTATCCACAGAAAATGTGGATAACTTTGTGAATATGTATAGCCGTTCCATTTATATCGCCGATGTCAGTTCAGCGCGTATGTTGCCGATTGGCGGCATGGTCTACGATGAGAGCATAGCGCGCGACGGCGCGTCGAGAAACGCGAACGCGCCCGACAACGACACGCATCGCTTGCAACACCCTTGCAACGACGCGCGTCGCATGGATAATCTTGCGCTGCCGCCTGCGCGTGCCGTGTGCGCGGGCACGAACCGGAAGCCATCCCATGCAGCACGCGCGCCCCGCGCACGACGATCCCGCCTATCTCGCGCAATTGCGCCACGATTTACTCCGCTTCGCGCGCCTGCAATTGCGCGATGCCGATGCAGCCGAAGACGCCGTCCAGGAAGCGCTTGCGGCCGCGTGGGCTCAGGCCGGGCGCTTCGACGGACAGTCGAGCCACAAGACCTGGGTGTTCGGCATCCTGCGCAACAAACTGATCGACACGATGCGGGCGCGCCGGCGGACGATCAATGCGTCGGCGCTCGACGCCGAACTCGACGGCGAAGCACTTCTCGATCGCGAACTGTTCGCGGACAATGGCCACTGGGCGCCGCATGCGAAGCCGCGTCCGTGGCCGAAGCCGGAAACCGTCCTGCAGCAGCGGCAATTCTGGATGCTGTTCGAGATGTGTCTCGATCATCTGCCGGAGCAGATCGGCCGCGTGTTCATGATGCGCGAATTCCTCGACTTCGCCATCGAGGACATCTGCATGGAGCTCGAGTTGAAGGCGAATCATTGCAGCGTCCTGCTATACCGCGCACGAACCCGGCTGCGCACCTGTCTCACCGAAAAAGGCCTGACGACCGAAGATGCTACTGGGGAAATGTAAGGACATCACGCGGCTATTGTCGGACGAACTCGATCGTTCGCTGTCGCTCGACGAACGGCTCCGGGTGCGCGTGCATCTGCCGGCCTGCTCCGGCTGCCGCAACTATCGCATGCAGATTCGCTTGCTGCGGGAGGCGGCGCGCGTGTCAGGCGGGCGCGGGACGGAACAGGGCGAGTGAGCGCTCCTCGTTCCTCGATGCGCACGAATCGCGCGTGGCCGGGGCGGTGGAGAACCGCGTGGATCGTTCAATGCCAGGTCAGCCGATCTACAAGCGGCGCGGCAAATTCGACGTTCGCCTGAAATTGCTCGGGATCGGGCGAGCAACTACGCGCGCTCAAACCGCTTCTGCCACGCTGCGCTTGGACAACCACGATAGCTGACCTGATAAGCCTCAGGCCGGCTGCATCCGTAGCAAAGAAAGCTGCCGGACCGACACTCTCTTCGAAAGTTTATTTTTTCAATAATTATTCGAACAACGATTTCACTACTTCAGGCGGGCGACCGATCACTGCCTTATCGCCGTACACGACGATAGGGCGCTGCAACAGGACCGGGTGCTCCGCGATCGCGTCATACAGCTGCGTATCAGATATGGCGGGATCATCAAGATTGAGGTCCTTGTAAGGCACCTCGTTGTCACGGATCATTTCGCGCACCGGGCGCCCCAGTTGCCGATGGAGCGCCTTCAATTGCGCGACGGTCGGCGGTTGTTTCAGGTACTCGACGACATGAATGGCGTCCCCGGCCTGGTTGAGCGTTTCGAGCAACGCCAGCGTTTCACGCGATTTGGAGCAGCGAGGGTTGTGATAGATCGTGATCATCGGTCAGCGGATGAAAGTGGGTGAATGACGCGGGTATTGTAGCGGCCGCGGCATTAGGCGGCTGGGCGCTGGGGATTGCGGGCGAATCGCTGGTAGGTCTGGGCGTCAAGTGCTTAGTTGTCGTTGACCCACGGCGGTTGAATCGACGCGCATCGTAGGCTACGGACGCAACAGACGATATCGCGGCGGCGCCAGTTTATGCGCATAAAGTCCGACGCAATGCGATGACATTCGGCTTCGGCTTCGGCTTCGGCTTCGGCTTCGGCTTCGGCTTCGGCTTCGGCTTCGGCTTCGGCTTCGGCTTCGGCTTCGGCTTCGGCTTC
>NZ_JPWT01000140.1:0-9239 GCF_000773065.1 Burkholderia sp. ABCPW 111 | reverse complement strand
GGCAAGCTCTTCGGCAAGCTCTTCGGCAAGCTCTTCGGCAAGCTCTTCGGCAAGCTCTTCGGCAAGCTCTTCGGCAAGCTCTTCGGCAAGCTCTTAGACGAGCCCCTCGACAAGCCGTTCGCCGAGCCCTCCGCCGGGTTCGGTTCACGTCGGCCGTCGCGCGCGGCGTATGCGGCGAATCGCGCCGGCAACGGTGCGCGTGGGCCGCGCGCGCATCGAATGCGAGGTCGTCGAACGCCGGGCGGCACGGCTTCATTTTGCGACCTGAAAGTAGCGCGTCAAGCACCGTTACGCTGCTGACAATACGTTGTCAGCAGGCTCCGCGCACACTGCGAAGCCGTCGCGCCGCGACGCGGGTTTCCGGGGCGGACTCCCCCGCACATCAACGTACAAGGAGCTTGCAATGACTACCGCAAACAGCGAACGCGTGATCGCCTGGTTCGACATTCCGTCAGTCGATTTCGACCGCGCGATCCGCTTCTACGAGACCGTGCTGCAAACGGCGTTGCAGCGCGAGGTGATCGGCGGCGTGCCGACCGCGGTCTTCGTGCATCCGGAGGCGGCCACGGGCGGCGCGGTCGTCTACGATCCACAGCGACTGAAGCCGGGCGCGGACGGCACCGTCGTCTACCTGAACGCGAACGGTCCGGTGACGGCCGCGCTCGAGCGTGCGAAGCGCGCGGGCGGCATCGTGCAGGGCTCGGTGATCGAGCTGCCGAACAACTACGGCTACATCGGCTATCTCGTCGACACCGAAGGCAATCGCGTCGGCCTGCATTCGCTCAAATGCAGTTGAGCGCGTCGCCGGTGAGCTGCGTGCTTGCGCCGACGGGCAGAACGTCGGCCGCGCGAGCCGGGACGCGCCGCGCCGGCGCGCATGCGGCAGCGTGCGAGCCGGCGTGGAGAACGGCCTTCGGCATGGTGTCGGTGTCGGTGTCGGTGTCGACGCCGAAGACGGTGGCGGGAACGGCGACGAAGGCGGAAGCGGCAATCGCCAACCGCACGGCGGCGCGTGCGGCTGGGGAAACGGCGGCGGCGGTGTCGGTGTTGGCGGTGTTGGCGGTGTTGGCGGTGTTGGCGGTGTTGGCGGTGTTGGCGACGTTGGCGACGTTGGCGACGTTGGCGACGTTGGCGACGTTGGCGGCAGCGGCGTCAGCGTCAGCGCCAGCGCCAGCGTCGACATCAGCATCGACGTCGACATCACCCCCGATGACGGCCGTAGCGCCGCCGACATCGAAGCACGTGCAATCGCCCGCCGCAACGATCGCGCACATCGGATCGCCTACGAAAACCGCGCGCGCCCGCCGTCGCGCGCGGCGTTATCATCGCGGCATTGCCCCCCTCGTTCCCACTCTCGAAGGCTCGCGATGACGCGCCGCGCCGACCGTCTGTTCCAGATCGCCGAATTGCTGCGCGGCCGCCGCCTGACGACCGCGCAGCAACTCGCCGACTGGCTGTCGGTATCGCCGCGCACCGTGTATCGCGACGTGCGCGACCTGCAACTGTCGGGCGTGCCGATCGAAGGCGAAGCCGGGATCGGCTACCGCCTGAACCGCGCGGCGAGCCTGCCGCCCCTCACGTTCACCGCGGAAGAGCTCGCCGCGCTCGCGGCGGGCGCGCGGATGCTCGAGACGTGGGGCGGCGCGCGCTTCGCGGGCGGCGCGCGTTCGGCGCTCGCGAAGATCGCGTCGGCGATGCCTGCCGACAAGCGCGCGACGCTCGACCGGCTCGCGGTGTTCGCGCCGTCGTTTCACATCGACCGCGCGTTCTCGGAGAAAGTGGATGCGCTGCACGAAGCGGTCGACGGCCGCCGCGTCGTGAGCTTCGCGTACTGCGACCGGCTCGGCGCGCGGACGACGCGCCGCGTGTGGCCGCTCGGGCTCGTGTACTGGGGCGGGCGCTGGACGATCGGCGCGTGGTGCGAACTGCGCGAGGACTTCCGCACGTTCGACATCGCGCGCATGAACGAGGTCGCGGTGCACGGCCCGTTTCCGGATCAGGAGGGCAAGCGGCTCGCCGACTATCTGCGCAAGGCGAACGCGCCCGTGCGCTGAACGCGGCGCAATCGCTCCGCGCGATCTCGAATGCCCGCAAAACGCGTCGCGGCGAGTCGCGAGTCGCGAATTGTGAGTTGCGAGCCACCACTCGCAATTCACGCGGCGCCCCGCCCGGCGCGAAATTGAAAACGAAGAAAACGGAGGAATCAGAGCACAAGCGGCGGCGACCCAAGCGCGCCGGCCGCACGGCGCGATCCGCGTCGCCGCCGCGCCGCCGCGCCGCCGCGCCGGCGCCCGCACACAAAAGAAAAGCGCCGGATCGACGCGCCCCTTTCGGAGCGCACGCCGACCGGCGCGATGCTGCCGCGCGGCGCGCGCCCGTCCGTCCGCCGGCCGGGCGCACGCGCGCCGCGTCACTCGACCGACTTCACCATGTCCTCGATCACCTTCTTCGCGTCGCCGAAGACCATCATCGTCTTGTCCATGTAGAAGAGCTCGTTGTCGAGGCCCGCGTAGCCCGCCGCCATCGACCGCTTGTTGACGATCACCGTGCGCGCCTTGTACGCCTCGATGATCGGCATCCCCGCGATCGGCGATTTCGGATCGTTCTTCGCCGCCGGATTCACGACGTCGTTCGCGCCGAGCACGAGCACGACGTCCACCTGCCCGAATTCGCCGTTGATGTCCTCCATCTCGTGGACGATCTCGTACGGCACTTCGGCTTCCGCGAGCAGCACGTTCATGTGGCCCGGCATCCGCCCCGCGACCGGATGAATCGCGTAGCGCACGTCGATGCCCTTCTCGACGAGCTTGTCGGTCAGCTCCTTCAGCGCGTGCTGAGCGCGCGCCACCGCCAGGCCATAGCCCGGCACGATCACGACCGATTCGGCGTTGCCGAGCATGAACGACGCGTCCTCCGCCGAGCCCGACTTCACCGGCCGCTGTTCCTTCTCGCCGCCCGCCGACGCCGCGCCCGCATCGCCGCCGAAGCCGCCCAGGATCACGTTGAAGAACGAGCGGTTCATCGCGTGGCACATGATGTACGACAGGATCGCGCCCGACGAGCCGACGAGCGAGCCCGCGATGATCAGCATCGCGTTGTTCAGCGAGAAGCCGATGCCCGCCGCCGCCCACCCCGAGTACGAGTTCAGCATCGACACGACGACCGGCATGTCCGCGCCGCCGATCGGAATGATGATCAGCACGCCGAGCGCGAACGCGATCGCCGTCATGATTCCGAACGGCAGCCACGATTGCGTGAGGAAGAACAGAGCGCCGAAGCCGAGCATCGCGAGCGCGAGCATCAGGTTCACCAGATGCTGGCCCGGATAGACGACGGGCGCGCCCTGGAACAGCCGGAACTTGTACTTGCCCGACAGCTTGCCGAACGCGATCACCGAGCCGGAGAACGTGATCGCGCCGACGAACGTGCCGATGAACAACTCGATCCGGTTGCCGTACGGGATGAAGTTCGGCGAGCTCGCGTCCTGCGGCACGAGCCCGAACGCCTCCGGCTCCGCGACCACCGCGACCGCGATGCACACGGCCGCGAGACCGATCAGCGAGTGCATCGCCGCGACGAGCTCGGGCATCTTCGTCATCTCGACGCGCGCGGCGATCACCGAGCCCACCGCGCCGCCGATCACGAGCGCGCCGAACACGAGCCCGAGCCCGAGCGGCAGGTTCGCGCCGAGCCACGCGGCCTGCTTCGCGATCAGCGCGACGGTGGTCAGGATCGCGATCGCCATCCCGACCATTCCGAATAGATTGCCTCGTCTAGCGCTCTTCGGATTCGACAGCCCCTTGAGCGCCTGGATGAAGCACACCGACGCGACGAGGTACAGCAACGTGACGACGTTCATGCTCATCGCGCGCCCTCCTTCGCCTTGCCGCCCGCCTGCTTCGGCTCCTTCTTCTTGAACATCTCGAGCATGCGCCTCGTCACGAGGAAGCCGCCGAACACGTTGACCGCCGCGAGCGCGACGGCGAGCGTGCCGAACACCTTGCCGACGCCGCCCAGCGTGAGCGCGGCCGCGAGCATCGCGCCGACGATCACGATCGCCGAGATCGCGTTCGTCACCGCCATCAGCGGCGTATGCAGCGCGGGCGTCACGTTCCACACCACGTGGTAGCCGACGTACACCGCCAGCACGAAGATGATCACGTTGATGACCGTGTGATTGATGATCTCCATGGCCTCCTCCCGTTATTTGCGCACGACTTCGCCGTCGCGGCACAAAAGCGTCGCGGCCACGATGTCGTCCGAAAGATCGATGTTGAGCGCGCCTTCCTTCGTGACGATCAGCTTCAGGAAGTCGAACAGGTTGCGCGCGTAGAGCGACGACGCGTCGGCGGGCACCATCGCGGCCAGGTTCGTGTAGCCCGCGATCGTCACCCCTTGGTGCACGATCACCTGATCGGCGACGGTGAGCGGGCAGTTGCCGCTCTTCCTGCCGTCGAATTCGGGGCCGCGGCCCGCCGCGAGATCGACGAGCACCGAGCCCGGCTTCATCGACTGCACGGTCTCGACGGAGATCAGCGTCGGCGCGGCGCGGCCCGGAATCAGCGCGGTGGTGATCACGATGTCGGCCTGCTTCGCGCGATCGTGCACGAGCGCCGCCTGCCGGCCGAGCCACGACGCCGGCATCGGCCGCGCGTAGCCGCCGACGCCTTGCGCGGCATCGCGCTCTTCTTGCGTTTCGTAAGGAACGTCGAGAAATTTCGCGCCGAGCGATTCGATCTGCTCCTTCACCGCCGGGCGCACGTCGGACGCCTCGATCACGGCGCCCAGGCGCTTCGCGGTCGCGATCGCCTGCAGGCCCGCGACGCCCGCGCCGAGCACGAGCACCCGCGCGGCCTTCACGGTGCCCGCGGCCGTCATCAGCATCGGAAAGAAGCGCGGATACAGCGTCGCGGCGACGAGCACCGCCTTGTAGCCGGCGATGTTCGCCTGCGACGACAGCACGTCGAGGCTCTGCGCGCGCGTCGTGCGCGGCGCGGCTTCGAGCGCGAAGCCCGTCACGCCCGCCGCCGCGAGGCGCGCCGCCTGCTCGGCGTTGAACGGCTCGAGCATGCCGACCAGCACCGAGCCTCGCTTCAGATGCCCGTTCTCGGCGTCGGTCGGCGCCTGGACCTTCAGCACGATGTCCGCGGCGAACGCGGCGGCCGCATCGGCGAGCTCCGCGCCGGCCGCCGCATACGCGTCGTCCGGAAAGCTCGCGGCCGTGCCCGCGCCGCGCTCGACCGTGACGCGGTGGCCGGCCGCCGCGTATTTCTTGACCGTCTCCGGCGTCGCCGCCACGCGCGCCTCGTTCGCCCGCGTTTCGGCAGGCACTCCGATATGCATCGTCGATCCCTCCTCTTCGTTTGTTCTACTGCGACGGCGAGCCGGAAGACTGACATACCGGCTCGAAGGCAACGGCTGTTTCAGGCGCCACTTTAACCGAAAGCGGTGACGATTCATCAATGCGACCCCTTTCCGGCGGCCGCGCCCGTGCGCATCGACAACGCCCGCAGTTGCGCCGGGGTCGGAACCGCGCTATACGCGCATTCGGCAGCCGCGCGGCGCAACCGGTAAAATGCGCGGCTATGAAACCCGAAATCTGGACCCCGCACGTGACGGTCGCCGCGATCGTCGAACGCGACGGGCGCTTTCTCGTGATCGAAGAACAAACGTCGTCCGGCCTGCGCATCAACCAGCCGGCGGGCCACCTCGAAGCCGGCGAGACGCTCGTCGAAGCGGTGATCCGCGAGACGCTCGAGGAAACCGCGCATCCGTTCGAGCCGGACGCGCTCGTCGGCGTGTATCTCGCGCACTACGCACGCCCGGCGAGCGCCGGCGCGACCTACCTGCGCTTCACGTTCTGCGGCCGCGCGGGCGTCGAGCACGCCGATCGCGCGCTCGACGCCGGCATCGTCCGCACGCTGTGGATGACGCCCGAGGAACTGCGCGCCTGCGAGGATCGCCACCGCTCGCCCGCGGTGATGCGTTGCGTCGACGACTACCTCGCCGGCCGCCGCGTGCCGCTCGATTTCGTGCATACGCATTCGGTCGCGCCATATCGCGCGGCCCCGAATCATCAGGCGGTGGGCAAATGACGAAGCGTCGAGTCGTGGTGGGCATGTCGGGCGGCGTCGATTCGTCGGTGACGGCGTGGCTCTTGAAGGAACAGGGCTACGACGTCGTCGGCCTCTTCATGAAGAACTGGGAGGACGACGACGACGGCGAATACTGCTCGACGCGGCAGGATTGGATCGACGTCGTGTCGGTCGCGGACCTGATCGGCATCGACGTCGAGGCCGTCAATTTCGCGGCCGAATACAAGGACCGGGTATTCGCCGAGTTCCTGCGCGAATACTCGGCGGGCCGCACGCCGAACCCGGACGTGCTGTGCAACGCCGAGATCAAGTTCAAGGCGTTCCTCGATCACGCGATGTCGCTCGGCGCGGAAACGATCGCGACCGGCCACTACGCGCGCGTGCGCGAGCGCGACGGCCGCTTCGAGCTGCTGAAGGCGCTCGATCATACGAAAGACCAGTCGTACTTCCTGCATCGCCTCAATCAGGCGCAACTGTCGAAGACGATGTTCCCGCTCGGCGAGATCCCGAAGACGAAGGTCCGCGAGATCGCCGCGCAGATCGGGCTGCCGAACGCGAAGAAGAAGGATTCGACGGGCATCTGCTTCATCGGCGAGCGCCCGTTCCGCGATTTCCTGAACCGCTATCTGCCGACGAAACCCGGCCCGATGAAGACGCCCGACGGCAAGACGGTCGGCGAGCACATCGGCCTCGCGTTCTACACGTTCGGCCAGAGGAAGGGCATCGGGCTCGGCGGCAGCAAGGACGGCAGCGGCGAGCCGTGGTTCGTCGCGGCGAAGGACATTGCGTCGAACACGCTCTACGTCGTGCAGGGCCACGATCATCCGTGGCTGCGCTCGCGTGAGCTCGTCGCGGGCAACGTCAGCTGGGTCGCGGGCGAGCCGCCCGCCGACGGCGCGCGGTGCGGCGCGAAAACCCGTTATCGGCAGGCCGACGCGGCTTGCATGTTCGGCCGGGCCGCGCCGGATCGAGGCGCGTCAAGCCGGGCCGGGCAAGGCCGAGCCGCGCCGGGCGCCGGCGCACCGCCTGCCGGCGCGGCCGATGCCGGCGGCGAGCGCTTCTCGCTCACGTTCGACGAGCCGCAATGGGCCGTCACGCCCGGCCAGTCGGCCGTGCTGTACGACGGCGACGTATGCGTCGGCGGCGGGATCATCGAGTCCGCGGCGACGGAACGCCCCGACGCCGCCCCCGAGGGCCGCGCAAGCGCGCTCGCCGAAGCGCGCTGAACCCCGATCGGTTTAGACTTGCGGCACGCGAGGCACGCCGCGCCGGCCGGGCGCCGTGCGCGCGCGCCGCCGCGCCTGCCGCCGACACGCGGCGGCATCCGAAAAACGATATGGAGTCCCCATGCTTTCTCGACGCTATCTCGCGATGTGGTGCGCGCTCGCCCTCTTCGCGGCCGTCGCCGTGCTCGCGGCGCGGCACACGATCTCGTGGCTGTGGATCGTGCCCGTCGCCGCGCTCGTCGCGCTCGGCCTGTACGACCTGAAGCAGGACCGCCACGCGATCCTGCGCAACTATCCGCTCTGGGGCCATCTGCGCTTCCTGTTCGAATTCATCCGCCCCGAAATCCGCCAGTACTTCGTCGAGGACGATACCGACGAAAAACCGTTCTCGCGCGCGCAGCGCAGCCTCGTCTACCAGCGCGCGAAGAACGTCGCCGACAACCGGCCCTACGGCACCGAGCTCGACGTGAAGGCGGTCGCGCACGAATGGATCAGCCATTCGCTCGCGCCGACGAAGCTCGACGGCCACGACTTCCGGGTGCGCGTGGGCGCGACGCGCGAGCAGCCGTACGACATCTCGATCTTCAACATCTCGGCGATGAGCTTCGGCGCGCTGTCGGCGAACGCGATCCGCGCGCTCAATCTCGGCGCGAAGCAAGGCGGCTTCGCGCACGACACGGGCGAAGGCTCGCTGTCGAAATATCACCGCGAGCATGGCGGCGACATCATCTGGGAGATCGGCTCCGGCTACTTCGGCTGCCGCCGCGACGACGGCACGTTCGATCCGGACACATTCGAGAAGCAGGCGCGCGCCCCGCAGGTGAAGATGATCGAGGTGAAGCTGTCGCAAGGCGCGAAGCCCGGCCACGGCGGCGTGCTGCCCGCCGCCAAGATCACGCCCGAGATCGCCGAGACGCGCGGCGTGCCGATGGGCAAGGATTGCGTGTCGCCCGCCGCGCACTCGGCGTTCTCGACGCCGCGCGGGCTGCTCGAATTCGTCGACCGGCTGCGCGAGCTGTCCGGCGGCAAGCCGACGGGCTTCAAGCTGTGCGTCGGCCATCCGTGGGAATTCTTCGGGATCGCGAAGGCGATGCTCGAGACGGGCATCGTGCCGGACTTCATCGTCGTCGACGGCGCGGAAGGCGGCACCGGCGCGGCGCCCCTCGAATTCACCGATCACGTCGGCGTGCCGCTGCAGGAAGGGCTTCTCCTCGTGCACAACACGCTCGTCGGGATCGGGCTGCGCGAGCGGGTGAAGCTCGGCGCGAGCGGCAAGATCATCACCGCGTTCGATATCGCGCGCACGCTCGCGATCGGCGCGGACTGGGTGAACTCGGCGCGCGGCTTCATGTTCGCGGTCGGCTGCATCCAGGCGCAGCACTGCCACACCGACCGCTGCCCGACGGGCGTCGCGACGCAGGACCCGGTGCGCCAGCGCGCGCTCGTCGTGCCGGACAAGGCGGAGCGCGTCCACAACTTCCATCGCAACACGCTGCACGCGCTGCAGGAGCTCGTGCAGGCGGCGGGGCTGTCGCACCCGTCCGAGCTGCGCGCGCATCACATCGTGCAGCGCGTCGCGCCGCACGAAGTGCGGCTGATGTCGCAACTGCTCAAGTATCTGGAGCCGGGCGCGCTGCTGAACGGCGGCCATTGCGGCTTCTCGCTGTACGAGACGTGGTGGCCCGTCGCGCGCAGCGATTCGTTCTCGCCCGGCGAGGCCGTATACGCGCGCGTCGACAAGCGCGCGCCGGCGCGCGCGTAGCCGCATCGCGCGAAGCGTCGCGACGGCGCGCGCGGCGAAGCGGTCGTGCGAATCGTCGCGGTGCGGCGGTGCGGCGGTGCGGCGGTGCGGCGGTGCGGCGGTGCGGCGGTGCGGCGGTGCGGCGGTGCGGCGGTGCGGCGGTGCGGCGGTGCGGCG
>NZ_JPWT01000139.1:0-9246 GCF_000773065.1 Burkholderia sp. ABCPW 111 | reverse complement strand
CTCGCAAAACGCTTGCTTGCCGGGAATACGCTGCAGGCCGCCTGGCGCGATGCAGGTTGCAGCAACCACATCTTGGGGATGCTGCCCGGCCGGCCGGCGCCCAAGCAGTCAAGCGCCATATCGAAATCCACCGGGGACATTCGCTCATGACGTGGCCGCCCCAGGCAACTGGCTCATGGTCGCGGTCGGCGCACTGGTCATGTTGCGGTTGTCCTCGATTACAACGCATTCGCATATTGGGTATTCCGCGGCAAGGTCGACTCGTCCGGACGGCACCGAACCATGGGCGGCCTGATATGGGTCGTCGAACATGTTTCGCGCCGGCGCATTGCGTGAGCAACCCTTCCTCGTTCCCGCATTCCGAGCCGCCAACCGAGACGGCTGGAAGTCGGCACGGTAACAGACCTGTACGTCGCATCTCTCCTGCTGTTCGCGTTGATCTGCGCCTTGCTGCATGTCCTGTTCACGATGATTTCCCGACTTTAGTGCCAATGCGGCAAAGCTGTTATTCGCGCAACCGCGCAACCACCGGTCGTTCCAGCACTGTTCTGGCGCTGCGATTGGCCTCACTATCAGGAGTATTCCGATGAGCGCACCCGCAAACTTCAATGGTCAGCGCCCCGTCCTTGACCCGAACGATTCCGCCATGCTGCTGATCGACCATCAAAGCGGCCTGTTCCAGACCGTCAAGGACATGGAAATGACCGTCCTGCGTAATCACGCCATTGCGCTAGCCAAGATCGCAACGCTCTGCAAGATACCGGTGATCACGACCGCGTCGGTTCCGCAAGGACCGAACGGTCCGTTGATCCCCGAAATCCACGAAAGCGCGCCGCATGCAAAATATGTCGCTCGCAAGGGGCAGATTAACGCCTGGGACAATCCCGTTTTCGTCGACGCGGTCAAGGCAACGGGACGCAAGACGTTGATCATCGCCGGCACCATCACGAGCATCTGCATGGCTTTCCCCGCCATCTCGGCCGTGCAGGAAGGCTACAAGGTCTTCGCCGTGGTTGATGCGTCCGGCACGTACTCGAAAATGGCGCAGGAGATCACACTCGCTCGTGTCGTTCAAGCGGGCGTGGTTCCGGTCGACACGGCAGCGGTAGCCGGCGAACTGCAGCAGACCTGGCATCGTCCTGATGCGCAGCAATGGGTCGATGTCTACGCGATGATTTTCCCTCAGTACCGACTGCTCATCGAGAGCTATCTCAAGGCCCAGGATGTCGTGAAGAACAACGAGCAGCTCGATTCGGAACGGTCGTAACGCTTGCGACGGTGCCAGCGCGCCGCCGCTGGCACCGCTTGCCGAATGTCGCTTTCCGGTGCTTCGGCGCCGCTTCTCGCACGCCTCGTGAACCGCCCGCCCGCTGTCGCGTGACCATCGCAAACGGCTCACCAGGTGATTGCATCCGTGTCAGGCCTGCAACGCGTTCGCAACCGGGTCGCGAGGAACACAAGGGGCTTGGTGAAGTTAGCGTCGAAGAGCGGCTGGCGGAGACGATCGAGGCGGCCAAACGGGCCAAGGTCGTCAAGCACGCGAGTCTGAAGCGCTTGATCGTCGATACGACGGTGATGGAGAAGGCGATTGCCCATCCGACCGATTCGCGGCTGCTCGAGCGCTGCCGCGAACATCTGGTGAAGGCAGCCGCCCGGCATGGGCTGAAGCTGCGGCAGAACGACAACCGTGAGGCGTCGCGCCTGGCGAAACAGATTGGCCGCTATGCGCACGCGAAGCAGTACAAGCGGATGAAGGGGGCGTTGCGGACCTTGTGCCTGCGTATGGGCCGCGTGATGAGAGACGTCGAACGGCAACTCGATGGCGTCGCACGGCAAAGCCGCCCTGCGCTGGAAGACTTGATTGGCCGCACGAAGCGGATTCTGTCGCAGAAACAAAAGGACAAGAACAAGCTGTACGCACTACATGCGCCGGAAGTCGAGTGTCTGGCCAAGGGCAAGGCGCGCAAGCCGTACGAATGCGGCGTGAAGGTGTCGATCACGACGACGCACAAGGAAGGCTTCGTCGTGGGCGCGCGCTCGGTGCCGGGCAATCCGTACGCCGGGCACACGCTGACCGAAGCGCTGGAGCAGCCGGCGATCCTGGGCGACGTCCAACCGGAACGCCGTCGCTGATCGCGGCTACAAGGTCGTCGCCATCGATGGGGTGTAGGTCTATCACCCGGGTTTGCGACGCGGCATCACACGCGGCCTGCGCGCGATGATCCGGCGACGCAGCGAGTCGCGCTATGCCGACGTCGCCTTTGCTGCGCCGAAGGATCGTTTGTCACGCGAGTTTCCGCGTTCCGTTGACTCATCCATCCGTAGAGTGAGGTCGTGTTTGGAGCTACGGCGAACAACTCTGCTCGGCGCTCGCCACATGATCGAAGTTGGAGACGATGTGATCGACAAAGGTTCGAACCTTGGCCGCCAGGTGGCGACGACTCGGGTATGCCACATGAATATCGAACTTTGGATGCCGATGATCGCCGAAGAGATGCACGAGGCGACCACACGTTATATCCCCTTTGATCAAATAATCAGGCAAAGTGGCAATGCCCATGCCGAGAATCGCCAACTTGCGCAGCATCTCGATGTTGTTTGCAACGAATCGATTGAGCGGTTGACTGCACGCCGCGCCACCTAACCCAGCAAAAGTGCAATCTTCGCCCCAATGATCGGCCGGCAGGCTCAAACATACATGGTGGGAAATCTGCTCTGCTCGATTCGGAACCCCATGCTTCTCCAGGTAACTCGGCGCCGCGCATACAATCCAACTTTCAGTCGTCAGGCGACGCGTAACGATGCTCGAGCTGCGCATTTGCTTGGAAACCATAATCCCGACATCGAAGCCGTCTTCGACCAGATCGACCTGATTGTCGAGTAGCGTCAAGTCCGGCACGATCTTGGGAAATCGCGCGCTGTATGACTGCAGAAGCGGAGCCAGAATGTTCAAGCCAAATACGATGGGGGCGACGATTCGCAACGTGCCAGACGGCTCGCGGTTCCCGGCGGCAACCATCTCTTTGGCGTCGTCGAGTTCAACCAGAATCTGACGCGCCTTTTCCAGATAAACACGCCCCGGCTCCGTAAGTGAAAGGCTACGCGTTGTCCGATTCAACAACCTCGTGCCAAGGTGAGCTTCCAACGCTGCAAGTGCGCGTGTTACTACTGCATTTGAAATATCCAACGCGGACGCCGCACGTGTAAAGCCGCCAAGATCCACAATCTTTACAAACACTCGGAGCGATTGAAAATAGTCCATTCTCAATTTCAACTGCAACATAAATATTCGATTTTTGCTTTCTCGAAAACCATCTGGAATCGATATTCAAAACGCTGTTCCCGCCACGATCGTCTAACCGATGGCCGTGGCGAATGGCGCTCGGAACCAGGCTGCGCCGGCCCGGATGTCAAGACGGCCGGGCGGACATGTGGCACGCCAAACGTGCTCGCCGGGGGCTGTCCGCTCGAAGGCGGTCTTGCAAACTCTGCCGACATGGCCCGGTGATCCGCGATGCAACCGGCACCCTCACAAGTCGATCCGGGAAACCAACTCGTTCATATGGCCCGCGAATCGATCGCCCAGCCATCCATTACCATCCGTATTTGAATTCGATACCGACATAGTCGGCATTGCTGCCTCCCAAACTCCGGATGGCATTACCCGCCTGAAAATGAACGGCCTCGATCGAGCTGATCAGATTGTCGGCAACCGTCCAGTCCGACCGAAGCTGCACGTACATCCCGGTCCACCGGGAGCCATGTCCCGCGGTGCCTGGCACGGCAACGTTGCCTTGTTGATAAATGGCGTCATTCGCCGTTTGGCGCCACTGAAAACCCAATGCTGCAAGTAATGAGAGCCTGCTCGACGGCTTCAGCGTGATTGACGGTTTGATGTGAACAATGTTCGCGTAACCGGTGAATCCCGCCAGCGTGAAATAGTAGCCGTTCGGAAAGAGCGGATTGAACGTTCCCACTCGGCCGTCTCCCGGATGCCGATCGCCGGACGCCACATCGATCTGAAGACCAACGCGAGGCGTGCCCCAACCCTCCAGCGCGTAGCCCGCGAGCGAGCCAATCGCCCATGCATTGATTACGTCGCGGCCGACGTGGCCCGTCTGCAGCATGGATTCGACGTCCCAATCGGCACGCCCAGTTTTTCCGGAATAGCGCAAATCGAATACATCCCGATGCTCGTCGCCCTTTGCGTCGAGAAATACCGCGTTGCTTCGGTTGTAACGCGAGTAGTAACCGGACAGATCACCCGGGCCGACGTCCTTGCGCTCGAAACGCACGCCGCTGAAGGTGAGATGTCGGTTCGATCTGTCGTCGAACGCCGTACTGCCTCGATTTTGCACCGGTTGCGTCGCATAACCGATAAAGCGCCACTTGCTGTATTCCAGATCGCCCCAGACTGCATCGAAGCTTTGCCGAACATTCGGGCCTTCGCGAACGGAAATGAAGCGTTGCAGATCGAAAGCCATTTCCTGCCGCCCTATGCGAAACTTCGCCGTAGCCCCAGCCGCGTGCCCCACCCATGCGACGAACGCCTGCTCGATATCCGGCGGGCTCCTGTCGACCGGCGTCGCGATATCCTTGCCATACGCTCGCGCATCCACGAGTTGGACGAACACCTGATAATGTTGCGCGACCCGTAAGTCCGCACTGACCTGCGCCCGTTGCAGCAGCCGGGTGTTGGCGGATGCCGGACCAACGCCGAACAGCGGCGCTCCACTGATCTCGACACGCTCCCGGAGATTCGCGCCAAGAGACAGGTACGAGTGCGGATCGTCGCCGAGCGGGATGTATTTGAGGTCGTCCAGAGGCTTTGCCGGCACGCACGGGTCAGCCAGAACCGACCAGTCTTCCTGCCAGCGGTTGGAGAGCACGCGCGGCCGCTTCTGCGCGCACGCCACCGCATTCTCGTTCGCCTCCACGCGCTTGCCGATGCCAAGGCCGAATGCCGCGGCCACCATGATGGGCAGCACAGAGCAGTTGTGGCGTCGACGAATGAATGCCGGCCAACGCAACCACATCCGACTATCCTGCATTGATGTCGCTCGCATCATGGGTTCGGCCCCGGCATTGCTGCGCGATCCTGCGCGCCCGGCGCGTTGAGGAAGAGGCTCAGTGCAAGCGTGACGAGCAACGCGACCGGCAGCATCAGCGCCCAAAACGAAACATATCGATAAGCCAACGCACCGACGACGGCGCCGGACCCGAAACATGAGATGGCCCGGAGCAGCTTCCCGAGGCGGATGCGGACGGCCATCTTCGTGTCGACCGGCGTCTCCGAGGAAGCAAGGTTCACTACATCGAGCACGGCCTGAGTGACGTTGCCGGTCATCACGGTATTCGGCACGCTAACGCGGTCGATCAACCGGCTGTGGGCATTCTGCACGCCCATGGCCGCCGCGCCGAGCATCCCGCACACGATGATCGGCACGCTATCGGCGCCGAGTGCCGGTTCGATGCCGACGCCGGAAACGCAGAAAGCCACCAGGAGCGCCGCCTGAATCGCGTACAAGGACACCGCTCTTCGATTGGCGTCCTGAGACCGCATGGCCTTCACCACCGCGCTGCTTAATACGATGCCGGAGACGAACGCGGGGAAGGTCATCAGTTTCGTGAAGATGCCCTGTCCATAACCGGCAACGTCCACGCCGATCAACACGAAGTTGCCCGTCACATGCGCCGTGAAGAGACCAAACAGGGCGACGAAGCTGAATGTGTCGACATAGCCGGCAATGGCTGCAAGCACATTGTCTTCGTGCCTCTTCGTCCAGGCCCGATTGGGGAGCATCGAACGGACGGTAATCAACATGCGCGCTTTAGTCATCGGGCTGCGGCGTGAATTTCGGCAATATAGCCGCCCGGGAACCGCACAAACGCCGCTTCGCGCTTGTCCGATGTGAACGACTGTACCAGCACCGTCGCACCGGCGGACTGCGCTTTTTTCAACGTGCCGGCGAGGTTCGCCACTTCGTAGCCAGTCGTTTCGCGGCCAAAAGGATAGGGCAAATGACCGTCGGTGACGGCGACCGTCATCTTTCCAAAGCCCGATTCGATGCGGATGCGGCGATACGTGTCGTTCGGCCGCCCGATCTCCGCGCCCGAAGCGTCGCGCACGTCCGACACCACTTTTCCGTGCGAGAACGCGACGAAGTCGCGCACCAGTTCATCAGCGCGGTCCGGCGACACATAGACGCGATTCTCCGGTACCGTCTTCAACTCTTCGTACCTCCGCGCCTGCGTGTGCCAGTAAAACTGCATCTGGACGCCGCCCGGCCACACGACGATCGCGTCGCGCCCGACCGGATCGGGGAATGGCGCAACGGTCACGTCCGCGCCGTGCGCTTTCGCCGACTGGATTGCCGCATCCATGTCGGTCACCATATAGCCTGTGCGTTCATCACCGAAAGGATAGGGAATCGGCGTCTTGAAACCGAATACCGACAGCGTGCCGACCGGCGTGAACACGAGCTGCGAAATCGTTCGGCTCGGCGCCGGCGTTACCTGGAACTCGCCTTGCTTTGACTTGTGACCGCCGAACGTTGCGAGAAAGCTTTCGACGAATGTGTCGAAATCTTCCGGTGCCACGTACACGTGCGTTGTGTCGTACTGGGGGCCGACGGATACCGTCGGCGCCGAGACTGGCGTCGCGACGGCTAGCAGCGTCGAGACGAGGCCGGTGGTGACCATGCTGGTCGCGATCAAGAGACGGAAGAGGGACATGGCATTGAAGTATCTTTATGGTTTTTCATGAAGATGGCGCTTGCCATCTCGACGAATCGAATCGGACAGCCACACCGCCATTAACAGCGCCGCAATCAATCCGAGATGCTCGAAAAAGCTGTTGGCCGCACGCAGCCGAGCGGCACCGGCCATGTTCCAGAAATCATTCGCGACCAGCATCGCGACTGCCGTCAGGCATCCGAGGCCGCCGGCGCCGAGCCAAGCAAGACGATCCGCGATGACGCAAACCGACCCGCCCAGCTCGACGGCAATGGCGAGAGCCGCCCAAAGCCACCCTGGTCGAAGTCCGAAGTGATCCAGCTCGGCGATGGCCGCGCGATAATTCAAGAGCTTCGTTAGGCTACCGAACAGGTAGGCGGACACCAGCGCCGTTCGAGCCATTGGCACAAGCGGGCGCCAGCCGAGGATCGCGCTCACCCATGCGGGACGGCGAGTCTTGACCGCGTCCATATCAAATCGCCCAGCACGCACAGCCGAGCGCTCCCCAGAACGAACGCGCATCGGACGCGGGTACGCTGCGCAACCACGCCTGGTCGTGGCTGTGCCCATGCACGATGCATGCGTTTGCGCAACCGCACGACGCGCCGGCCACCTTCTGCAACGCCGCCTCTGCGTCGCCCTTCGAATCCCTCCAGGCCGCAAAGCCGCCGAACCGCCGCACCGGCGACCAGTCGGGCATGGCGGGCGGCGGCTCGCCGTCGTCGAGAAAAGCGAACTCGCCCGTTCCATAGACAACGCGCCCGCCTACCAGCGTCAGCATCGAAGTCGTGTGCGCGATGTCGTCCTCGGCACAGGAGAAGAAGTCGCGGTCCGGCACGATCAGATCGGCGAATTGTCCAACCGCGATCTGCCCTTTCTTTCCTTCCTCGTTCGAGAACCAGGTCACCTTCTCAGTCCACATGCGCAGCGCCGTTTCGCGATCGACGCAGTTGCGTTGCGGGTACAGGCGCAGACCGCCGACCGTTCTTCCCGTCACCAGCCACGCGAGGGATACCCACGGGTTGTACGAAGCGACTCTCGTGGCGTCGGTGCCAGCCGATAGCCGAATGCCCTTCTCCAGCATCTTCGCCACCGGCGGCGTGGCTGCCGCGGCGGTCGAGCCGTAGAGTTCGACGAAGTATTCACCTTGATAAGCCATCCGATGCTGGACGGCGACGCCGCCGCCGAGTGCGGCGATACGATCCATCGAGCGCTCCGAGATCGTCTCGGCATGATCGAAGAACCAGTTGAGACCCGCCAGCGGTATATCGCGGTTGACCTTTTCGAATACGTCGAGCGCGCCGCTGATTGTCTCGTCATACGTCGCGTGCAAGCGCCACGGCCAGCGATTCTCGGCCAGCACGCGCACCACGGCCTCCAGTTCGTCTTCCATCTGTAGCGGCGTGTCAGGCCGCGGCTCACGAAAATCCTCGAAGTCTGCGGCGGAATAGACGAGCATTTCACCGGCACCGTTGTGCCGAAAGTAATCGTCCCCCTGCTTGTACTTCGAGGTTTTTGTCCAATTGAGGAAGTCCTGCTTTTCTTCCTTCGGTTTTTGCGTGAACAGGTTGTACGCAAGCCGCACGGTCAGTTGTCCTTCATCCGCGAGCCTTTGAATCACCTCGTAGTCTTCCGGATAGTTCTGGAAACCGCCGCCCGCGTCGATCACGCCGGTGACACCGAGTCGATTCAGTTCGCGCATGAAATGACGCGTCGAATTCAACTGATAGTCGAATGGCAGTTTGGGGCCTTTCGCGAGGGTCTCGTAGAGAATCGATGCATTCGGTTTCGCGAGCAGCAGGCCAGTCGGGTTGCCTTGGCCATCGCGCATGATCTTGCCGCCAGGAGGCTCGGGGGTTTCCTTCGTGTATCCGACGACGCGCAATGCTGCAGCGTTCAACAACGCGCGGTCGTACAGATGCAGGATGAATACCGGTGTATCCGGCGCCACGGCGTTCAGCTCGTCGATGGTCGGCAACCGCTTTTCGACGAACTGCTGCTCGGTGAAGCCGCCTACCACGCGCACCCACTGCGGCGGCGGCGTGATCGCGACTTGCCGCTTCAGCATGTCCATTGCGTCGGCCAGCGAGCGCACACCGTCCCAACGGAGTTCCATATTGAAGTTCAAGCCGCCTCGCACGAGATGCGCATGGTTGTCGATCAGCCCCGGTAGTACGAGGCGGCCGTTCAGATCGACAATGCGCGTGTTCGAACCGGCGAGCGGCATGATTTCCGCCTCGTCGCCGACAGCGACGAACGTGCCGTTTTCGATTGCGACTGCGCTCGCCGTCGGCTTCGACCGATTCAGAGTCACGAATCGTCCGTTGCGCAAGACGAGATCGGGAATGTGGAAAGAGGCGGTCATGAGCGAATGTCTCCGGTGGATTCCGATATGGCGCTTGACTGCTTGGACGCCGGCCGGCCGGGCAGCATCCCCAAGATGTGGTTGCTGCAACCTGCATCGCGCCAGGCGGCCTGCAGCGTATTCCCGGCAAGCAAGCGTTTTGCGAG
>NZ_JPWT01000138.1:0-12707 GCF_000773065.1 Burkholderia sp. ABCPW 111 | reverse complement strand
TTCGGCTTCGGCTTCGGCTTCGGCTTCGGCTTCGGCTTCGGCTTCGGCTTCGGCTTCGGCTTCGGCTTCGGCTTCGGCTTCGGCTTCGGCTTCGAACATCATCGCATCAGCATCTGCGCGACAACGATGGCCGCTTCGCGCACAAGTTTGATCTCCCTCGACGCGCTACAGCCCACCAACTCAGATCGCAGTGTCGAACCTGCGTTATCGATCGGCCGCCCATCACGACCGCACCCCGTCGATTCCGCCTCGGCTTTATGCGCATAAACCATCGGCCAAATGGCTAGCGCGTGGTCAGTTCACAACAAATTCATTGAAATAAAAAATTCGTCCGGTAGAATTCTCCCGATCAAAATAGGAGTGAAAATTGGCAGCTGAAATCATTGCAGTCACTCAGCAAAAGGGCGGTGTCGGCAAGAGCACCATTGCGATGCACCTCGGCGCCGCATTCCACGAAAAAGGGCGACGCGTTCTGGTAATCGACGCCGATGGCCAAAACACCCTCGTTCACTGGTCCAGCGCCTCCGCAGATAGCGACACCGGCATCCCGTTCCCCGTCGTCAACCTCGCCGAAGCGGGCAGCCAGATTCACCGCGAAATCAAGAAATTCATCAACGACTACGACGTCATCATCGTCGACTGCCCGCCGTCGATCACCGAGAAGGTGTCCGGTGTCGTACTGCTCGCCGCGACGATCGCGGTGATCCCGACTTCGTCGTCGCCGGCCGACTATTGGTCGAGCGTCGGCCTCGTCAAACTGATTCAGCAAGCGCAGGTGATGAACGAGGATCTTCGCGCCGTGTTTCTACTGAACAAGACCGAAGAGAAGCGGATGCTCACGCGCGAATTGAAGCGTGCACTCGAAGAACTCGGCTTCCCGCTCCTCAGGACGCAAATTCCCACGCGAGAAGCCTATAAACAAGCGATGGCGCTAGGCCAAACCGTCTTGCAAATGAACGACCGCGGCGCAAAGCTCGCAGCGGCGGAAATCCGTGCATGTGCCGACGAGATCGGCGCGATGCTGCCCTGACTTTATGCGCATAAAGGACCCTGAATGAAACCCTCTCAATTCGCCAAAGGCTTCCAAGCGCGCCCCGACATCACAACCAGCGAAAAGCGCACGGCGCTCGACCGGCTCAACGCGATCGATGGTCTCGTCAAGTCCGACTCAGCCGCACCCGCTGCTCCCGCCAGCAAATCATCGAAGAAAAACATTCCTGTCACCATCGTCGAAACGCCTCCTACCGATCCGGCCGACGAATCGAGCCACTATCGCACGTGGCGAATCGAGAATCGCTATCAGCCCGGCCAGGTGATCGAACTGCCGCTCAAGACGATCAAGCCGAGCCCCTTCAATCCTCGGCACTTTTATCTGAAATCGTCGATCGCGGAACTTGCCGTCAATCTGGCAAAGCAAGGGCAGCAGCAAGCAATTCACGTCATCCCCGATTACGACAATCCCGGCTCCTACTTCGTCAGCGATGGCGGCCGCCGCGTCCGTGCGCTGAAGGAAGCGAACAAGGAATCGGTCAAGGCAATCGTCATCGATCTGCCGATCGGCATTCAGAGCTACAAGCTCGGCTACGACCTCAACGTCCAGCGCGACTCGCAAACGGTCTTCGACAATGCGATCGTCTGGAAGCGCTTTCTCGAGGAAAAGCATTTTCAGAGCCAGAAGGAACTGGCCGAGCATCTCGGACTCGACGAATCGACGGTCGCCGTCGCGCTCTCGATCGGCAAACTGCCCGAGGCCGTGATGCAGGAGATGGTCGCGCGACCGGATCGCTTTGGTTCGAACATGGCGTATCAAGTCGGCCGATACCATACGGCGCGAGGCACCGACTCAACGCTGCGCCTCATCAACAAGATCCTGTCCGATGATCTCAGCACCCGCCAGGTGGCCGACATCGTGAAGGGAAGGGCGACCTCGCAGGAAAGCCCGAAGCCCGCGAGCCGGCAACGATATGCGCAACGGCACGAGATCAAGCTGAACGGCGTATCAGTCGGCGATCTGAAGTCGTACGGCGAAGATCGACTGGAACTGCGGCTGCGCGGCCTGACGCGAGAAAAGCGGGACGAAATCCTTCAGCAACTCGAGCGGATGCTGTTGTCGAACTGAACGCGTGAGTCAAAAAGAAACGGGGCCCAGCGGGCCCCGTTTTTTGTTGCTCGTTACCGAAGAAGTCGAATCCGCGAATCGATCGACAATCGCTCAAGCCGCGCGAGATTGGCTGAGCGTAAAGGCAAGCAGATCGCCGTCGGTCGGTTCGCCCCAAGTCTTTTGAGCGAGCCAGTCGAAGAAGGCCGTTTCGACGAGCTTCGACTCGAGCCCGCGCCGGCGCCAATCGTCGCGCAGATGCGAGCCCAGCGCGGGCAACACGTCGGATTCGAACGACTCGCGCGCAACCTCCCGCTCCGCGTCGCCTTGCTCCTCGTACAGCTGTTTCGCTTCCTTGCGCCGGTACGCGTCGTACTCGCTGCGCAGACGCGCCTTCGGATCGTCCGCTTGCCCGGCGTTGGCCGCCGCCGCAGCAGCGGCCAGTTTGCCGCTGCCTCCGAGCGGAGGCGTTTCGACCGTATCGACGGGCGGCGCATATCCCTTCTTCAGCGCGTCCTTGAAGAGGGCGGGCGCGCTGCGAATAGGCGGCAACGTCGTGCTGCGCACCCGCTGCTCGGTCAGTTGGAGCGCCGCGCGAATCCGGTTTTCCTCGTTGTCTGCGTAAAGCGTTTGCGCTTCCTTCAGTGGAATGCCGATCTTCACCATGCGGTCGACGAGCGTGCTGTCGAACACGTTCGGATGCTCGTCGAGGGCGAGCATCGGCTGCTTTCGCTCCGACACGCGGAACTGGATCTCGGCGACCCGGCGCCCTTCGCGATGCTCGACCAGTTCGACGAAGATGTTCGTCACGGCGTTCACCTCGGCGATCGCCGGACGCAGGTAGTCCCGCTTGAAATACTTGTATTCGCGCTTCGCCTCGTCGCCCGCTTCGGTATCCGGCGTGCCCGACAGAATCGGCCGCCACCATTCCCAAGGCTCGCGCATCGTCAGATGGCTCGGGTTCGTCAGATAGCGCACGCAGATTTCGTACAACGCAAGCCCCGCGCTGCTGCGCAGTTGGCTCTGGAATTGCAGGCTCAGGCGGGCGTACTGCACCGGGTCGAGCAGCTTTTTCTTGATCTTCGGCGCGAACGAGAATTCAACCCACACGCGCCGCGTCGCCGGATCTTCGAGAATTTCGGCGTCGGCGATCAGCGTGGAGATCCCCCATTTCCGGCCGGGCTTCTGGCTCGATGTGCCGGTACTCCATTCGACTTGCACCGACACCATGCGCCGCAAGTGCTCCTTGACGAGCGCCGTGTCGTTGGAGTCGAACGCGGAGTTGGCGACGATGTCCGACAGCAGCGCGCGATAAGTGTCGCCGGAATCGTCGGCTTGCTGGGCGACCGCAAGCAGCACGTTGAACAGCTTGCGAGTCAGCAGGGTGATCTTGCCGTTCTTCGGCTGAATTGCGATTGCCTCGACGGCCTTACGCAATTCGGCGGAACTAGCACTCACCACATCCACATCGGTTTTCTTGGCGCGCTTGGTGGCCATGCGTCGGGTCGGAGGAGAAGTTTCCGGAAGGATAGCGTCTGTGGTGATGTGCGTCCAGAACGGCTTGCTCACCATATGCGGTGAAGCTCGGCGATTTGCGCTCGCTCACCCGAGCAAGCTCCCGTATAGGCTCACCGGTCCAAAATTCGATCATCCCCGACTCACCTTTGCGCACCGCGGCAGGCACCGAGAATGCCGACTTTTTCTCGCGCACGTTTCGCGGCGCGGCTGTTCCCGTATCGTCTCACCTCAAATCCTGTCGCGAAATTGCTACGACGAATTTTCTGTGCGCGCGCGTTTCCGCGGCCGGCGCGCGGTGCCGAATCGGAAAGCAGCGCACAGGCGGCCGGCTTCGATGTCGGCCGAATCACCGCCCGGGATGGCGCCGGACCATCCGTCGGGCAAACGGCTACCGAAGAGTTCAGGCGTCATGTATGTGCATATGCGGACTCGCAGGACGTCAGCCTCGGATCTTTGGGCGTTGAGGTCCGACTGACGCCGGCAGACGACGCGGAGCCCGCCCAAGCGACGCGCTTGAGCGGTTTTGCCGAGCCCGCCCGTACGGAACGGGCATCGGCGCCAGCCCTCGACGTAAATGACTGACGCGTGAGCAGCTGAAGACGATTTGACTCACCGCAATCACGCGAGCGCCCGTGCGATCGGACAAGTGACCTCAGCCGATCGCGCGTGACCTCGAGCATGGCACGTCACCACGCTCAGCCACCGCCGATGCAAACGACGTCCGTCAACGCATGGCACACGTTAGGACGTCGCAGGACGACAACGTGAGCGTGCACGTCTTCGCTCGCCTCACCCCTCGCAATGCGACATGCACGAAAAAGCGCCATCCAAGAGATATACGAGCCGCCGCCGGCGTCACGAACGCAAGCCTCTTCGTCCGCGCTGCAATCAGCCCGAAGCCGTGAGCGTGAGCGCCTCCAGACCGAATCGACTCACCCGAAATCCCGGCAAACGTGAGCGGATCGGACGTTTCGAACTAACCGAATAGCCCTACGAGGGCCAAACGTGAGCCGCAACGTGTTGCTTCGACTAACCGACAGATCAGCAGGACGCAGCCGCCGGCGAATGGGGCGGCGTCCGCCGGCAGACGTCGAGACCGGCAATCACCATCCAAGACGCGCGACGTGAGCGACCAGCAACCGATGCGCCTCACCCCAAGCCGGTCTCGGAGCACGTCGATCGATATCCGAATAATCCCGCAGCCGGACTGCCACTGCCCAAGCTGGGCAACGCGAACGGTCAATTCCACCGTTCGTTGGCGCCCGCCAGGCGACGTGAGTTCGCCTTGCCGCAGTGGCTCACCATCGGCACCGGCGGTGCTCTTCCACGCAGCATCGAACCAAACGATACCGATCCACATCAGCCGCAGACGTACGACACCGAAATGCGGCATGAACTGCCGGCGCCCATTCGTCCTCACCCGAATCGACTCCCCCGAACCAACCCGCGGCAACGTCCTGCTCGCGGCGCTCCCGCCAAAGAAATAGCTCGAGCAAGCACGCTCCGACTCGCCCAAACCCAAACACCGCCTCGCAGCGACCGACTCACTGTGCGCCGCAGGCAGCCAAAGCGAACGTCCGCATTTGACTCGCCTCACCGCCCCAAACGTCGTCGTTTTCTACCGCCCGCCGCCCTTCGGCAGGCCCGTCGAACGGATCTGAAAGAGATATTTCCCTCGTCGCCGGTCCCGCCATTCAGGCCTATTCCCGAAAAAGCTCACCGTTCAAATCCATCGAGCTCATCGTCGATCGTTGCCACAGGACCAGCACATGGGCGATCGACGGCATTCAGCCCCCGTAAAGTCTCACCTCAAGCCGACTTTCGTCCGACTAGATAACGCACCGGATACTCCCGAAAAGCCTCACCATCGCATTCGAATGGCAAAAAACATAACTACATCAAGTAGTTACGAAACATGGCTGAGACGCCAGTCGAAATCTTCTTCTCCCGAATTCCCTCACCTTTACCAAAGCGGGCTGATGCCGCTCGCGCGACGCCATTTCCCGAAAATCCTCACCTTTGATGAAAAGCAGGCACGTGAACAGCGCTCGCCCGCCAATATCCACGGGCGTTCGCGACCAAGTAGGCGTCAACTTCTCCCGAAAAAGGTCACCTTTACCAAATCTCGGGAGCATTCCTGGTCCTGAAAAAGCTCACCTCGAGTTCAATCGACGCCATCGCATCAAACGCCCGAATACCCTCACCTTTGGCGGCAACCCTGGTTCCTGGGCCGACGAAGGTTTCCCGAAAAACCTCACCTTTGGCACATTTCAGGCTCGGAAGCCCCGCCGGACGGGCCTTTACAGGCGCTCCTTCCCGGAAACGCTCACATCAAAACAGGCTGGAATCCCGAGAAATCTCACCTATGCCCCAACTTTGCTTAAAAGAAGGGCAGAATCGCTACCTCGCACCCATCCCGAAAAGCCTCACCTATGGCCGCCCAACTGTGGACAGATCGAATCAGGCTCCACGCGGCTTCACCATCGCGGAGCCCCTGAAAAACCTCACCTTCGGAAATTTCTTCTGTGGGAAACTGTCCTGAACCCGCTCACGATCTTTCCTGCATCGGCTCACGCTGATCCCCGAACCCCATCACGTCGGCTCCCGAAAATTTTCACCTCATATCCCGTAAAACTTCACCTTATCGGCCGCAATCCCTTGCTGGGCAAGGCTTCCCCGTGGCGTTAACGTTTTTAACGAAGGTTCAAGGGTGTTTACTTCTAATACTCTCAAGACGCCCCCGACGAGTTTTCCACAGAACCCCCTTGAGCCTCCAGAAAAGCCTCGAGAACCGCAGCGCCCAGCACGTGAAACAATTGCCGTTATTCGGGCCCTATCCGGTAATCTTTTAAAAACATGGGCTTAATGACGATTCTTCGCTTTGTTTCACGGATGTAGGACATCAACGTGAGCAAAAGGACTCGAGATTTCCCAACCCCGCTTCAGCAGTAGCAAAAGTACAACAAGCAGATCAAAAACGTATTGGAACAAACGTGTTTCGTTATGATTGATACGTTTTGATTTAGCACAACGACCATGACGCTCGATGAGATCCGGCAAACCATTCGCGAAGAACTCGATGCGTTGCGCGCATCCGGCGCCCGTCGGCAAGAACTGTCGCTACACGCATGCAAGCGGTTGTTCTTCGATCTCGGCATCCGCCCGTCCGCCGCGAACGTCCGTGATCTGACCCAGACCGGCAGCGCGAGCGACATCCCGAAGGACATCGACTACTTTTGGGAACGCATTCGTGCGGCGTCCAAAGTCAGGCTCGAGGGCGCTGCTTTGCCGAAGGCCCTCGAAGAAAAGGCCGGCGCACTGCTCGGCACGCTATATGAAGAGGCATTGAAGCAGGCGCGGGAGAGTCTCGATGTCGAGCGGCAGCAGGCTAGCGAGGACGTAGCCGCCGCTGAACAGAAATATCGCGACGCGCTGATTCGCCAGGAAGCGCTTGAAAACGCGCTTGGCCGGAGCGACGCGCGCGCCGAGCAATTACAGAATCGGTTGACCGAAGTCGAGGTGCAGCTGGCGTCCGCGTCGACGCAAGGCCTAGTCCATCAGGATTCGCTGCAGGGCCTGATCCATCGAATGGAAAACGAAAACGCGCTGCTGAATCAGCGCCTCGAAACCGAGCAAGGCCAAAACGCCGCGCTGCGCGAGCGCATCGACGCGCTGCACGCGGAGCTGCGCGAGAACACCGAGCACTACGCACAGCAGATCAAGGACGCGATCGCGGAAGCCGAGCGGCGCGTGAAGCCGATGCTCGTCGAGCTCGATTCCTTGCGCAGCATGGCGTCGACTTACCAGCAGGGGTTGCGTGACGTCAACCGCAAGGAATTCGATTTCCTGCAGCAATTGAGTACCGCCAAGGCGCGCGCGGACCGGCTCGACGCGCAGTTGAAAGAGCAAGGCGACGAATTGGCCGACGCGGTCAAGGAAGTCGAGGTATTGCGGGCCAGTCAGGGCATGACGCCCGAGATTGCCGCTCTGATTCGGCGTCTGGCTGACGCCGGGAGTCTGGATGCAGCGGCGTTCGACGCGATCGGCACATCACTGGATCAGCACGTGTCGCTGCCGGCGCGCTGTTCGAATTGCGGCGACGGCGAACCCGAGCTGTCACACGACGCACGCGGCTACGAATTGCTCTGCCCAGAATGCGAGCACACGTCGGGAGCGCGGTCGTCGCGCTTTGCGGCGGCCGCGTATTTCGCCCGGAAGCGGTGACGGCATGCGTCCGGATTTCTCAAACGTGAGGAAATTCGGGAGTCGAAAGGTGAGCGTTTTCGGGGGGTGAAAAATCCCGGCTTCAAGCCTGGCTTGACGCGGCAGGCGCATCATCGGTGAGCGGCTCGGCGTCGGGCAGCGCACTTGCGAGGTTCTCTCGCCAGTTTCTCCATGCGCGGTGCAGCCGGTTCGACGATATCGGCTGCGCGAATCCCAGCCACTGCCCGACTTTCTCCGGATCGACGCCGTTTTCGAACAACTCGGCCGCGAACGTGTTGCGCAGCGTTTGCGGACTGGCGCGCGCGGTGCGGGATTGCGCGATGTCCGCCGCATCGATGATCGCGTCGACCGCACGCAGCATCGTTGCCTTGTGCATTGGCCGGCCGGATTGGGATGCGGGAAAGACGAGTTCGCCCGGAATGCCGCAGCGTTGGCGTTCGGCGAGCCACGCGTCGAACAGCGCGATCGCGAACGATGCAAGATGTGTTTCGCGTGTGAATTCCGGCTGGGTCGCCGGGATCGTCAGCATCGTCGTTCCAAGTTTCACGCAACTAATCGTGAGCGTGCGCGCCTCGCCGGTTTTCAATCCGCCGCCGAGGAACGCGGCGATGAGCGCGCGATCGCGGCGCTCCTTCCAGAGCGCCGCGCCCATCGCCGGCAGCGGGGAAAACAGATACGCGAGCAGCGCCGCGCGTTCGGCCGGCGCAAGGAAACTGGTTGGTTCATTGTCTCGCGCGCTACGCCAAGTTGCTTCGCCATCCTGAGCGATGAAGCGAGCAGGATTCGTCGAGCCCAGCTCGCTCTTGCGCACGTGGTCGAGCACGCGCTCGATCAGCCTCAAATAGCGGACTCTTTGCGTCTTCTTGATCGGGAGTTCGCCGACGAAGTGGGCGATCGTCTCGGTGTCGACCGTCGCGAGGTTTTTCTGTCGTTTTGCGAGCCAGCCGAGAAACGCGCCCCACTGCGCGCGATAGACGTCGGCCGACGAACGGCGAAATTCCTGGGCGGCCAGCCATGCGTCGAACGCGGTGTCCGGACGGATGAGCCAATCCGACGTGTCGCGATCGAACAGATCGCTCGGGATGTCGGGCGGCGATGTGGGGCTCGTCAAGGTGGGCAGCGACATGTCTATTGTCCCGTTAGTTGCAATTCATCATAGCGTGTCGCATTCGCTCGATAAAGTGTTTCGAGTCAGCGGCCGAACAAATTCGGCAGCCATCGTGCAGCCGGAAGCCAGCTGTCTGCGTGCGAGGCGCGAGCCGCTCGACGGCTTGGGTTGGGCGCGGTGGCGTCAGTCGCCCCACGCGCGCGACACGCGCATGGGGCGCGCCGGCGCTTCCGTCGCGTCGTTCCGCGCGTTCGCGGCCCGCTCGTACGCGGCGACCGCGAACGAAAACACCGCAGGCAGCGCGTTCGACCGCCCGAAGTCGACGAGATCGTCGGTTTCGGGAAAGCACAGTTCGGCCGGGCGGTCGAACAGGCAGCGCACCATCGAATCGTGCCGGCTCGCGAAGCCGAGATCGGCGAGCGCTTCGGCCTCGACCGCGTGCAGGAGCCGCCACGTCAGCGGCACGCCTTGCCGGATATAGCGCTCGGCAATGTGGCGGACAATCGTTTCCATATCGTGCGCCGCAGCCTTGAAGCTGAGCGCGGCCAGATCCTGTTCGGTCATCGCGGGCTCCTGTTTTGCGTATACTGTACGAATATACAGTATTTTGCGCAACTGGCTGACGAGCCGGCTAGACGCCGTGCTGCCGATGGATCACGACGAGGAGCGCCTTCGCTTCGCTCTTGCCCGCGTTGCGGATCGCGTGCGGCCCGTCGGCCGCGTAGCGCGCGGTGTCGCCCGCCTTCAGGCGCCGCGCGATGCCCGCCGCTTCGATTTCGATCGTGCCGTTCAGCACGGTCAGATGCTCGCGCGTGCCCGGCTCGTGCGGATTCGACACGAGCGCGCCGTGCGCCGGCAGCGTCAACTCATACCACTCGAACTTGCCCGCGAGCTCGATCGGCCCCCAGACGCGCAACTGGTATTGCGCGTCGTGCCCGGCGAGCGTCGGGATGTCGTGCGGGCCGTCGACGCGGATCGTCTCCGGCGCCTTCGGCTGCGCGAACAACTCGTCGAGGCTGATGCCAAGCGCGTTCGTGAGCCGCCACGCAACCGCGATCGTCGGATTCGCCTTGTCGCGCTCGATTTCCGACAGCATCGATTTCGATACGCCCGCCGCGCGCGACAGATCGTCGAGCGTCAGCTTGCGCTCGTTGCGCAGGCGCTGAATTTGCTCGCCGACCCGCGGCGGCGCGACGCCGGCGGAAGCGGGCGCGGCTGTGCGCCGCGCGCCGGAAGAGCTTGCCATTTGAATTCCGTTCGCTTAGAGTTGTTCGGTATTTCGAATTTTAGTTCGAAATACAGGAAAAATACGCTGAACCCGACGGCCGACTATAACAGTAGCAAGCTGCTTTGCCGCCGCCACGAGCGCGGCCGAGCGCCGAGGCTTGCAGCCCATATCAGGAGCTTATGCGATGCGTGATGCCTATCTCGCCCATCTACGCGGCACCCTCGAGCAGATTCGCGCGGACGGTTTCTACAAGACCGAGCGTGAGATCGCGAGCCCGCAGGCGGCCGGCATCCGGCTTGCCGGCGGCGCGCACGTGCTGAATTTCTGCGCGAACAACTATCTGGGGCTCGCGGACGATCCGCGCCTCATCGCCGCCGCGCAGGCGGCGCTCGAGCAGGACGGGTTCGGGATGGCGTCGGTGCGCTTCATCTGCGGCACGCAGACCGTGCACAAGCAACTGGAGGCGGCGCTTTCCGCGTTCCTGAAAACGGACGACTGCATTCTGTATTCGAGCTGCTTCGACGCGAACGGCGGCCTGTTCGAGACGCTGCTCGACGAAAACGACGCGATCATCAGCGACGAGCTGAACCACGCGAGCATCATCGACGGCGTTCGCCTGTCGAAGGCGAAGCGCTTTCGCTACAAAAACAACGATCTCGCCGATCTCGAAGCGAAGCTGCGCGAGGCCGACGCCGCGGGCGCGCGCTTCAAGCTGATCGCGACCGACGGCGTGTTCTCGATGGACGGCATCATCGCGAACCTGAAAGGCGTCTGCGATCTCGCCGATCGCTACGGCGCGCTCGTGATGGTCGACGATTCGCATGCGGTCGGCTTCATCGGCGAGCACGGGCGCGGCACGCCCGAGCATTGCGGCGTCGAGGGCCGCGTCGACATCATCACGGGCACGCTCGGCAAGGCGCTGGGCGGCGCGTCGGGCGGCTATGTCGCCGCGCGGCGCGAAATCGTTGAACTGCTGCGGCAGCGCTCGCGCCCGTATCTGTTCTCGAACACGCTGACGCCGAGCATCGCGGCCGCGTCGCTGAAGGTGCTCGAGCTGCTCGCGAGCGACGAGGGCGCGCGGCTGCGCGAGCGCGTGCGCGCGAACGGCGCGCACTTCCGCGAGAAGATGAGCGCGGCGGGCTTCACGCTCGTGCCGGGCGAGCACCCGATCATTCCGGTGATGCTCGGCGACGCGCAGGTCGCATCCAGGATGGCCGACGCGCTCCTCGCCGAAGGCGTGTACGTGATCGGTTTCTCGTATCCCGTCGTGCCGCGCGGCCGTGCACGCATTCGCACGCAGATGAGCGCCGCGCATACGCCCGAGCAGATCGATCGCGCGGTCGACGCGTTCGTGCGCGTCGGCAAGACGCTCGGCGTCATTTAGACGGAGGCTCGCGATGAAAGCGCTTGCCAAGCTCGAACGCGGCCCGGGCCTTACGCTCACCCGCGTGAAGAAGCCCGAGGTCGGTCACAACGACGTGCTGATCAAGATTCGCCGCACCGCGATCTGCGGCACCGACATCCACATCTGGAAGTGGGACGACTGGGCGCAGAAGACGATTCCGGTGCCGATGCACGTCGGCCACGAGTATGTCGGCGAGATCGTCGAGATGGGCCAGGAAGTGCGCGGCTTCTCGATCGGCGATCGCGTATCCGGCGAAGGCCACATCACGTGCGGCTTCTGCCGCAACTGCCGCGCGGGGCGGCGCCATCTGTGCCGCAACACGGTGGGCGTCGGCGTGAATCGCGAAGGCGCGTTCGCCGAGTATCTCGCGATTCCCGCGTTCAACGCGTTCAAGATTCCGCCCGAGATCTCCGACGATCTCGCCGCGATCTTCGATCCGTTCGGCAACGCGACGCACACCGCGCTGTCGTTCAACCTCGTCGGCGAGGATGTGCTGATCACGGGCGCGGGGCCGATCGGCGTGATGGCGGCGGCGATCGCGAAGCACGTCGGCGCGCGCAACGTCGTCATCACCGACATCAACGACTATCGCCTCGATCTCGCACGCAAGATGGGCGCGACGCGCGCGGTGAACGTGTCGCGCGAATCGCTGCGCGACGTGATGGCCGATCTGCACATGACCGAAGGCTTCGATGTCGGGCTCGAGATGTCGGGCGTGCCGAGCGCGTTCACGTCGCTGCTCGAATCGATGAATCACGGCGGCAAGGTTGCGCTGCTCGGCATTCCGCCCGCGCAGACCGCGATCGACTGGAATCAGGTGATCTTCAAGGGCCTCGAGATCAAGGGCATCTACGGGCGCGAAATGTTCGAGACCTGGTACAAGATGGTCGCGATGTTGCAGAGCGGGCTCGACTTGTCACCGATCCTCACGCATCGCTTTCCGGTCGACGAGTTCGAGAAGGGCTTCGCGGCGATGCTGTCGGGCGAGAGCGGCAAGGTGATTCTCGACTGGACCGTGTGACGCCGGGCCGGGAGTCACGAGTCACGAGTCACGAGTCACGAGTCACGAGTCACGAGTCACGAGTCACGAGTCACGAGTCACGAGTCACGAGTCACGAGTCACGAG
>NZ_JPWT01000137.1:0-13764 GCF_000773065.1 Burkholderia sp. ABCPW 111 | reverse complement strand
ACGGGCACGTCGACGAGCATCACGGGCACGTCGATGTCGAACACGGGCAGCTCGACGAGCATCACGGGCACGTCGATGTCGACGACGGGCAGCTCGACGGGCATTACGGGCTCGAGCATGTCGGCCACCGGCAGTTCGGTGGGCACGACGGGCTCGAGCGTATCGACGACGGGCAGCAGCATGTCGGTGACGGGATTCAGCTTCTCGTACATCGGCGCGAGCTACTCGGACGTGGGCATCGATCTGAAAAAGCTCGGGATGCAGACGAAGAACTGACCTATGCGACATATCAAACCACAAGCGGCCCTCGTGGCCACGACCAATACGCAGATCGGCGCGCAGCCGATGCTCGGGATCAGCATCGGCATGGGCTTCAGGCTCGATCAGCCGTCGATCCTCGTACACGAAGCGGCTGTCTGGGAAGCGCTGAAGGCAGCCGCGCCGTCGCTGCCGCTGTATGAATCGGCACTGCCGAAGCAGCGCGCCGAATGGCTGCTCGCCGGCCATTCGACGCATTCCGTCGGGCCCGGCGCGAGCTCGCGCAATGTCGACTGGACTGCATGGGTCGAGTTCGACGGCGTGCGCAAAGTCGTCTCGTGCGCGACGCAGCTCGGCGACGAGCATGCGCAGGGCGGCTTCGCGCGCATCGCGATCGATCACCGGCATGCGGCGGCGGGCGGCGCGCAGGAAAACCCGTTCGGCGTGGCGTCCGGCACGCCGCCGCTGCAACAGCTGCGCACATTCGGCGTCGGCCCTGCGCCGCTCGCGGCGATGGGCGCGATCGGCAGCGACTGGCCCGAGCGCACGCAATGGATGCCGACGCGGCCGGGCACGGTCGACGCGATGGCGCAGGACGGCACGCACATGGGCTGGCCCGCGAACGTCGATCTGCGCTTCTTCCAGCAGGCGGCGCCCGATCAATGGGCGCGCGGCGAATGCTGGACGCCCGGCGCGCGTTTCGAGCTGAGCGGCTTCGGGCCGCAGGGCGAGGGCTTCGCGGGCGAGCTGCCGCGCCTCGTGCCCGTGGCGCTCGTGACGCGCAACGGCCGCCCGGGCATCGAGCGCCTGTCGTTCAAGCAGCAGACGGTGTGGTTCCTGCCCGATCGCGGCATCGGCGTGCTGTGGTGGAACGGCGCGGTCGCGCTCGATTTCCTGCTCGACGACAGCCCGACGATGCTCGTCACCGCATTCAAGGACGAGGCCGAGCGGATCGACGTCGACGCGGTGATGAAATTCGCCGATCAGCGCGCGGACCTGAACTGCACCGATCCGCTGCAACAGGCGGATCACGAACTGATGCCCGCTGTCGCGAGGGGCTGGACCTGGGAGATGATCCTCGACGCGGAAGACCATCCGCGCTTCGCACCGGCGCCGCGCGGCTACGAAGAAGTCCGTGCGCGGGTCGAGCAGAACCGTCGGCAGCTCGTCGAGGCGCGCGACGCAAGCGAACGGCTGTCGGCGTTCGAGGAAGCGAATCGCAACGCGAAGCTGCCGGGCGCGCCGCGCGGCGGCGAAAATTGGCGCACGCGGCTGCGTCAGGCGAAGACGCCCGAGCTCGCGAACGTCACGATTCGCGACGCCGATCTGTCGTCGCTGCGCTTCGACGGCTGGAAGTTCGACGAAGTGCGCTTCGAGCGCTGCACGCTCGATCGCAGCGAATGGACGAACTGCCGGCTCAATCAGGTGCATGCGGTCGACTGCTCGTTCGCCGACGTGAAGATGAGCGACGGCTGGTGGAAGGGCGGCAAGATCCAGCGCTGCAATCTCGAGCGCAGTGCGTGGCTGAACGTGGAGATCGAGCGGATCTCGATCGACGAATGCCGGCTCGACGATCTGAAAGTGGCGGGCGGCTCGTGGTCGATGCTGTCGGTGCAGGGCCGCGGCGGCGTGCGCGGCGACGTTCAGGATGTCGAATGGAACTCGGTGTCGTGGTCCGAGGTGAGCGCGCCCGGCTGGACCTGGACGCGCGTGCGCGCGGACGATCTCGCGATCGTCGAATGCGCGATGGCGGGCCTCGCGGTGTCGCAATGCACGCTCGCGAAGCCGAGCATTTTGCTGACCGACTTGTCCGCGAGCGTCTGGCAGCGCAGCATGCTCACGTTCGCGGTGCTGTCGCACGGCACGTCGATCAACGGCGCGCGGCTCACCGACTGCGTGCTCAAGTCGTCGAGCCTGCAGGAGCTGCGTGCGGACCGCGTGCAGGTTGACCACTGCTCGTTCATGCAACTGAACGCGCAGCATCTGCATGCGCAGCAGTCGCACTGGAGCCGCACGGTGCTCGACGGCGCGAACGTGATGCACGCGCAACTGACGGGCACGTCGTTCGACCGCTGCTCGCTGAAGGAGGCAATGTTCTATGGCGCCGACATGCGGCAGACGCGCATGCGCGACTGCAATCTCGTTCGGGTCCGCACGTCGTGGATTCACCCGCCGGAAGCAGGCGCGTGGCGCGGCAATCTGAACGCCGGCCAGCTCGACGTGCCGAGGAGGGTGTGATGAGCAAGATCCGCTCGACGGTGCCGCCGCCGCCGCTGCCCGAAGTCGTCGAGGGGCAGCACTACACGTTGCCGCAGCGCGACGTCGCGCTGGCGGACACGCTGTTCGTCGATTGCCACTTCGACCGCGTCGAATGGACGGGCTGCCGGCTGTCGAACCTGCGCTTCGTGAACTGCACGTTCGATGCGAACCGCTTCGATCGCTGCGAGCTGATGAAGCTCACGTACGAGTCGAGCCGGCTCCGGGCGAGCGCGTGGACGCAGAGCGCGTTGCAAGGCGTGTCGTTCAGCGAATGCGAGATCGAGGGCGGCACGTGGACGGGCAGCTTGCTGAAGGACGTCGTGTGCGCGCAGTCGAAGGGCGCGCGCTGGCTGTTCGACAGCGTGCGCGGCGCGCACGTGTCGCTCGTCGCGGGCGACTACGCGGGCGTCACGCTGCGCGGCGGGCACTGGAGCGACACGTCGTGGATCGGCAGCCAATTGGCCGAACTGCGGCTCGAATCCGTCGGGCTGGAGAACCTGATCGCAGGGCAAAGCGGCTTTCAGCACGCGGTGCTCGTCGAATGCCGCGGCGTCAACGTGCGCTGGATCGATTCGCGCATCGAGCGGTTGACCGTGCAGGGCTGCGAGCTGAAGCAGGCCGCGTGGTCGCACAGCACGTGGGCGACGGGCGAGATCCACGCGAGCCGGCTGCCGCTCGCGAGCTTCGATCATGCGACCGTCAACGGCCTGACCGTGACGAACAGCGACTTGCCGCAGGCGATCTTCGACAGCGCGAGCGTGTCGGACAGCTCGCTGCAGGGCGTGCGCGCGCAGCGGATCGCGTTGCGCGACGCGTGGCTCACGCGCGTGAACCTGTCCGGCGCGCACCTGCAGCAGCTCGATGCACGCGGCCTGCATCTGGAGCGCGTCGACCTGCGCGGCGCCGATTGCCGAGGCGGCAATCTGATCGGCCAGCTTCGCCCGGTGTGGGCGGCGGCCGACACGCGGGATGCGGTATTCGAGGAAGCCACCGGCGCTGATGATCAGCTTTGGTGGCAACGAGTCCAACCGGGAGCAAGAGGAGTTTGACGATGAGCATGCGGGAAATGGTTGTCGCGCACGACGCGCTTGCATACGAATCGGACGACGACGCGGCGTCGCGTCACGCGCTGACGCGGATCATGAAGGGCGGTGCGCGCGTGCGCGATGAGAAGGCATGCGAGCAAGCCGAGCCGGCGGATGCGCCGGCATCGTCCTCGCCCGCCGCCGCGTCGACGACGCTCGCGCGCATCGACGGCAAGCGCACGGCGGCGGGCGAATGGCCCGTCGCGGTGCAGCCGGGCGTCGTGCTGCGCGCGAGGAAGGCGGTGAGCTGCGTGGTCGCGCCGGAGCCGGGCGATCTCGTGCAGATCTGCCGCGAAGGCGAGCACTGCTGGGTGCTCGCGGTGCTCGAGCGCGGCGCGGCGGGCGGCGAAAAGCGCGGTGAGAAGAACCGCGAGGTCTTATTGGATTTTGGCGACGCGCACGTCGCGCTTCGCGCGCGCGACGTGCGCGTCGAGGCGCGCGATCGGTTGTCGCTCGAGGCCGCGCAGCTCGCGAGCCGCGCGCAGGTGGTGACGCAGGCGGCGGCCGAGCGCCAGACGCACGTGAGCGGCACCGACGCGACGCACGCGGGCAGCACGGTCGTCCACACCGAGCGGCACATGGCGATGCACGCGAAGAGCGCGGTCGTCACCGCGGCGTCGCTGCTGAAGATCGACGCAGGCCAGATTCACATGGGCTGAGCGTCGCTCGCGCCCGGTTTCTTGAAGGAGGTAGTCATGTTTGCAAATTGCTCAGCCGGGGGGATGGCGATCGCGCCGGGGAACGACGTCTGCAAGACGCCGCCCCTCGCCATTCCCATGCCGTACACGAACATCGCGAACAAGCCCGAGGCCGTGCCGAACGTGCCGAACATCATCTATGCGGGCGGTCCGGTGCACAACCTGAACACGATCATTCCGGTCACTCACAGCGACGAGCCGGGCTCGATGGGCGGCGTCGCGTCGGGCACGGTGTCGGGGCCGTCGCGACACGCGAAAGGCTCGAGCAAGGTGATGATCCAGGGTGCGCCGCAGACGCGGCTCACGGACACCAACCTGCCGAACAACCAGAACACGGCCGGCTTTTCCGCCGTTCCGTCGCAGACGATCACGATGACTCTCAGCTGAACATCGTGCGTCGCAAGATGGGCCCCTTCAAATCGATCGCGGCGGCGCTCGCGCTCGGCGTGCTCGCCGGTTGTTCGGCGTTCTCGTCGTCGAAGCCGGAAGAACCGCGGCAACTGCACGTGACGCTCGTCGGCGGCGGCCGCCTGAACGCCGCGCCGGCTGGCGAGGCGCGTCCGATTCAGACGTGCGTGTACGTCGTGACCGCGGCCGACTGGCTGCCGACGCAGGGCGGCGACGATTCGTCGTGCGCATCGCGCGGGCAGGACAGCACGGTCGTCGCCGATTCGCGCCACGTGATCGCGCCGAACCAGGTGCTGCAGTTCTCGTTGAGCCTGCCGCGCTCGGGCGATCTCTGGCTCGTCGCCGACGCCGACTACGCGCGTCGGCCGGCGAACTACGCGCCGCTGCGCGTGCGCGTCGAGGGCCGCGGATTGATTCACATGGCCGTCTGGCTTGACCGCGACGGCATCTACAACGCGTTGTTGCCGGGGCCGGTGCCCGTCGGCGGTGTGATGTCCGCATCGGCCGTGCGCATCGACGAGCCGCCGCCCGAGCGCAAGACGAAAACCACCTATGGGACAAGGAGAAGCAGGCAATGAGTAGTCTGCCGGTAGGACCGGTCGCGTGGAGCGACGGCATGCTGATCGAGACGCAGCACTTCCAGCAGCTCGAGCGGCATCTCGCGCATCAGGCCGCACTGCGGCTCGGTCAGACGTCGAATCACGGCTGGGGCTTCACGCTGCTCGATCTCGATCAGGACGGCCTCGGGCTCGGCAGGCTCGGGCTGCGCCACGCGCGCGGCGTGTTCCAGGACGGCACCGCGTTCTCGCTGCCGTCCGACGATCCGCTGCCGCCGCCGCTCGAGACCGAGCTCGCGCAGGCGGGCGACATCGCGTGCCTCGCGCTGCAAGCCGCGCGCACGGGCGGCCCGGAGATGGCGTTCGGCGACGTCGCATCGGCGTCGCGCTATCGCGCGGTGTCGACCGAAGTGCCCGATCTCGCGGTCGGGCTCGACGCGCCCGGCACGCCGCGGCGCCTGACGATCGAGACGGGCCAGCTCGTTTCGCGCCTTTGCTGGAAGTCGCAATTGCGTTCGGATGAAGTCGCGCTGCCGATCGCGCGCGTCGCGGGCCGCAATGCGAGCCGCACGGTGTCGCTCGATCCGCGCTTCATCCCGCCGCTGCTCGACACGCGCGCGCATCTCGTGCTGCGCTCGCTGATCGACGAATTGCAGAGCACGCTGCGCGTGCGGCTCGCGAGCACGTCAGCGCAGCGCGTGCTGTCGACGGGCGGCGGCGTCGCCGATCTGATCGAGCTGCTGCTGCGCCAGGCGATCGCCGAGTACCGGATGCGTCTCGCGAACCTCGACGCGTTCGATCCGCTGCCGCCCGCGATGCTGTACCACGAGCTCGTCGGCCTGCTCGGGCGCCTGAGCGTGCTGCCGGGCGTCGACGAGGAGCTCGCCGATCGCGAGCTCGGCTACAACCACGACGATCTTCAGACGAGCTTCGAGCCGCTCGCGATGATGCTGCGCCAGGCGCTCGCGCGCGTGATCGAGACGCCGGTGTTGCCGCTGCGCTTCGAGGATCGCGGCGATCAGGTGCACATCTGCATCATCGACAAGCAGTGGAACCTGAAGAAACTGATTTTCGCGTTTTCGGCCGCAATGCCGGCGGAGAAGCTGCGGCAGTTGCTGCCGCAGCAGACGAAGCTGGGCGCCGTCGAGCAGATCCAGAAGCTCGTGGACCTGCAACTGCCGGGCGCGCGTCTGAACGCGTTGCCCAATCCCCCGCGCCAGATTCCCTACTACGCCCAAAGCACGTACTTCGAAGTGGAATCGACCGACCCGTTCTGGAAGCAGACCCTCGCCGGCTCGGCGATGGCGCTGCGCATCGTCGGCGATTTCCCCGATCTTCGCTTCGAAGCCTGGGGGCTGAGAGACGGCAAGGTGGCGTGACCCACGACATGAGACGCAATCTGCTATGAGCCTGCTACGAAACCTGTCCACCACGCTGCGCCGCGTATCGATGGCGTCCAACATGCTCGATCGCGCGGCGGCGAATCCGGATCTCGCGACGCGGATTCCGACGCTGTCGTCGCTGTCGAGCGCGGCGATGTCGAGTTCCGCCGTGTCGACCACCGGCACGACGAACGTCGCCGCGTCGGGCGGCGCGGCGAGCTCGGGTGCGCCGAGCTTCACATCGTCGGGCGGCGCGGCGAGCGCGCATCCCGTGAGCGACGCGCTGCCGCATGCCGACGGCTCGCCCCGCAATCCCGCCGTGCTGCAATTCCCGGTGCCGGGCGGCGCCGCGGCGCCCGCCGACACGCGCGGGGCGTCGCCCGTCGTCTACAACCCGCAGGGCGAGCAGGCCGCGATCATGAAGGCGGGGTTGCAGCAGGCGAGCTGGAACAACCCGTTCGTGTCGCACGCGCTGCCCGCGGTGCTGCAATTGCAGCGGCATCTCGCGGCCGGGCCGCTCAACCAGGCCGCGATCCGCACGCAGCTCGGGCTCGAAGTGCGGCTCTACCGCGAGCGGCTTGCCGGCTCCGGCTGCGAATGGGAGCAGATCCGCGACGCGTCGTACTTGCTTTGCACGTATCTCGACGAGACCGTCAACGATTCGGCGCGCGAGCACTCGCAGGTCGTCTACGACGGCGAGCGCAGCTTGCTCGTCGAATTCCACGACGACGCGTGGGGCGGCGAGGACGCGTTCGCCGACCTGTCGCGCTGGATGAAGGCCCCCGAGCCGCCGATCTCGCTTCTGTCGTTCTACGAACTGATCCTGTCGCTCGGCTGGCAGGGCCGCTACCGCGTGCTCGATCGCGGCGACGTGCTGTTGCAGGACCTGCGCTCGCAGCTGCATGCGCTCATCTGGCATCACGTGCCGCCCGAGCCGCTCGGCACCGATCTCGTCACGCCCGCGAAGCGGCGCCGCTCGTGGTGGACGGCCGGCCGCGCGGCGGTCGTCGCGCTCGGCGTGCTGGCGCTCGCCTACGGCGCGATCAGCCTGTGGCTCGATTCGCAGGGGCGGCCGATCCGCAACGCGCTCGCCGCGTGGATGCCGCCCACGCGCACGATCAACATCGCGGAGACGCTGCCGCCGCCGCTGCCGCAGATCCTGACGGAAGGGTGGCTCACGGCGTACAAGCATCCGCAAGGCTGGCTGCTCGTGTTCAAGAGCGATGGCGCGTTCGACGTGGGCAAGGCGAACGTGCGACCGGACTTCATGCACAACATCGAGCGGCTCGGCCTCGCGTTCGCGCCGTGGCCGGGCGACCTCGAGGTGATCGGCCACACCGATTCGCGGCCGATTCGCACGAGCGAGTTCCCGGACAACCAGGCGCTGTCGGAAGCGCGGGCGCGCACCGTCGCCGACGAACTGCGCAAGACCGCGCTGCCGGGCGGCGCGCGCGCGCCGGAGAACTCGGTGCAGCGCAACATCGAGTATTCGGGGCGCGGCGACGGGCAGCCGATCGACACGGCAAAGACGCCCGCCGCGTACGAACGCAACCGCCGCGTCGACGTGCTGTGGAAGGTGATTCCCGACGGCGCGCAGCGCCACGACCGCAACCTGAACCTGCAGCAGCCGGAGAAGCCCGGCCAGGTCCCGATGCGCCCGGCGATGCCGGAAGGCGTCGAGATCGCGCCTGAAGGACAACTGCCTTATGCGACGACGGAGGGCCGTCAACCATGATTCGCACGAGCTTGAGAGTATTCGCGGCGATCCTGATCGCGATCCTGATCTGGTGGGTGGGGCCGCTCTTCGCGTTCGGCATCTATCACCCGCTCGGCCCCGTGTGGGTGCGCGAGATCCTCGTCGCGCTGGTGCTGATCTGGGGCTTCTGGCCGACGCTTGCGCGCCTTTGGGCGCGGCTCGCGATGAGTCCGCGGCAGGTCAAGGTCGCGCCGAAGACGAAGCAGCTCGATTTCGTCGACAAGCATCTGCGCACCCTCGACCAGCAACTGAAGGAGCGCTGGCAGAAGGAGCCGCGCGGCCGCTGGAAGCGCTGGGTCGGCGCGCTCACGCGCCAGCATCGCGCGACGCTGCCGTGGTATCTGGTGCTCGGCTCGGAAGGCAGTGGCAAGACGAGCTTCGTCGCGAAGGCGGTCAACGTGTCGGGCTCGGTGCAGGACCGCGTGCTCGGTTCCGACGCGACGTACGGCCGCGGCGACGATTTCAACTTCCGGATCACGCGCGAAGCGGTGTGGTTCGACGTCGGCGGCCGCTGGAGCCTGCGCGCGGGTGTCGACGAGGCCGAGCTCGAAGCTTGGCGCAAGCTGCTGCGCGGCATGCGCCGGCTGCGCAAGGGCGCGCCGATCAGCGGCGTCGTGCTGTGCCTCGACGGCGTCGACATGATCGATGCGCCGCTCGACGCGCGCAAGCGTCTCGCGGACTCGGTGCGCGCGCGGCTCGACGAGATGCACGAGGCGTTCGGCCAGCAGGTGCAGGTGTACGTCGCGCTGAACGGGCTCGATCGGCTCGACGGCGCGGTGTCGACGCTGTCGCTGCTGGACGCGTCGAAGTGGGTGAGGGGCGTCGGCTTCAGCCTGCCTGACGACGGCGCCGAGGCTGACGCCGCGCGCGCCGACGCGACGTGGCAATACGCGCTGCAAGGCCTGCAGCAGCGGGTGCAGCAGCAGGTGCTGTATTCCGCGCCCGCCGCGACCGAGGTGTCGATGAACCATGCGCAGTTGCGCTTCGTCGAGACGCTGAGCCGCATGCAGAAGGCGCTCGTCGCATGGCTGCACGTCGCGCTCGCGCCGGGCGACACGCGTACGGCCGCGCGGCTGCGCGGCGTGTGGCTCGGCTCGATGGCCGAGCTCGCCGATGCGCATCCGGCGGCCGCGGCGGGCGCCGGCGCGGCGGGGCTGCCGGTGCCGTCGCGGTCGCTGAACGAGCTGTGGACGCCGCTCATCCGGCAGGTGTCGCTCGAGCGCGACGCCGTGCGGCCGAGCGGCCCGAAATCGTGGCGCGGCCGCCTGGGCGACGCGCTGCGCTGGAGCGCGGTGCCGATCGTCGTGTTGGGCCTCCTGCTGTGGTTCGGCTGGGGTTACGTCACCGAGCGCGACTACCTCGACGGCGTGTGGGCGCAGTTCACCGAGGCGAAGCGGCTCGCGCAGGCCGATGCGTCGTACGGTAACGACGGCGGCTCGACGCTCATCGAGATCGCGAACCAGATGCGCTACGCGCAGCTGCAGGCCGAGGACGCCGCGCAGGGGATGGCGACGCCGTACTTCGAGCACGGGCTCGTCGCCGAGACGGCGCGCGACACCTATTACCGGCACTTGCAGAAGATGCTGATGCCGGAGCTGTACAACGAAGTGCGGCGCACGCTCGTGTCGCAGGTCGACGGCACGCCGGGCGACATTTACCAGACGCTGAAGGTCTACCTGATGCTTTGCCGTCCTGATCGACGCTCGGCGGACGACGTCGTGCGCTGGCTCGACGGCCGCTGGGACACGCTGTCGGGCGGCCAGTACTCGGACGACGACCGGCGCTCGCTGCTCGCGCATGTGCGCACGCTGATATCGCTGAAGAACGTGCCGGCGACGCCGGAGGACGCGAACCTCGTGCGCTCGGCGCGCGCGAAGGCCGCGCAGATTCCGCTCGTCACGCGCGTGCTGCAGCACATCCACGCACAGGGGCTGCCGCAGCAGGTGAACGACATTTCGCTGTCGCGCGCGGCGGGCTTCGAGGCGGCGATGAGCCTGCGCATGCGCAGCAACGTGCCGTCGACCGATACCGCGGTGTCCGGCTGGTTCACGCGCGCGGGCTACACGGACGTGTTCCTGCCGAGGTTGCAGAAGAGCGCGCGCGCGATGCTCGAGGAAGAGAGCTGGGTGCTGCGCGACGAGACGCTGTCGGGCAACAGCTTCCAGATCGACGGGCTCGTGCAGAAGCTCGCCGATTCCGCGCGCAACCAGTTCCTTCAGGACTACATCGGCGCCTGGCAGAACTTCCTGAACGACGTGACGGTGCGCGGCGTGACGGGGCTCGACGACGCGTCGCAGCTCGCGGCCGCGATGATGGAGGCGCAGTCGCCGCTCGCGAACCTGCTGCGCTTCGCCGCGCGCGAGACGACGCTCACGGGCGCGAGCGACGAAGGCAACATCGACAGCTGGATCGATCGGCAGAAGTACCGCTTCGAGAAGGGCCGGCGGCAGATCGTCGGCGAGCTGAGCGGCCAGCACTATCGGACCGTGCTGCTGCCCGAGCACGTCGTCGAAGAGCACTTCCAGGCGATCCGCCAGCTCGCTGCGCAGTTGAACCGCAACAGCTCGGTGGCCACCAATCCGCTGTCGCGCCTGTTCGAGCCGCTGTATCGGCAGCTCGGGCTCGTCAACGGCGCGCTGCAGGCGGGCCAGGTGCTGCCCGCGCAGTACGACGCGTTCTCGCGGCTGAAGGAGACGGCCGCGCGTCAGCCGGAGCCCGTGCGCGGAATCATGCTCGACCTCGTGAGCAGCGGCAGCACGATGACGACGCGCGAATCCGGCGCGTTGCTCAATCGCGGCGCGGCGGGCGCGACGAAGATGGTCTGCGATCAGGGTTTCACGGGCCGCTATCCGTTGCGCCGCAACACGCAGGCGGACGCGGGCGTCGAGGACTTCGAACGATTGTTCAGCTCGCAAGGCCTGATGGCGACGTACTTCCGCGATCACCTCGCCGCGTACGTCGACACGTCCGCGAAGCCGTGGCAGGCGCTGCGCTCGAACGGCGGGCCGAACGGGATGGTCAGCCAGTCGGTCCTCAATTCGTACGAGACGGCCGACCGCATTCGCGGCGCGATGCTCGACGATTCGGGGCACTTGCGTGTGTCGACCGTGCTGCGCTTCATCGACATGGATTCGCAGTTGTCCGAAGCGCAGCTCGTGGTCGGCGGACAGACGCTGCGCTTCGCGCACGGCGTGACGTCGCCGCACCGGATCGACTGGACCAACCAGAACACGCAGCTCGCGATCAAGCTGCAACTGAAGTCCGTCGACGGCCGGATGACGACGTTGCAGTTCGACGGGCCGTGGGCGCTGTTCCGCTTCTTCGACGCGGGGCAGGCGATCGGCGGCACGGGTACGGCGGACCGTCGCGAGCGGCTGTATCAGACGAGCCTCGGCACGGTACGCATCGAATGGCAGGCGCTCACGCTGCCGTCGCCGATATGGTCGGGCATCCTGCAGTCGTTCAGGTGTCCGTCGTGATGCGTCGAGCATCGGTATTCATGCGCCGCAGGGCGCGCACATTGAAAAGGAGCAAGACATGATTGATCCGAAGGAAATCTTCGCCGCATGCAATAACGCGCACCAGTACGGGCAGGATGCGAGCGGCTCGATGGCCAAGCCGTTCATGGATTCGATTCCGAATCTGTCGACGGCGTCGTCGAGCAATGCGAGCAACCTGATCGGCAACGTGCAGGATGTGGGCTCGAAGATGCTCGAGCACATGTCGTCGATCAAGTCCGCGGTCGACAAGCAGGTGATGATCCACCAGGACAACCAGCAGCGTCAGAAGACCTACGACTTCAACGTCGACATGCGCGACCTGCGTCCGACCAACGCCGTCGGCTTCCCGGAGGAAATGCCGTCGATCTTCTTCGCGCCGTTCAGGACCGGAAAGTGATGCGGTTCGGCTGCGTGGGCAGCTGCGTCGGCGTCGGCGCGCTTCGCGCGCGGGCGTCGTCGCGCGCCGCGCGACGCCTGGCGGTGCACAGGCGAATTCCGGGCGCGCGCCGGCGCGCCCGTTTCAATCTTTTGTGAGGATGGAGAGATGTCGATGACGAAGCAAATCGTGGCGGGGATCGTGGTGGGGCTCATCTCGATGAGCAGCCATGCGCAGTTGGGTCAGCTGTTCCAGTCGGTGAAGGAGCAGGTGACGCAGGCGGCGACGTCGCAGGTCAACCAGGGCGTGCGCTCGGCGACCGACGAGGCGGTGCAGGCGACGTCGACGCGCACGCGCAAGGCGATCGATTCGGTGCGCTCGCCGTCGTCGGCGGCGGCGGCCACGTCGACTCCGACGACTTCGTCGACCTCGTCCACTAAGGAGACGAGCGACGCGACGCTGAACGAAGCGCGCAAGTAACCGAGCGGCCGCGCATCGAGCCGGCCGCAGGCCGCCATGTGGGCGATGCGGCGGGTCGGACGGCTTTCGCGACGTGTGGCGCGTTGCGTCTTCGTCGCGAAAGCTGATTGAACGATCATGAAACTATCGTATAACCGTCGATTTACGGGGGGAGTAATCGAGGCTCTTCTCGAAATCAACCAGGAGTGTCTTATTGACGGAAAGGGAGCGCATTTATGTTCCAGACTTCGATAATCAGCGTCGTCGGCGTATTGGTGGCGATTGTCTTGATTTTCGTGGTAGTGACGACGTCAATGACTTTGTCGACGGTCATGTCGTCGGTTCGGGCTCAGACCGTTGTGAAGAATGGTTATGAGGCCGTGGCCGATGTCGTGAATATCGGCCAAACCGGTGTGACGCTGAATAACGTGCCGATGATGCGCGTCGAGCTGCGCGTTCACCACAATGGCGCATCGTGGGACGTGACGATCAAGCAATTCATCGATTTGGGGAATATCCCGCGCGTCGGCGAGCGAGTGCGGGTGATGGTCGACCCGGCGGACAATAGCCGCGTGATGTACATGGGGCTCGCGAACGGCGGACGTTGAGCTCGGCCCGCGTGCGCCGGCGCGGTTTCGGCGGCGGCGATTCTCGCGTGTGCGCTCGGATCGAGATAAGGGTGCGATGTCGTTTTTCAAAAGTGGTGCCGTAAATGCTCGATTAGGCTTATTCGATAATTCCATATCGACATGATGGTGATAAGAGAGTGCATTTTCGAAACTTGCTTCGAAAAATGAAAATCGAATTAAAAATGTTTACATTTAGGATTCGATATCTTATGCTGCATCGCAGAATCCTCGGTTCAATAACACACGTCGCCGCGCAACGGTAATTCGGGCGGCAAGACGTCGGAAAGTATTTATTCCATCAAGAGGCGTCATGCGAGATAGAGGCGCTGGAGACCACGGGCTAAAGGGAGCGGGGGAACCGCGACAGGCCCGGGGAGGCGTATTGCCTGTTGCGAAT
>NZ_JPWT01000136.1:0-14481 GCF_000773065.1 Burkholderia sp. ABCPW 111 | reverse complement strand
CGGCGAACCGGCGAACCGGCGAACCGGCGAACCGGCGAACCGGCGAACCGGCGAACCGGCGAACCGGCGAACCGGCGAACCGGCGAACCGAAGAACCGAAGAACCGAAGAACCGAAGAACCGAAGAACCGAAGAACCGAAGAACCGAAGAACCGAAGAACCGAAGAACCGAGCCGGCAGCCCGGCAGCCCCGCACGGCGCAACCCGCGCTCGCGTTACACGTGTTCGACGATCGCGGGCAAGCCGAGCGTCTGCTGCTGGGCCGGCCGCGACGCGGGCCGGTAGTTCGGATTCGCCTTCCAGCGCGCCCGCACGTACGGGCGTTCATGGCCGGAAAGATGCAGCGCGACCGCGGTCACCCACCGATGCGACGGCACGGTAACGCCGTGCAGCGCGATCGTGACGGCCACGAGGCTCGTCGCGACGGCGGGCGCGGACCAGCGGTGCGGCATCGCGCGCCATGAGCCGGCGATGAACGACATCGCGGCGACCGCGCCGATGACGCAGCCCGTCACCGCCTCGGACGGCGAATGCGCATCGAGCGCGACGCGCGACAGTCCGACGGCGACGCCCGCCGCGAGCCCGACGATGATCCCGCCGATGCGCACGACGGGTTTCGCGCGGGCGAGCGCGAGGAACATCGCGACCGGATAGACTGACGTCGACAGCATCGCGTGGCCGCTAAAGCCCGTGAAATCCCACGCGCGCACGCCGATGCCCCAGCCGAGGAACGCGATCTTCGTGAGCGCGACGACGCCGATCGCGATGCCGAGCACGGCGAGCCATGCGGCGGCGCGACGAAGCGAATAGCCGAGCGCGAGCCAGACGGCGATCGTGACGGCGAGGGGCAGTGTCAGGCCGGCACCGCCTAGGGCGGTGATCGAGATCCACAGACGGGGCGGCAAATCGAACATCGGAAGCTGCGGGCGGATACGGGGAATGCGGGATACTTGCTTAACGCATGAGCCGTGAATAGCGACTACAACGAAGACAAGCGCGAGCGCCCAGTATACCGGTCGTCGCGGGCCGCGCTCCGTTCGGACGCCGGCAGGGAACTATCGGGTGTCAGGATAAATCCCAGAAATAGTGCTATTGTGCATTGCACAATCCTGAATGGTCGCGCCCACTGCGGCGTCCCTAATTTCTGACTGCGAGCCCCGACCGATGACCAAAAGTCTGACGAAATTCTGGCTGGGCGGTGTGAAACGCATGCTGCACTTGCCGAACGCGCGCACGCCGAAGTCCGCCGCGCCCGAGTCCGTATTGATGGCGGCCCAAAAGATGGCGGCCGACTGGCCGTTCGCCGATTCGATTTCCACTGCGGCTGCCGTCGCGATGCCCGTCGAGCCGGCCCCGCCCGTCGCGCGCGAATCGCGCGTTCGGCCGCGCGCCGCCGCATGGGCGGCCGGTGAATGGACCCGTGCCGACCACCCGCTGCCGCCCGCGTTCGGGCGCTTCGTCAAGCATCTCGAATATGGGCTGTACGTGCCGCCCGGCGCGGATACGGACGGCCTGCCGCTCGTCGTGATGCTGCACGGCTGCAAGCAGGACATGGATCAGTTCGCGCAAGGCACGCGGATGAACCTGCTCGCGGATCGGCACGGCTTCGCCGTGATCTATCCGGAGCAGTCGCTCAACGCGCACGCGCACGGCTGCTGGCACTGGTACGACGACACCGCGCGCGGCGGGCGCGGCGAGGCGCAAGCGGTCGTCGCGCTCGTCGACACGCTCGTTACCGAGCGGGGCTTCGACGCGTCGCGCGTGTACGCGGCCGGCCTGTCGGCGGGGGCTGGACTCGTGTCGCTGCTCTCGCTGCACTTTCCGCAGCGTTTTGCCGCCGTGGCGCTCCACTCGGGGCCCGCGTTCGGCGACGCGCATTCCGGGATCACCGCGATGGACGTGATGCGCCGCGGCCTGCATCGCCATCCCGCCGTCGTCACTGACGCGCTCGTCGCGCCGGGCTCGCATCCGGGGATGCCGGCCCTCATCGTGCACGGCGACGACGATCGCGTCGTCGCGCCGAAGAATGCAGACGAACTCGCGGTCCAGTTCCTGCGGCTGAATGGCCTCGCGAACGCCGAAGGCGAACCGGCCGCCGTCGAGCGCGTCGAGACGAGCGCGGCGGACGCCCGCACGATCGATTATCGTCGCGACGGCGAGTCCGTCGTGCGCCTCTGCCGGGTCCACGGCCTTGCGCACGCGTGGGCGGGCGGCGACGACAGCGTGCCGTTTCACTCGGCGGCCGGCCCGGACGCGAGCGAGTTGATTTGGTCCTTTTTTGCGTCGCGCACGCGGGCGGTTGTCGCGTCGTAACGACGCACGATTCGAGAACGGCTGGAGTCGGCTCGGGGTTTTCCCTATAATGCGGGTAAATACCTAAGTGAAAGCCCTTGGATTGGAGTGACCGATCATGTACCTGTTGAGCCGCCTGTTCCTGTTTCTGACGAAGTCGCCCGAACAACGCGCGAAGGAGCGCGCCGATGCGTATCTCGCCGGCGCATCCGATCTGTATGACCTCGAATTCCGTATGCGCAAGCTTGATCGCGAAGCCGCACTCGAACGCTCGTGATTTCGCGTTAAGCGCGTACTAAATTTATACGCATAAAGTTGTAAAGTCGAAGAGGGCGCGCCGGCTCGATGGCCGGCGCGCCCTCTTTGTCATTTCGGCGCGTGCGCACCGCGGCGTCAAGCGACGACGAGGCGTACCGCGACGTTGTTGCGCGTCGCGTTCGAATACGGGCACACCTGGTGCGCGCGATCGACGATTGCCTTCGCGGTCGCCACATCAAGGCCGGGCAGCGCGACGCGCAGCTCGACGTCCAGCGCAAATCCGCCTTCCTCGTTCGGGCCGATGCCCACTTCCGCGGTGACGGTCGTATCTGCGGGCAACGTCTGCTTGCTTTGGCCCGCCACATACTTCATTGCGCTCAGGAAGCATGCGGAATAGCCTGCGGCGAACAGCTGCTCGGGATTCGTGCCGTCCGCGCCCGTACCGCCGAGTTCTCGCGGCGCGGCAAGCTTCACGTCGAGCTTCTGGTCTTGGGACGTCGCGCGGCCGTCACGGCCGCCGGTGCTGGTTGCTGCCGTCTTGTACAGAATGTTCATGCTGGACTCCTGTGTCGTGAGAGAAATGGGCCTCGGCGAATCGGGAAGCGCGGGCCACGGCATAAATATAGTTCGCTAATCATTAGTGTGCAAATTATTTTTTTAGGGCGTGACTTACCGGGCAGAGCGCGGGCAGAGCGCGGGCAGAGCGACAGTCGATCAGGCGTCGCTGGCGTCCGTCAGCGCTTGCCGCAGCCGCGTCAGATCTTCGCGCAGCCGGATCAGGAAATCGGGCGTCTGGCGCATCGCGCAAAACAGCTCGGCGGGCACGGATCGGGCCTTTTGCTTCAGCGCGGCGCCTTCTGCGGTGAGCCGCGCGTGGACGATCCGCTCATCGTTCGTGTCGCGCACCCGCTCGATGTAGCCGAGCGCCTCCAGGCGCTTGAGGAGGGGCGTGACCGTCGCGGGATCGAGGCTGAGCCGGGCGGCGATGTCCTTGACGGCCATGTCGTCGGATTCCCACAGCACGAGCATCGCGAGGTACTGCGGATACGTGAGCGCGAGCTTGTCGAGAAGCGGTTTGTAAGCCTTCGTCATCGCGAGCGACGTCGAATAGAGCGCGAAGCAGAGCTGGTCGTCGAGCGTGAGCGGGAAGGTTGGCGAATCGTTCATGATGGAGTTTTGGTAAAGCACAAAAGATTTGTATGCAAATGATTTTGCGCCTAACTGCGACGATTGGCGAGAGGCGCCGAGCGCTCAAGAAGGGGATGAATCGAAAAGGGGATGAATCGATGGTCGACGACGAAGAGGGCGGCGAACTTGGCCGCGACTTCGTTGGCGTAAGGCCGGCCCGGCAAGGCGTCGCGGCGACACCGGCGCCGGAGGCCGAATCGGCGGGGCGCGCGAGGGGTGCCAGGTAGCAGCGAAAGGTCGAAAGAAGAATCGGAGAGCGTGCTCTATGGCTAGCGGTGCCTATGTGTCTCGCTTCGGCGACGAAGCGGCACCGGATGCCCGACGCCAGGCAGGCAGCGATCTTCACTCGTGCGCTGCGTGAACGCCGCTTTCTCCGTCGAAGCATCCGCCGCGTGTGCGCCGGCGATTCCGAACCGCGCGACGACACGCGAAACGCGCGTGCATCGGCGCGGCCGCGCCGCTCCCGCTTGCGGCGATTACCGGGAAGAATCCGGCAGTGTCGGCGCGCCCGGCTCCTGCACGCCGTAGCAGCCGCGATAGGTTGCGTAGAACGAGCAGTAGAGCATCGCCGTGATGACGATCGATGCCGGCATCATTACCGTGAGCGCGTACGCGCTGGCGCCGAGCGCCTGCATCAGCGCGGCGAGCCCGAACGACACGCCGAGCGCGACCGCGAACCACAGCAGCCCGTAGACGGTGAACGCCCCCTTGTTGCGCCAGCAGCTCACGATGCTGAAAAACAGCGCCTTCATCGGCGGAACGTCGTGCCATGCGGTCAGCACCGGGGCGAACCAGAACATCATCGCGACCGGCACGTACAGCGTGGCCGCGATCAGTACCGCGACGGCGACGCCCGGCGACGCGAGCGCTTCCGATTCGAGGTTCTCGGCGCCTAGGCCGAACATGATCTTCAGCAGCGTGCCGCCGTCGCCGAGCGACGAGCAAGCGAACACGAGCGCCATCGACACGATATAGATTCCGCCGAGCGCGAGGAGCCGCTGCGTGACGACGGGGCCGTATGAGCGGAAGCCGTCGATCAGGATCGTCGGCAGCACCTGCTTGCCGGCGATCGTATCGCGGCACGCCGCCATGAAGCCGACCGCGATGCCGGGAATGAACAGGAGCGGCAGCGCCGCGCCGATCACCGGCACGAGCGACACCAGCATCATCGCGAGCAGGTACGTGAAGAACAGCGTGACGAACGCGAGCGGATTGCGCCGGAACAGCCAGATGCCCTGGCGGAACCACACGTAGCCGGTCTTGGCGGAGACTTCGATCAGTTGCATGCGTGGGTCTCGGGGAGCGTGCCCGCGTGCGCGATGCGCTCGCGCAGGATGCGTTCGAAATGGCCCGGGTCGTGCGGCTTGAGCATCTGCGCGGCGCGGGGAAGATGGAAATCATACAGGCGCGACACCCAGAAGCGGTACGCGCCCGCGCGCAGCATGTCGCCCCAGTGGCGGCGCTCGCCGGCCGTGAACGGACGCACCGTCTGGTATGCGCGCAGCAGCGCGTCGGCGCGTGCGGCGTCGAGCGCGCCGCTCGAGAGGTCGACGCACCAGTCGTTGACCGTCACGGCGACGTCGAACAGCCACTTGTCGCAGCCGGCGAAGTAGAAATCGAAGAAGCCGCCGAGCCGCACCGTGTGGCCGGTGTCCGCATCCGCGTGCGCGAAGAGCGCGTTGTCGCGGAACAGGTCGCAATGGCAGGGGCCTTCGGGCAGCGCCGCGTAGTCGTCCGATGCGAAGAACGCGGCCTGGTGCGCGAGCTCGCTTTCCAGCAGCGCGCGCTGCTCGCCGGTGATGAGCGGCGCGATCTCGGGCACCGTCTCGCGCCACCACGACAGGCTGCGCAGGTTCGGCTGATGCCGCGGATAGTCGCGGCCGGCGAGGTGCATGCGCGCGAGCATCTGGCCGACTTCGACGCAGTGCTCGACGCTCGGCGCGAGCTCCGCCGCGCCCTCGAGCTTGGTGACGATCGCGGCCGGCTTGCCGTGCAGCTCGCCGAACAGCGCGCCGTCGTCGCGCGCGACGGGAGCGGGCACGGGCACGCCGTGCTTCGCGAGATGGCTCATCAAGTCGATGTAGAACGGCAACTGCGCGGCCGTCAGATTCTCGAAGATCGTGAGCACGTATTCGCCGCGCGTCGTCGTCAGGAAGAAGTTGCTGTTCTCGATGCCGGACGGGATGCCGCGGAACGCGACAACGTCGCCGAGATCGTAGTGGCGCATCCAGAGTGCGAGGTCAGCGTCGGAAACTGCGGTGAAAACGGCCATGCAAGAGACGTCGGATCGGGTTGGCGTGCCGGCGGCGCGCCGGTGTCGCAAAAAGGGCGGAAGAGGAGCCGGCGCCGCGGGGCGCCGGCGGTGGCGTCAGTAGTGCAAGTTGACCGACGGCAGGCGCGTGATCGGCACGCCCGCGTCGTGCGGACGCGGAGACGTGTCGGGCGACGCGCTCATCTGATATCGGGTGCCGAAATTCGATTTCACGTTGATCTCGACCGGCTTGCCGCGATCGCGGTATTCGGTGACTTCGGTGCCGTTCTTGCTTTTTTCGTGAAAGCTCGGCGTGCGTCGCACGTCGTTGAAATCGACCTTCGACGTCACTTCGGCGCCCGGGCGGTTGATCTGCGCGAGATCGGGCAGCCCGGCCGCCTCGTTGGCCGCGGCCTGGGCCTTTGCGTCGGCGGCCGCTTGAGCGGCGTCGGCGGCGTAGGCGGGGCCGCCGAGAGCGAGTGCCGTCAGGGCGGCGGCGAAAAGGAGCGGCTTCATCGTGTTTCTCCCAGTGAACCATTGGATTTTAGCAAATACCGGCGTCGTGCCGATGCCGTTCGTCGATGCGCGGCCGGCCTTGCGGCCGCGAAGGGCATCGGCCGCGCGCGCGGGTTCCGTGGTAATGTCGAAGCGATCTTGAAGAGGCATTGCTACATGAAGAACGATCCCAATCGCCGTTCCCGGATGCACATGCCGGGCAGTCCGTCCGTCGAAGCGTTCGATGACCCGATCGCCGCCGTCGCGCGGCTCTCCGAGATCTACGAGACGAACACCGCGTTCCTGCGAGACGCGTTTGCGCGCTACCGCCGCAACGACTCGTTCGACGAGCGCGTGCGCGCATGCTATCCGTTCGTGCGCATCCGCACCGACGTCAACACGCACGTCGATTCGCGCCGCTCGTACGGCTTCGTCGCGGGCCCGGGCGTGTTCGAGACGACCGTCACGCGCCCGGATCTGTTCGCGAGCTACTACCGCGAGCAACTGCGCCTGCTCGCGAAGAACCATCATGTGCGGATCGAAGTGGGCGTGTCGACGCAGCCGATTCCGGTTCACTTCGCGTTTTCCGAAGGAATCCATCTCGAAGGCGAGCTCGACCGCGACCGCCTCGTCGCGATGCGCGACGTGTTCGATACGCCGGATCTCACTTACCTCGACGACCGGATCGTCAACGGCACGTACGAGCCCGCGCCGGGCGAGCCGCACCCGCTCGCGCTCTTCACGGCCGCGCGCGTCGATTTCTCGCTGCATCGGCTGCGCCACTACACGGCGACGCTGCCGACGCATTTCCAGAACTACGTGCTCTACACGAACTACCAGTTCTACATCGACGAATTCGTGAAGCTCGGCCGCGCGATGATGTCGGAGAGCGACGATCCGCAAGTGCGTGCGTACCGCAGCGAATACACGGCGTTCGTCGAGCCGGGCGACGTGATCACGTACAACGCGAACCTCGGCGACGAGGCGACCGAAGGCACGCCGCCGCCGCGCGGGCCGCAGATGCCCGCATATCACCTGAAGCGCGCGGACGGCAGCGGGATCACGATGATCAACATCGGCGTGGGGCCGTCGAACGCGAAGACGATCACCGATCACATCGCGGTGCTGCGTCCGCACGCATGGGTGATGCTCGGCCACTGCGCGGGGCTGCGCAACACGCAGCGCCTCGGCGATTACGTGCTCGCGCACGGCTATGTCCGCGAGGATCACGTGCTCGACGCCGATCTGCCGCTGTGGGTGCCGATCCCGGCGCTCGCCGAGGTGCAGGTCGCGCTCGAGCGCGCGGTCGCGCAGGTCACGCAGCTCGAAGGCGTCGAGCTCAAGCGCGTGATGCGCACGGGCACCGTCGCGAGCGTCGACAACCGCAACTGGGAATTGCGCGATCATCGCGAGCCGGTGCAGCGGCTGTCGCAGAGCCGCGCGATCGCGCTCGACATGGAAAGCGCGACGATCGCCGCGAACGGCTTCCGCTTCCGCGTGCCGTACGGGACGCTCTTGTGTGTGTCGGACAAACCGCTGCACGGCGAGCTGAAGCTGCCTGGGATGGCCGATCAGTTCTATCGCGCGCAGGTCGATCAGCATTTGCAGATCGGCGTGAAGGCGATGGAGATTCTTCGCACGAACGGGCTCGACCGGTTGCATAGCCGCAAGCTGCGCAGCTTTGCGGAAGTGGCGTTTCAGTAACGCGCCACGGCGGCGGCGCGGGGCTGCGGCGATCGCACGAAACACGACGAGGCCGCCCATGATCGATTCATGGACGGCCTCGTCGGGAACATAGTCAGCCTAACTGAAACAGCCCGATCGGTTCGCACCGATCGGGCTGTTTCGTTTCGCATCGGCGGGCTGCGTCGACGGCGGCCGCCGATGGTCTTCGCGCGGCGGCGTCGCGCCGCGCGGCGCGATTCAGGCGCGGCGCATCAGCACTCGCCCTTCTTCGCGTGCCCCGGCGGGCAGAAGCCGCGGTGACGGTGATGCTCTTCCCACTCGCGGCGTTCCCAATAGCGGTGGCCGTCCCAGTAGCGGTCGCCGTGCCAGCCGACGACGACGGCGGGCGCGGGGGCGACAATGACGGGCGCGGGTGCCGGCGCGACCACGACGGGCGCGGGCGTGCCGATGTTGACGTCGACGTTTACGGCGTGCGCCGCGCCGGACAGCGCGATGCCGATACCGGTCAATGCAAAGGCGATCAACGAGCGTTTCATGTTTTTTTCCTCACGAGTTGAGACGAGCGTCCGTTCCGACGTGTGCGGGCTTCGAGCCCCGAACCCGCCGCGTCCGTTCCGACGGACACGCTGCAGGACGAAGTGTGGCGGCGTGGCGGATTAATTGGCGTGTGGATTTGTAACGGTGCGTTCGCGCACGGTTCGCGTGGCTGGATGCGGCTAGAGCGTCGCTTGACAATTCGATTGACGCACGCGTCGATCCACGGCGCGTCGCGCGCCGAATTTGACATTTACCCTGCGGTCCGCGAAATGAGCGGTTACGAAGTGCGCGGCGTGCCGCGTTCCGCTCGCCGGTTTTCGATCGCGGCAACGCACAAGAAAAAACGGGCGGGCGCCTGATCGGCCCCGCCCGTGCGCGTGTGGCGATGCGCGCCGCGCGCGCCGCAACGGCATGCGGCGCGCGCGTTCGTCACAGATAGAACATCCGGTCCTCTTCCGGCCGCGGCGGGTGCGCCTCCTCGGCCTCCTCGCCGCGATCCTCGTAGAACGCGAGCACCGCTTCGAGCACCTGATCCGGATCGTCGATCACCTTCATCAGGTTCATGTCGTCCGGATTGATGAGGCCCATCGGGATCATCTGGTCGCGGAACCATTGCAGCAGGCCGCTCCAGAATTCGCTGCCGACGAGCACGATCGGCACGAGGCGCGATTTCTTCGTCTGAATCAGCGTGAGCACTTCGGACAGCTCATCGAGCGTGCCGAAGCCGCCCGGCATCACGATCACCGCGTCCGAGTTCTTCACGAACGTGACCTTGCGCGTGAAGAAGTGGCGGAAGCGCAGCGAGATGTCCTGGAAGTGGTTGCCGGCCTGCTCGTGCGGCAGCTCGATGTTCAGGCCGACGGACGGCGCCTTGCCCGCGTGCGCGCCCTTGTTCGCCGCTTCCATGATGCCCGGGCCGCCGCCGGAGATCACGGCGAAGCCCGCGTCGGACAGCTTGCGCGCGATCTGCACGGCGAGCTTGTAGTGCGGCGAATCCGGCTTCAGACGCGCGGAACCATAGATACTGACGGCAGGGCGGATCTCGGACAGGTACTCGGTCGCCTCGATAAACTCTGCCATAATCGTGAACATCTGCCACGAAGCGCGGGCCTTCTTCGCCGTAGCGCGTTCTTGATCTGCGAGCGAACGCAGACTCGGAATCACTTTTCTCTTATTCATAATGCCTGAAGAACGAAATCTGGAAGGTAAGACCCTGCTATTGGTTGATGGTTCAAGCTATCTGTATCGGGCTTACCATGCGATGCCTGATTTGCGCGGCCCTGGCGGGGAGCCGACCGGAGCGCTCTACGGAATCATCAATATGCTGCGCCGCATGCGCAAGGATGTCAGTGCAGAGTATAGCGCGTGCGTGTTCGACGCAAAGGGCAAAACCTTCCGCGATGATCTGTACGCCGAATACAAGGCGCACCGCCCGCCGATGCCGCCCGATCTCGCGCTGCAGATCGAGCCGATCCACGCGGCGGTGCGTGCGCTCGGCTGGCCGCTCCTGATGATCGAGGGCGTCGAGGCCGACGACGTGATCGGCACGCTCGCCAAGCAGGCCGAGCGGCGCGGGATGCAGGTGATCGTGTCGACGGGCGACAAGGATCTCGCGCAACTCGTCACCGATCGCGTCACGCTGATCAACACGATGACGAACGAGGCGCTCGATCGCGACGGCGTGCTCGCGAAATTCGGCGTGCCGCCGGAACTGATCGTCGATTACCTGTCGCTGATCGGCGACACCGTCGACAACGTGCCGGGCGTCGAGAAGTGCGGCCCGAAGACGGCCGTCAAATGGCTGACGCAGTACGGCTCGCTCGACGGCGTCGTCGAGCACGCGGGCGAGATCAAGGGCGTCGTCGGCGACAACCTGCGCCGCGCGACGGATTTCCTGCCGCTCGCGCGCAAGCTCGTGACGGTCGAGACCGCATGCGGTCTCGCGCCGCACGTCGAATCGATCGAGACGTCGCTCGCGACCGAAGGCGAAGGCCGCGAAGCGCTGCGCGACATCTTCGCGACTTACGGCTTCAAGACCTGGCTGCGCGAGCTCGACAGCGAGCCCGCCGCAAACGGCGCGGGCGCGGCGGCGGGCGCGGTGCAGGACCCGGCGGGCGGCGCGACGGCCGAGCTGCCGCTCGCCGCCGCGCGCGACTATGCGACCGTGCAGACATGGGAGCAGTTCGACGCGTGGCTCGCGAAAATCTCGGCCGCCGGGCTGACCGCATTCGATACCGAGACGACTTCGCTCGATCCGATGCTCGCGCAGATCGTCGGCCTGTCGTTCTCGGTGGAGCCGGGGCAGGCCGCGTACGTGCCGCTCGCGCATCGCGGGCCGGATCTGCCCGCCCAGTTGCCGCGCGACGACGTGCTCGCGAAACTGAAGCCGTGGCTCGAGGATGCAGGCAAGAAAAAGCTCGGCCAGCATCTGAAGTACGACGCGCAGGTGCTCGCGAATTACGGGATCGCGCTGAACGGCATCGAGCACGACACGCTGCTCGAATCGTACGTGCTCGAATCGCACCGCACGCACGACATGGACAGCCTCGCGCTGCGCCATCTCGGCGTGAAGACGATCAAGTACGAGGACGTCGCGGGCAAGGGCGCGCAGCAGATCGGCTTCGACGAAGTGCCGCTCGACAAGGCGTCCGAGTACGCGGCCGAGGACGCGGACGTCACGCTGCAACTGCATCACGCGCTGTATCCGCAGATCGCGCGCGAGCCGGGGCTTGCGCGCGTGTATCGCGACATCGAGATGCCGGTGTCGCTCGTGCTGCGCAAGATGGAGCGCACGGGCGTGCTGATCGACAGCGACCGGCTGAGCCGGCAGAGCAGCGAGATCGCGACGCGGCTCGTCGAGCTCGAGCAGGGCGCGTATGCGCTCGCGGGCGGCGAATTCAATCTCGGCTCGCCGAAGCAGATCGGCCAGATCTTCTTCGAGCGGCTGCAACTGCCCGTCGTCAAGAAAACGCCGAGCGGTGCGCCGTCGACCGACGAAGAGGTGCTGCAGAAACTCGCGGAAGACTATCCGCTGCCGAAGCTGCTGCTCGAGCATCGCGGCCTATCGAAGCTGAAGTCGACCTACACCGACAAGCTGCCGCGGATGGTCAATCCGAACACGGGCCGCGTGCATACGAATTACGCGCAGGCGGTGGCGGTCACGGGGCGGCTCGCGTCGAACGATCCGAACCTGCAGAACATCCCGGTGCGCACGCCCGAAGGGCGGCGCATCCGCGAGGCGTTCATCGCGGCGCCGGGCTGCAAGATCGTGTCGGCCGACTATTCGCAGATCGAGTTGCGCATCATGGCGCACATCTCGGAGGACGATTCGCTGCTGCGCGCGTTCGCGCAAGGCGAGGACATCCATCGCGCGACCGCGGCCGAGGTGTTCGGCGTGACGCCGCTCGAAGTGACGTCCGATCAGCGGCGCATCGCGAAGGTGATCAACTTCGGCCTGATCTATGGGATGAGCTCGTTCGGCCTCGCATCGAACCTCGGCATCACGCGCGACGCGGCGAAGCTCTACATCGACCGCTACTTCCTTCGCTATCCGGGCGTCGCGCGCTACATGGAAGAGACGCGCGCGCGCGCGAAGGAGAAGGGCTACGTCGAAACCGTGTTCGGCCGCCGCCTGTGGCTGCCCGAGATCAACGGCGGCAACGGCCCGCGCCGTCAGGCCGCCGAGCGCGCGGCGATCAACGCGCCGATGCAGGGCACGGCCGCCGACCTGATCAAGCTGTCGATGATCGCGGTCGACGATTGGCTCGAGCGCGGCGGCTTCGGCGCGCGGATGATCATGCAGGTGCACGACGAACTCGTGCTCGAGGTGCCGGAGAGCGAACTGTCGGTCGTGCGCGAGAAGCTGCCCGAGATGATGTGCGGCGTCGCGAAGCTGAAGGTGCCGCTCGTCGCCGAAGTCGGCGTCGGCGAGAACTGGGAAGAGGCGCACTGACGCGCGGCGCTCGCGTCGCGGGTATGCGCCGTGCATCGCGCACGGTGCGTACCGTTTCCATCGTGCCGCCCACGGTTTCCTTCGCGCCCGATTCGTTTTGAGCGCTTGCGGCCGTCACACAAACTCCGTGACAATGCAGACACAGGCGCCGCCGCATTCGTGCCGCACGGATGCGCGACGCCGAGGCGCTCGCGTGCCTGAAGTGTCCGAACTAGTTAGGATGTCGATTGGCGGCGAATGCAGTCGCGCTCGCCGCCTTGACCGCAAGCAGTCTCGAATCGTAAGGGGAATCGGATGCATCGTTTCATCATCGTCGGCGGCGGCGCGGGCGGACTCGAACTGGCGACCCGCCTCGGGGACCGCTATGGCGCGCGCGGCAACCGGCCCGCGCGCGCGCTCGTGACGCTCGTCGATCGTTACCCGACCCATATCTGGAAGCCCCTGCTGCACGAAGTGGCGGCGGGCAGCATGGACCCGTTCACGCAGGAGCTCGAATACGCGGCGCAGGCGCGCTGGCACGGCTTCGAATTCCATCAGGGCGAGCTGATCGCGCTCGACCGCGCGTCGCGGCGCGTGACGCTCGCGCCCGTTGCCGACAATGACGGCGCCGAGCTGCTGCCGCAGCGCGAGCTCGAGTACGACACGCTCGTCATCGCGATTGGCAGCACGACGCATTATTTCGGTGTGCAGGGCGCGCAGGAGCATTCGATCGCGCTCGATACGGTCGCGGAGGCAGAGCGGTTCCGCAAGCGCCTGATCGCGGCATGCATGCGCGCCGAGCACCAGCCCGCCGAGCCCATCGCGCAAACCGTTTCCGCGACGGATTCCGCGGACCCGGCAGATCCGGTGGACGCGGGCGCGCCGCGCATCCAGGTCGCGATCGTCGGCGGCGGCGCGACGGGCGTCGAGCTGTCGGCGGAACTGCGCAACACCGCGCAGGTGTTGTCCGCGTATGGGCTGCATAAGCTCGATCCGCGGCACGACGTCGGCATCGTGCTGATCGAATCGGGGCCGCGCATCCTGCCGGCGTTGCAGGAGCGCGTGTCGACGGCGACCGCCGAACTGCTCGAGAAGCTCGGCGTGCGCCTGATGCTCGGCGAGCGCGTGACCGAAGTCGCGCCGGGCGTCGTACGCACCGCGAGCGGCAAGAGCGTGCGGGCGGACTTGACGGTGTGGGCGGCGGGCATCAAGGCGCCGTCGGTGCTCGCGAAGCTCGACGGCCTCGAGGTGAACAAGCTTGGTCAACTGACCGTGCGCCGCACACTTCAAACCGAGACCGATCCGAACGTGTTCGCGCTTGGCGACTGCGCGGGTTGCGTGTGGCCGGGGCACGACCGCAACGTGCCGCCGCGCGCGCAGGCCGCGCACCAGCAGGCGAGCTTCATGCTGCGCGCGCTCGGTTGCCGGCTCGAGGGCCGGCCGCTGCCGGAATTCACTTATCGCGATTTCGGCTCGCTCGTGTCGCTCGGGCACTTCAGCGCGGTCGGCAATCTGATGGGCGGGTTGATCGGCGGCAATATGTTGATCGAAGGGCTCTTTGCGCGCTTCATGTACATGTCGCTGTATCGGCTGCATGTCGCGGCGCTGCACGGCTACCCGCGGATGGTGCTCGACACGATCGCGCATTGGCTGCGGCGCTCGACGCTGCCGCGCGTGAAGTTGCACTAGCGGAGCGAGACTGCGAGCGGCGGCGTGGCGAGAGGATGCTGACGCCTGCCGCTAGTCGTTCGACGTTCGACGTTCGACGTTCGACGTTCGACGTTCGACGTTCGACGTTCGACGTTCGACGTTCGACGTTCGACGTTCGACGTTCGACGTTCGAC
>NZ_JPWT01000135.1:0-15011 GCF_000773065.1 Burkholderia sp. ABCPW 111 | reverse complement strand
GAAGCTCGCGGAGGAAGGGCGCACGATGATCGTCGTCACGCACGAGATGGGCTTCGCGCGCAACGTGTCGAACCACGTGATGTTCCTGCACCAGGGGCGCACCGAGGAAGAGGGCGATCCGGCCGACGTGCTCGGGCGTCCGCAAAGCGAGCGCCTGAGGCAGTTCCTGTCGGGCAGCCTCAAGTAACGGTCGACGCGGCAGGTCGTGACGTCCGTGAATCGTCCAGCGAATCCCGCCCGCACGATACAGGTGGCGATCGTCGCGTTGCCGCCCGTGTCGATGTCGGGCGTGGGGCCGATCGTCGACGCGTTGAATCTCGCGAACGAGATCGACGCGCGCCTGTTGTACCGCTGGCAGGTGTGCTCGTGGGACGGCCGCGCGGTGCCGCTCGCGGGCGGCGCGCAGTGGCACGCGGACGCCGCGTTCAACGATGCGATCGTCTGCGACTGGCTGATCGTCGTCAGCGAGCGGTTCCAGCAGTTCGCCGATTACCGGCTCTTTCTCGCGAGCCTCGCGCGGGTCGGCCAGCGCACGCCGCTCGTGACGGGCATTCATCACGGCGTGTGGTGGCTCGCGATGGCGGGGCAGTTGTCGGGCTACCGGGTGAGCGTGAACTGGGAGACTTACCAGCAGTTCGCGGAGCAATTCGAGCGTTCGATCGTCACGCAGCAGATCTTCGAGATCGACCGCGATCGCGCGACGTGCGCGGGCGGCCAGGCGAGCGTTGATTTCATGCTGGCGATGATCGGCCGCGATCAGGGGCCGGAGCTGGCGGAGCGGGTTGCGGACGCGCTCGGCACGGGGCCGCTTCGCAGCGGCGAGGAGCGCCAGCGGATTCCGTTCGTGACGGCGCCGGGCGAGCGGCACCCGCGATTGAACGATGCGCTGCTGCTGATGGAGGCGAATGTCGAGGACCCGCTGACGACGGACGAGATCGCGGGGCTCGTCGGCGTGTCGCGGCGGCAGCTCGAGCGACTCTTCAGACAGTATCTCGGCGCGATGCCGTCGAAGTATTACCTGAATTTGCGGTTGCTGAAGGCGCGCACGCAGTTGCAGCGCACGAGCAAGTCGGTCGTGCAGGTGAGTCTCGCGTGCGGGTTTTCTTCGGCGGCGCATTTTTCGAATGCCTATCGGGAGCGCTTCGGCGTCACGCCGCGCGAGGATCGGCGCGCGTGGCTCGAGAAGCAGCACGGGAAGGGGGGCGCCGAGCCGCCTCGCGCGGGGGCCTTGGTGGAGCGGCCGCCGGCTCGGGACTGAGCGTGAGCAGTCCTTGGGGGCGCTTTCTTCGTTGCGGTTTTTTTGTCGGTTGTTTGGCGTATGTGTGTGTGTCGTGAATGGCCTGTGATGTTTGCGGTCTGTGAGCGTCGCCCCTCCCCGGGGCGGGGGTTACTTTTCTTTATCTTGCCAAAGAAAAGTAACCAAAAGAAAGGCGCGTCCTTCGGCGGACAGCAAAGGGAGCTGCGTTCGCTCTTCTCGCCAGCTTCACCGCTCACTTCGCTGCAAACCACTCTTTCATGTCACGGCTCGCCCCGCACGACGCATGCCGCCAATCTCAAGGTATGCCAATTATCCAAATCCGAGGCTCGCGCCTTGATGTGCCCATCGTCCGAGCGCAGCGAAAAAGGAGCCGGCGGGCGATGCGACGACACGGCCCCCGCGCGATCCGCTCCGCGTTCCGGTGCGACGCGACACGTTGGGGGCCGTGCCGACACGAACGAGCATGTCGCCTTAGGCCTGGGCCGAAAAAGCGCCTTTCTTTAGGTTACTTTTCTTTGGCAAGACAAAGAAAAGTGACCCCCGCCCCGGGGAGGGGCGACGCTCACAGACCGCAAACATCACAGGCCATTCACGACACACACATACGCCAAACAACCGACAAAAAACCGTCGCCCGCCGAAAAGGGCAAAAGAACCCCATCCGACAAATCGCGTCGCAATTGCGCAAGACGCATCGCGCGGCGTTGCCTAAACTTGAATCTGTTACCTCTTACGAAACGAAAGGAATCGTCATGAAGAGCCCGAACGTGTCCCGTCAGACTTTCGATGAAGTGATGGTGCCGGTGTTCGCCCCCGCGCCGTTCGTGCCTGAGCGCGGCGAAGGCTCGCGCGTGTGGGACACGGAAGGCCGCGACTACGTCGATTTCGCGGGCGGCATCGCCGTCACCGCGCTCGGCCACGGTCATCCGGAGCTCCTCAAGGTCCTCGACGAGCAAGGCCGCAAGCTCTGGCACATCGGCAACGGCTACACGAACGAGCCCGTCCTGCGCCTCGCGAAGCGCCTCGAATCGCTCACGTTCGCCGATCGCGCGTTCTTCGCGAACTCCGGCGCCGAAGCCAACGAGGCCGCCCTCAAGCTCGCGCGCCGAGTCGCGTTCGAGCGACACGGCGCCGACAAGTACGAGATCGTGTCGTTCCTCCAGTCGTTCCACGGCCGCACGTTCTTCACCGTCAGCGTCGGCGGACAATCGAAGTATTCGGAAGGCTTCGGCCCCGTGCCCGAAGGCATCCGGCACCTGCCGTACAACGACATCGCCGCCGCAAAGGCCGCGATCGGCCCGAAGACCTGCGCCGTGATCGTCGAGCCGATCCAGGGCGAGGGCGGCGTGATCCCCGCCGATCCCGCGTTCCTCGAGGCGCTGCGCGAAGCATGCGACGCGCACGGCGCGCTCCTCATCTTCGACGAGGTGCAAACGGGCGTCGGCCGCACCGGCCACTTCTACGCGTACATGGACACGGGCGTCACGCCCGACATCCTGACCACCGCGAAGGCGCTCGGCAACGGCTTCCCGATCGGCGCGATGCTCACGACGAAAGAGCTCGCCGCGCACTTCAAGGTCGGCGTGCACGGCACGACGTACGGCGGCAATCCGCTCGCGTCGGCGATCGCCGAGAAGGTCGTCGAGCTCGTCAGCGATCCGGCGCTCCTCGAAGGCGTCAAGGAGCGCAGCGCGCGCCTCACGGCCACGCTCGAGAAAATCGACGCGCGCTTCAAGCTCTTCAAGGAAGTTCGCGGCAAGGGCCTGCTGATCGGCGCGGAGCTCGTCGACGCGTTCGACGGCCGCGCGAAGGATTTCGTGTCGGCCGCGGCCGACCATGGCGTGATCATGCTGATCGCCGGCCCGAACGTGCTGCGCTTCGCGCCGTCGCTCGTGATTCCGCTCGACGTGCTCGACGAAGGCCTCGCGCGCTTCGAGAAGGCGGTCGAGCAGGTGCTCGCCGCGCAGGCCGAAGCCGCGCCGCGCTGAGCAGCCCCTAAGCAGCCCCTAAGCAGCGCCCAAGCGGCCCATATCGCTGACGTAGTAATGCTGACGTAGACAGGAACGACGATGCTCTTCGTACGCCCCGGCAGACTCGCCGATCTCGACGCGCTCGCGCAGATGGCGCGCACCGCGCAACCCGTGCTGCACTCGCTGCCGCACGACCGCGCGGCGCTCGAAGCGCGCGTCGCGCTTTCCGAGGACTCGTTTCGCGCGGAAGTCGACTTCCCCGGCGAGGAGTTCTATCTGTTCGTGCTCGAGGACAGCGCGACGGGCAAGCTGCTCGGCACCGCGAGCATCGTCGCCGCGGCCGGCTATTCGGAGCCGTTCTACGCGTTCCGCAACGACGCGCTGATCCACGCGTCGCGCGAGCTGCACGTGAACCGCAAGATCCATGCGCTCACGATGTCGCACGAATTGACGGGCAAGAGCCGGCTCGCCGGCTTCTACGTCGATCCGTCGCTGCGCGGCGACGCCGCCGCGCATCTGATCTCGCGCGCACGGATGATGTACATCGCGGCGAACCGCAGCCGCTTCACGCCCGAGGTGTTCTCGCTGTTGCTCGGCGTCACCGACGAGACGGGCGCGTCGCCGTTCTGGGAGGCGGTCGGCCGCAAGTTCTTCGGGCGCGACTTCGCCGCGGTCGAGATCGAGTCGGGCGGCCGCAGCCGCACGTTCATCGCCGAAGTGATGCCGACCTATCCGCTTTACGTGCCGCTGCTGCCCGAGGCCGCGCAGCGCGTGCTCGGCGAGCCGAGCGAGCACGCGCTCCTCGCGTACGACATCCACCTCGAGGAGGGCTTCGAGCCGGACCGCTACGTCGACATCTTCGACGCCGGCCCCGTGCTGACCGCGCAGGTCGACCGCACCGCGTGCGTGACGAAGCACGCCGAGCGCACGGTGCGCGAGGCGGCGCGCGCGCAGGGCGACACCACGTATCTGCTCTCGAGCGGGCGCGGCGACGCGTTTCGCTGCGTGCTCGCCGATCTGCCCGCCGACAGCGCCGACGCGCCGCTGCCCGCCGAGGCGCGCGCGGCGCTCGGCGTCGCCGACGGCGACACGGTGCGCTGCGTGCCGCTGCATCAGCGCGACGGCCAACCGTCGGACCAACCAGGAGACGCAGCATGATCGTCGTTCGGGTCGTACAAACGGGCGACGTGGATGCGCTCGTCTCGCTCGCGCAGGAAACCGGACCGGGGCTCACCACGTTCAAGCCGGACCGCGACGCGCTCGCCGCGCGAATCGAGCGCACGCGCCGCACGCTCGAGAATTGCGCGACGCCCGCCGAGGCCGGCTATTTCTTCGTGATGGAAGATTCGCAGTCGGGCGACATCGCCGGCGTGTGCGGAATCGAAACCGAAGTCGGCCTCGCGCAGCCGTTCTACAACTATCGCGTGAGCACGGTCGTCCACGCGAGCCAGGATCTCGGCGTGTGGACGAAGATGTCGCTGCTGAACATCTCGCACGACCTGACGGGCTACGCGGAAGTGTGCTCGCTGTTCCTGAGCCCGCGCTACCGGACGGGCGGCGTAGGCGGCCTGCTGTCGCGCTCGCGCTTCATGTTCATCGCGCAGTTCCGCGAACGCTTTCCGGAGCGCATCTGCGCGGAGCTGCGCGGGCACTTCGACGACGACGGCACGTCGCCGTTCTGGCGCGCGGTCGGATCGCACTTCTATCAGATCGATTTCAACGCCGCCGATTATCTGAGCTCGCACGGCCGCAAGTCGTTCCTCGCGGAACTGATGCCGCGCTTTCCAGTCTACGTCGACCTGCTGCCGCGGGACGCGCAGGACGTGATCGGGCTCACGCATCGCGACACGCTGCCCGCGCGCAAGATGCTCGAAGCGGAAGGGCTGCGCTATCAGAACCACGTCGACATCTTCGATGCGGGCCCCGTGCTCGAATGCCACGTCTCGGATCTGCGCACGGTGCGCGAGAGCGTCGTCGTGCCGGTCGCGATCGGCGCGAGCGCCGGGCGCGACGGGCGTGATGGGGGCGACGGACGCGACGAAGCACCGCGCTCGCTCGTGTCGAACACGTCGCTCACCGATTTTCGCGTCGGCGTCGCGCCGGGGCTCGTCGAGGACGGCGCGTTCATGCTGTCGGCCGACGATGCCGCCGCGCTGCGCGTGAGCGCGGGCGATCTCGTGCGCGTATTGCCGCTCAAACCCAAACAGAGATAACGGACATGACTGAACTCTTCATCGACGGCGCCTGGGTCGACGGCGCGGGAGCCGTCTTCGCGTCGCGCAACCCCGGCACGAACGAGCGCGTGTGGGAAGGCGCGAGCGCGTCGGCGCACGACGTCGACCGCGCGGTCGCGAGCGCGCGGCGCGCATTCGCTTCGTGGTCGGCGCTCGATCTCGACGCGCGTTGCGCGATCGTCAAGCGCTTCGCCGCGCTTCTCGTCGAGCGCAAGGAAGCGCTCGCGACGATGATCGGCCGCGAGACCGGCAAGCCGCTGTGGGAGGCGCGCACCGAGGTCGCGTCGATGGCCGCGAAGGTCGACATCTCGATCGCCGCGTACCACGAGCGCACGGGCGAAAGGCGCACGCCGATGGGCGACGGCGTCGCGGTGCTGCGGCATCGTCCGCATGGCGTCGTCGCGGTGTTCGGTCCATACAACTTCCCCGGCCACTTGCCGAACGGGCATATCGTGCCGGCGCTCATCGCGGGCAATGCCGTCGTGTTCAAGCCGTCTGAGCTCGCGCCCGGCGTCGCGCGCGCCACCGTCGAGATCTGGCGCGACGCGGGGCTGCCCGCCGGCGTGCTCAATCTCGTGCAGGGCGAGAAGGACACGGGCGTCGCGCTCGCGAACCATCGGCAGATCGATGGGCTCTTCTTCACCGGCAGCTCCGACACGGGCACGCTGCTGCACCGGCAGTTCGGCGGCCGGCCGGAGATCGTGCTCGCGCTCGAGATGGGCGGCAACAATCCGCTCGTCGTCGCCGACGTCGAGGATATCGACGCGGCGGTGCATCACGCGATCCAGTCGGCGTTCCTGTCGGCGGGGCAGCGCTGCACGTGCGCGCGCCGGATTCTCGTGCCGCACGGCGCGTTCGGCGATCGCTTCCTCGCGCGCTTCGCGGACGTCACGTCGAAGATCACGGCCGACGTCTACGACGCCGATCCGCAGCCGTTCATGGGCGCGGTGATCTCGGCGCGCGCGGCGTCGCGTCTCGTCGCCGCGCAGGCGAAGCTCGTCGAGCGGGGCGCTGCGCCCATCGTCGAGATGAAGCAGCGCGATTCCGCGCTCGGCTTCGTCAACGCGTCGATTCTCGACGTGACGAACGTGCGCGAGCTGCCCGACGAAGAGCATTTCGGCCCGCTCGCGCAGATCATTCGCTATACGGATCTCGACGACGCGATAGCGCGCGCGAACGACACCGCGTTCGGCCTGTCGGCGGGCCTGCTCGCCGACGACGAAAAAGCCTGGGACACGTTCCGCCGCGCGATCCGCGCCGGCATCGTGAACTGGAACCGGCCGACCAACGGCGCGTCGTCGTCGGCGCCGTTCGGCGGCGCGGGCCGCTCCGGCAACCATCGCCCGAGCGCGTACTACGCGGCCGATTACTGCGCGTATCCGATGGCGTCGGTCGAGAGCGCGCAATTGCAGATGCCCGCGAGCCTCTCGCCGGGCCTTCATTTCTGAGCAGGATACGACGATGAACGCTAAAGAAGCCAATTTCGACGGGCTCGTCGGCCCGACCCATAACTATGCGGGGCTGTCGTTCGGCAACGTCGCGTCGCTGTCGAACGAGAAATCCGACGCGAACCCGAAGGCGGCCGCGAAGCAGGGGCTGCGCAAGATGAAGCAGCTCGCCGAGCTCGGTTTCGCGCAGGGCGTGCTGCCGCCGCAGGAGCGGCCGTCGCTGCGCCTCTTGCGCGAGCTCGGCTTCTCCGGCAAGGACGCCGACGTGATCGCGAAGGCTGCGAAGCAGGCGCCCGAGATGCTCGCCGCCGCGAGCTCGGCGTCCGCGATGTGGACCGCGAACGCGGCGACGGTGAGCCCGTCCGCCGACACGAGCGACGGCCGAGTGCACTTCACGCCGGCGAATCTGTGCAGCAAGCTGCATCGCGCGATCGAGCACGAATCGACGCGTCGCACGCTCGCCGCGATCTTCGCGGACGAAGCGCGCTTCGCGGTGCACGACGCGCTGCCCGGCACGCCCGCGCTCGGCGACGAGGGCGCGGCGAATCACACGCGCTTTTGCGCGGAATACGGCGCGCACGGCGTCGAATTCTTCGTGTACGGCCGCGCCGAATTCCGCCGCGGGCCGGAGCCGACGCGCTTTCCCGCGCGCCAGACGTTCGAGGCGAGCCGCGCGGTCGCGCATCGCCACGGCCTGCGCGAGGAGGCGACGATCTACGCGCAGCAGAGCCCGGACGTGATCGACGCGGGCGTGTTCCACAACGACGTGATCGCGGTCGGCAATCGCGACACGCTGTTCTGCCACGAGCGCGCGTTCGTCGACAGGCAGGCGGTGTACGACGCGCTCACCGCATCGCTCGGCGCGCTCGGCGCGCAGCTGAACGTGATCGAGGTGCCGGATCGCGCGGTGAGCGTCGCCGACGCGGTCGGCTCGTACCTGTTCAACAGCCAGCTGCTGACGCGCGACGACGGCCGGCAGTTGCTCGTCGTGCCGCAGGAATGCCGCGAGAACGCGAACGTGTCCGCGTATCTCGACGCGCTCGTCGCCGGTAACGGGCCGATTCGCGACGTGCGCGTGTTCGATCTGCGCGAGAGCATGAAGAACGGCGGCGGGCCCGCGTGCCTGCGGCTGCGCGTCGTGCTGACCGATGCGGAGCGCGCGGCGGTGAAGTCGAACGTATGGATCAACGACGCGCTGTTCGCGTCGCTCGACGCGTGGATCGACAAGCACTACCGCGACCGGCTGTCGCCCCTCGATCTCGCCGATCCCGCGCTGCTCGACGAATCGCGCACCGCGCTCGATGCGCTGACGCAGATCCTCGGCCTCGGCTCGCTCTATGACTTCCAGCGCTGATCGCGGCGACGACGCCGCGTGGCTCGACGATTTCCTCGCGCTGACGCTCGCGGGCGAAAAGCCGCGCGCGGAAGCGGGCGAATGCGCGGCGCGTGCGGCGGTGCGCTGGCGCTGGCTCGGCGACGGGCTGCTGCAGCTCGAGCCCGCCGACGCGGCGCTGGCGAGGCAAAGCGTGCTCGTATCGGCGGGCGTGCACGGCGACGAGACGGCGCCGATCGAGCTGCTGTCGATGCTCGTGCGCGATCTCGCGCGCGGCGCGCTGCCGCTGCGCTGTCGCCTCCTCGTCGCGCTCGGCAATCCGGGCGCGATGCGCGCGGGCGAGCGCTATCTCGACGATGACCTGAACCGGCTCTTCGGCGCTCGCCACGCGCAGCTCGCGGCGAGCCGCGAGGCGCCGCGCGCGGCGCAGCTGGAGGCGGCCGCGTCGGCCTTCTTCGCGACGGCGGGCCGCGCGAGGGGCGCGCGCTGGCACATCGACATGCACACGGCGATTCGCGCGTCGGTGTTCGAGCAGTTCGCGCTGCTGCCGCACACGGGCGAGCCGCCGACGCGCACGATGTTCGAGTGGCTCGGCGAGGCGGGGATCGCCGCGGTGCTGCTGCATACGGCGAAGGGCAGCACATTTTCGCACTTCACCGCGGCGACGTGCGGCGCGCTCGCGTGCACGCTCGAACTCGGCAAGGTGATGCCGTTCGGCGCGAACGATCTCGCGCGCTTCGCGCTCGCCGACGCGGCGGTGCGCGGCCTCGTCTCCGGCCGCCGGGACGCGCCGCGCGGGCCGCTGCCGCGCGTGTTCACGGTCGTCGACCAGATCACGAAGCAAAGCGACGCGCTCGAGCTCCTCGTCGCGAAGGACGTGCCGAACTTCACGCCGTTCGCGCAGGGCACGCTGCTCGCGCGCGACGGCGACTACCGCTACGCGGTGCGTCATGCCGAGGAGCGCATCGTGTTCCCGAATCCGGCCGTGAAGCCCGGCCTGCGAGCGGGGCTTCTCGTCATCGAGACGACGCGCGACACGCACGCGTCGCTCGCGTGAAGCGCGGGCCGGGCCCGATGCGGTCCGGCCGGACCTTGGCCCGGCTCGGCCCGGCGCAACCCGGCGCCTCGCGCATTCAGCGGTCGAGCCCTTCCGCCGCCAGCGCTTCCTTGACCTTCGGCCGCGCGGCGATCCGCTCCATCAGCGCGACGAGATGCGGATACGGCGCGAGCGGAATGCGCAGAAAATTCGACCAGTTCGCGACCGCGAACAAATACGCGTCGGCGACCGTGAAGCCGCTCGCGCTCAGATATTCGCGCGTCGCGAGATGCGCGTCGACTTCGTTCAGGCGTCGATCGAGCTTGTCGAGGCATTGACGCCGCGTCGACTCGGCGGTGTCGTCGTGAAAGAGCCACGGACTGTACGTCTTGTGCAGCTCGGAGCTGACGAACGTCAACCATTCGATCACCTCGTAGCGCGCCGGCGTGCCGTGCGCGGGAATCAGCGCGCCGGTGGGCGCGAGATCGCCGACGCGCTGCAGCAGCGCGGCCGCTTCGGTGTGGCGCGTGCCGTCGTCGAGCTCGAGGAGCGGCACGTAGCCGCGCGGCGATACCGCGTGGAAGTCGCCGCCGTCGCCGGCGATCCGATGTTTGGACAGATCGACCCTGACGGCTTCGAACGGCAGGCCGGCTTCCGTGAGCGCGATGCGAATGGCGAGCGAACAGGCGCCGGGCGTGTAATAGAGCTTCATGAGCGAGCGTTTCCTCGTGTTGACGATAGGTCGAAGGCGGCGGGCGGCGCTCGAAGGCGCGCCCGGGATACGTCGCTCGAATAGCGGCGACGCACTCGACGATAACGGAAAAGGCGCGAAACGATGCGTGTGGAAACGCGATATGAACCGACGGCCATCGACACGCAGGCGGCGCTCGCTCGCGCTCGTGCGCGCGGGCACGCTCGCGCAAGCGGCGCGCCGGATGAACCTCGACGCGCCCACCGTGTTCCGCGCGGTGCGGCGCATCGAGCGGAGCCCGGGCGGCGGCTGTGCGCGCGCTCGACGCGCGGCTATCGGCCGACGTCGCGCGGCGGGCGGCTCGCGCGGCACGGCGAGTGCATCGAGGCGAAACGCGCCGCCGACGCCTGCGCCGCGTAGCCGGGCGCGATCGCCGCGCGTTCCGGCGCATGCCTTGCGCGATTGCGACATCGTCTTGCAACTTCCGTTCGACGCGCCCCCCATTCGATGCGGCGCCGCGCGAGCGAGCGTTCGACGGCTCGGGGCGCGCGAGACGGTACAATCGCGACCTTGCGGCTGTTGCGCCGCATCACGGCCGACCCGCGCGATTGTCCGGAAATTTCGGCGCTGCAATGATGCGGCGGTCCGGTCGTTGACTGACATTGTTCGTTCAAAGCGAGGAGAACACCTGATGAAGTTGAACTGGCGGAAGATGGCCGTGTTCGCGGTCGCGACGGCCGCGGCGCTGGAGGCGGGCAGCGCGTTTGGCGCCGACCTGAAGGAAATCCGCTTCGGCGTCGAGGCGTCGTATGCGCCGTTCGAATACAAGATGCCGGACGGCAAGCTGGCGGGCTTCGACATCGACATCGGCAACGCGGTGTGCGCGAAGCTGAAGGTCAAGTGCGTGTGGGTCGAGAACGCGTTCGACGGGCTGATCCCGGCGTTGCAGGCGCGCAAGTTCGACGCGATCAACTCCGACATGACGATCACCGAGCAGCGTCGCAAGGCGATCGACTTCACCGATCCGATCTACACGATTCCGAACCAGCTGATCGCGAAGAAGGGCAGCGGCCTGCTGCCGACGACCGCGTCGCTGAAGGGCAAGCGCATCGGCGTGCTGCAGGGCACGATCCAGGAAGCGTACGCGAAGAAGCGCTGGGCGCCGGCGGGCGTCGAAGTCGTGCCGTACCAGACGCAGGATCTCGCGTACGAAGACCTGAAGTCGGGCCGCCTCGACGCGACGTTCCAGGATTCGGAAGCGGGCGCGAAGGGCTTTCTGTCGAAGCCGCAGGGCGCGGGCTTCGCGTTCGCGGGCGATCACGTGAGCGACGCCGAGATCCTCGGCACGGGCGTCGGCTTCGGTCTGCGCAAGGGCGACGCGCAGTTGAAGAACGCGGTCAATCAGGCGCTGAAGGACCTGAAGGCCGACGGCACGATCGACGGCTTCGCGAAGAAATACTTCAGCGTGCCCGTGACGCTCAAGTAACGCATTCGACGGGCGGCTCGCCGCTCGTCGCGATGTGCTCGAATCGACCGGCCGCACAAGCGGCCGGTTTCGTTTTGAGGCGCGCCGGTGCCGCTCGGCGCAAGGGCGACCGGCGCCGCTTCGCGATAGCGGCGCGCGCGGCGGATGCGACCGGCCGCGCGCGCCGCGCGCATCATGCGCCGTTCGGTCGGGCCGAGCCGCCCGCGCCGCCTTGCGCGCCGCCCGGCCGCTGATCCGCCATCGGCGCGTCTGCGCGCAGATGCGCGTCGCTCGTCGCGCGGCCGCGATAATCGGTCCAGCACTTGCGCTCGGTGTCGTAGAGCTTGCAGCGCCGCGCGGTGTCGAAATACCAGCGCCAGCCGAAGCGCTGCACGACGATGCGCCCCGGCAGCATTGCTTCGAGCTTCGCCTGCGCGCCCTTCAGCCCGTACAGCGGGATGCTCATGTCGACGTGATGCGCGGTGTGCTCCATGATGTGATGCAGCAGCCCGCCGATGCCGAACGGAAACGTCAGGTGCAGCGTCGTCGACACGAACGGCGCCGCGCGCGACCATTCGGCGCGGTTCGCGTGCCACGAGATCCGCGGATCGGTGTGGTGGACGTAGACGACGAAGCCGATCATCGAGCACCAGAACAGGAACGGCACGGCAAAGCCGGTGACGAGCAGCAGGAGCGTCGACTGATGCGTCGCCGCGGCGATCCAGACGACCGCGCCGATCCACAGCGCGGCGAAGCCCGTGACGAGCAGGCAGTCGCGCCGGAATATCGGCCGCGACGCGCCGAGGTAGGCCTTCGCCGGAAAGTACATTCGCAGCCACCAGATTTCGACGAGATAGTAGAGCCCCGGCGCCCAGCCGCTGCGATAGATGCGGTCGAGAAAACGCCGCGTCGGCGACAGCGCGGCGAACTCGTCCGGCGTATGCGGCGCCCACACGAAATCGAAGCCCTTCAGGTTCGTGTAGCCGTGATGGACGACGTTGTGGCCGACTTCCCACAGGCTGTATGGCGTGAGCGACGGCAGGAACGCGATGCGGCCGAGCCAGCGGTTGAGCCGGTGATTCGGCGTGAGGCTCTGATGGCACGCGTCGTGGCCGATGATGAAGAGGCGGCCGGTGACGAAGCCGGCCGCCATGCCGCAGACGATCTTCGCGACGCTGGACGGCGCGAGCAGCGCGCCTGCGAGCGCGGCGAGGAGCAGCAGATAATCGACGACGAGCAGCGCGATCGAGCGGACGATCACGCGCTCGCCGAACGGCGTGATCCACGAGCGGATGACCTTGCGGTGCGGCATCGGCTCGTCGACGCGAATGGGGTTGGAGGAGTCGTTCATGGAGTCGATAGCACAAAAAGACATCGAGGCGCCGGTGCCGGTATCCCGCGCTTCGCCCGCCGAACGGCGGCGCGGATACCGGTCGCCGGATCGCAGGCGCCGCGCCCGAGGCCCGCGCGACGACGCGAGCGTGAGCACGTGCGCATGCGGTTGCAATGGCGTCGGCGAAGCGACGGACGATGCGAATGTCGATCGTCGCTCATGTTCGCCGACGCTTCGGAACACGAATCGAAAACGAATCGAAATCGGCTCGCGCGGCGCCGTCGAATCCGGTAACGCGTGCACCACGTGCAGACGGCCGGATCGGCGCGTGCGCCCGGCGCGGCGAGAGCAACGAACAAGCAAAGCGGCAAACATGCAACAAGAGCGATGCCGTCCAGCGCGGGACGGCATCGCCGACGCGCGGCAAGACCCGTCGCGAGGCTTGTCGCAAGGCTTGTCTATCGGGACATCATGTTCATGCCGACGTTGTGCATGACCCAGACCGTGCCGAAGATCAGGATCAGCGCGGTCAGCACCGTGTAGCTGAACGCCATCACGTTCCAGCGCTGGCTCGACGACGTGTTCATGTGCAGGAAATAAACGAGATGCACGACGATCTGCACGGTGGCGAGCACGGCGAGCGACACGAGCGTCTCGCGCGGCGGCAGCACGCCGCCCATCACGAGGCCGAACGACGCGGCCGTCAGCAGCACCGACAGCACGAAACCCGCGATGTAGCCGCCGATGGTGCCGTGCGCTTCATCGCCGTGAGAAAGATGCGTATGTGCCATTCAGATCACGCTCGCAAGATAGACAAAGGAGAACACGCAGATCCAGACGATGTCGAGGAAGTGCCAGAAGAGGCTCAGGCAGGTGAGCCTGCGGATGTCCCGCTCGGTCAGCTCGGGGCGGCGCAGCGCCTGCGCGGCGAGCACGATCATCCACGCGAGGCCGGCCGTCACGTGCAGCCCGTGCGTGCCGACGAGCGTGAAGAACGACGACAGGAACGCGCTGCGCTGCGGCCCCGCGCCTTCGGCGATCAGGTGCGAGAACTCGCGCAGCTCCATCGCGAGGAACGCCGCGCCGAGCACGAACGTCACCGCGAGCCAGCCGAACACCGCGCCGCGCCGCCGCTTGTGCGCGCCGATCATCGCGAAGCCGTACGTGATGCTGGAAAGCAGCAGCGCGGCGGTCTCGAGCGCGACGCCTGGAATGTCGAACAGGTCCTTGCCGGTCGGGCCGCCCGCGAACTGATTGCCGAGCACCGCGAACGTCGCGAACAGCGCCGCGAAGAGCACGCAGTCGGTCATCAGGTACAGCCAGAAGCCGAACACCGAATGCGACGGCGGATGATCGTGCGATGCCGCGTGGTCGAGCATCATCGTGTTGTGCGACATCAGTTGACCTCCAGTTCGACTTCGGCCGGCTGCGCCGGCATGCGCGCGCCCGTGCGCTTTTCCTCGATCTTGCGGACCGTTTCGGCCGGAATGTAATAGCCGTCGTTGTCGCCCGCGCTATACAGGATCACCGTCGCGACGATGCCGACGAGCGACGCGATCGCGAGCCACCAGATGTGCCACACGAGCGCGAAGCCGAGCACGAGGCTGAACATGCCGATGATGAAGCCCGCACCCGTGTTCGACGGCATGTGGATGTCCTGATAGACGATCTTCTTGCCGGCGCCGACACCGAGGCCATGTTCCTTGCGGTACGCGAGCTCGTCGAGCGCGTGCACGGTCGGGATCACCGCGAAGTTGTAGACGGGCGGCGGCGACGTCGTCGCCCATTCGAGCGTGCGGCCGTCCCACGGGTCGCCCGTCGTGTCGCGGTAGGCGGGCTGGTTGCGGTTGCGCACCGCGACCCACACCTGCGCGACCTGATGCAGCACGCCGATCGCGATCAACGCGACGCCGCACGCGGCGACGATGAGCCACGGATGCCATGCGGGGTTGTCGTAATGATTCAGGCGGCGCGTCATGCCCATGAAGCCGAGCACATAAAGCGGCACGAACGACACGTAGAAGCCGATGAACCAGCACCAGAACGCGCGCTTGCCGAGCTTCTCGTCGAGCTTGAAGCCGAACGCCTTCGGGAACCAGTAATGGAAGCCCGCGAGATAGCCGAACACGACGCCGCCGATGATCGCGTTGTGGAAGTGCGCGATCAGGAACAGGCTGTTGTGCAGCACGAAGTCCGCGCCGGGGATCGCCATCATCACGCCCGTCATCCCGCCGAGCGTGAACG
>NZ_JPWT01000134.1:0-15077 GCF_000773065.1 Burkholderia sp. ABCPW 111 | reverse complement strand
GCGAACCGCGAACCGCGAACCGCGAACCGCGAACCGCGAACCGCGAACCGCGAACCGCGAACCGCGAACCGCGAACCGCGAACCGCGAACCGCGAGCCGCGAGCCGCGAGCCGCGAGCCGCAAGCCGCAAGCGGCAAGCGGCAAGCCGCACGATTCGCGTGTCGCGGCCGCGCGAATCGCGGCCGCCGTCGGCTGCTTCGCGCCCGTCCCGGTCCGCGCCCGTCCCGCCCCTCGCGCTTCGTCATTGCGTCAGATCAATCTCGTAGGTCGCGAGTCCCTTGCCGGAGCCATCGTCGGCCGCGATCTGCGTGATGCCCGCGACGCCTGCCGCGTTCGCGAGCGCGACGAGGTTCGGCGCCGACGCGAACTGCACGTGCGCGACCGACCCCGCGAGCTTCGTGAAGCGCCAGCTCCGCTGCATGCCGTCGGCCGCGCGCGTGAGCTGGCCGCGCTTCTTGATGTACGCGATCAGCACGTCGCGGTTCGCGTCGGGCGACGCGAAGATCGTCTTGCTGCCGTCGAGGCCCGGGAAGTTGCCGCCGCCGCTCGCGCGATAATTGTTCGTCGCGACGATGAACTGCGCGTTCGGATCGATCGGCGCGCCTTTGTAAGTCAGGTTCCTGATCCGGCTGCCCACCGCCTGCGTCACGTCGATCTCGTAGCGCAGATCGGCGGACGTGAACATGTCGAAGTTGTAGCCGGGGAAGCTGCTCACGAGCTTCTGCGCGGTCGCCTTCGTCGGATCGATCGTGTTGAAGCGCTTCGCCGCGGTCTCGAGCCAGTTCCTGATGTCGGCGCCGCTCACCTTCACCGCGTAGACGGTGTTCGGGTACAGATAGAGATCGGCCGCGTTGTTGATCGCGAGCGCGCCCGCCGCGACGTCGGTGAAGTCCGTGCCGCCGCCGAAGCCGCTCTTGAACGGCGCGCTCACCGACAGCACCGGCAGCGACGCGTACTGCGGCAGGTTCGCCGCGACGTAGCTCGCGACGTAGTCGGCCTGCGCCTCGTTGACGATCTGGATCGCGCCCGGGTCGCCGACGTCCGCGAAATAGCTGGTCATCCGGTAGTCGGTGCCGCCGATCGGCGTCTTCACGTAATCGATCGTCGCCTGATGCTCGGCCGCGATCGCCGCGGCGACGGACGGGTCCGCGTCGACATAGCTCTTGTCCGGATTCTGGATCGAGCGCGCCTCGACGGTCGTCTGCGATGGGTCGACGCTCCACTTCTTGCCGTCGAATGCGAGGCCGAGCTTGATCACGCCGAGATGCTTGCCCCAGTAGTTCGCCATCACGGTGGGCACGCCGTTGACCGTGCCCTTCGCCTTGTCGACGCCCGGCAGGTTGAACTGCGCGATCGTGCTCGCCGCGTCCGGGAACACCTGGTGGGAGTGGCCGATCAGCATCGCGTCGATGCCGGGCACGGTGGACAGCCACCAGCTGCCGTTTTCCATCGTCGGCGAATACGGCGAGTTGTCGAGGCCGCCGTGCGAGATCGCGACGACGAGGTCCGCGCCCTTCGCGCGCATTTCGGGGATGTACTTCTCGGCCGCTTCCTTCAGGCCCGTCGTGTAGACCTTGCCGTCGAGCCAGCGCTTGTCCCAGCTCATGATCGCGGGCGGCGTGAAGCCGATGATGCCGATCTTCACGGGCGCCGTGATCGCGCGGCCGTCCGGCGCCGTCGCGGCGACGGTCTTCGTGAGGATCGCGTACGGCGTGAAGAGCGGCGCGTTCGTCTTCGCGCTGATCACGTTCGCGAGCACCTGCGGGAAGTTCGGGCCCGCGCATTTCTTCTGCTGCGCCGGGTCGGGCAGGCCGTCGACGGCGAACGTGTTGCCCGTCACCTGCGACAGGTACGGCAGCCCGTAGTTGAATTCGTGATTGCCGATGCCGCCGCCGTCGAATTTCGCCGCGTTCATCACCTTGTAGATCGCGAGCGCGCTGCCGCACGGCACGGGTTTCACGAGCGCCTGATAATCGGCGAGCGCCGTGCCCTGGATCGTGTCGCCGTTGTCGAGGAGGAGCGTGTTCGGATACTGCGCGCGCGCCTGCGCGATCAGCGTCGCGACGCGTTCGAAGCCGAGCGACTTGTCGGCGGCGAGCTTGAAGTAATCGTACGACAGCACGTTCGTGTGCAGATCGGTCGTCTCGAGCACGGCGAGCGTGGCCTTCGCGCCGGCGGGCGTGGGCGCGCCGGACGAGGCGGGCGGCGTCGAATCGACGTCATCGTTGCAGCCGGCGACGAGCGCCGCGCATGCGACGAGGGCGGCGGCCGAGAGCCGCCGGCGAAAACGCGAGGGGAAGGGCATCGGGATTGTTCCTGTTCTGTTTCCGTTGAGCCGGGGATGGCGTGAGCGGCGCATGCGCCGGCGGCCTGGCATCCAGCGCGTGAGAGTATCGAAAGGAAACGTGATCGAAGAATGAAAGCGCTTGGACGGCCAACCGGAAGGCGCGCGGAAAGCATACCGGAAGCTTGCGCGGCGCGGGAGCGGCCGGCGCGGGCCGCGCGCCGCGTGCGCGCGCGACGCCCGGCCGCGCCGCGCGCGCGGGCGAAACGAGACTTCGCGCGGCGAAGCGGTTCGCTACAATGGCCTCTGTCACCGTTTTGCGAAATCGCCCTTTGGACTTCCAGACACCTCCCGGCCTGTCGGTCGATGCCGGCAGCCAAGGTTCGACCGTGCGCCTGTCCGGCCAGTGGACGGCGCTCGCGCTCGCGCGCGACCGCGGCAACGTCGCGCGCCGCATCGCACGGCTCGCGAAGGAGCCGGTCGGCGCGTGGGATCTGTCCGGCGTCGACCGGCTCGACCACGTCGGCGGCCAGGCGCTCTGGCGCGTGTGGGGCCGCAAGCTGCCCGCCGGGATCGCGCTCACCGACAATCAGCGGACCGTGTTCGAGCGCATCGAACGGCTCGACGAGAGCCGCGAGGCGCCCGAGCCCGTCGTGCGGATCGATCCGGTCACGCGCTTCGGCCAGGGCCTCTTCACGTTCGGCGAACACCTGTACGGCGGCATCGCGCTGCTCGGCGGCCTGATCGTCGATCTGCTGTCGGTGCTGCGCCGGCCGCGCACGATGCCGTGGACCGAGATCTCCGCGAACGTCTACGCGGCGGGCGCGAAGGCGCTGCCGATCACGGCGCTCGTCGCGTTCCTGATCGGCATCGTGCTGTCGTATCTGTCCGCGCAGCAGCTGCAGCTCTTCGGCGCGAACCGCTACATCGTCAACATCCTCGGCCTCTCGGTGATTCGCGAGCTCGGGCCGGTGCTGTCGGCGATCCTCGTCGCGGGCCGCTCGGGCTCCGCGATCACCGCGCAGATCGGCGTGATGCGCGTGACGGAGGAGCTCGACGCGATGCGCGTGATGGGCATTCCGCACGGCCTGCGGATCACGCTGCCGCGCGTGCTCGCGCTCGGCGTCGCGATGCCGCTGCTCGTGATGTGGACCAACATCATCGCGCTCGCGGGCGGCGCGCTCGCCGCGAAGTTCGTGCTCGGCATCGACCTGAACTTCTTCGTGCGCTCGCTGCCGTCCGTCGTGCCGATCGCGAACGTGTTCATCGGGCTCGGCAAGGGCGTCGTGTTCGGGATGCTGATCGCGCTCGTCGCGTGCCACTTCGGCTTCCGGATCAAGGCGAATTCGCAGAGCCTCGGCGAAGGGACGACGACTTCCGTCGTCACGTCGATCACGGTCGTGATCCTCGCCGATGCGGTGTTCGCGATCCTCTTCCAGAACGTGGGGCTCGGATGAACACGCGCGACGACGATTTCGTGATCGAGGTGCGCGACCTGACGAAGCGCTACGGGCGCAACGTCGTCCACGAGCATCTGGATTTCGACGTGCGCGCGGGCGAGATCGTGTCGATCGTCGGCGGCTCGGGCTCGGGCAAGACGACGCTCGTGCGGCAGATCCTCGGCCTCGAGCGGCCGAGCTCCGGCACGATCGAGGTGTTCGGCCAGGACACGTCGAAGATCGACGCCGACACCGCGCGCGTGATGCGCAGCCGCTCGGGCATGCTGTTCCAGCACGGCGCGCTGTTCTCGTCGCTGACCGTGTTCGACAACGTCGCGCAGCCGCTGCGCGAGCTCGGCCGCGTGCCGGAGGATCTGCTGCACGACATCGTGATGCTCAAGCTCGAGATGGTCGGGCTGCCGTGCAAGCACGCGTCGAAGATGCCGGCCGCGCTGTCGGGCGGGATGGTCAAGCGGGTCGGGATCGCGCGCGCGATCGCGCTCGAGCCCGAGCTGCTGTTCCTCGACGAGCCGACGGCGGGGCTCGATCCCGGCGCGTCCGACGAGTTCGTCGAGCTGATCGCGACGCTGCATCGCACGCTCGGCCTGACCGTCGTGATGATCACGCACGATCTCGATACGATGGTCGCGCTGTCGACGCGCGTCGCGGTGATCGCGGAGCGCAAGGTGCTCGTCGCCGCGCCCGTCGAAGACGCGGCGGGCGTCGATCATCCGTTCATCCGCGAATACTTTCTCGGCCGGCGCGGACGCCGCGCGCTGCAGGCGCTGCCGCCCGCGCGGCGCGCGCGCCTGCCGAAGGCGGCGCTCGAACCGGCGCCTTCGGACGTCGAGCTTTAGTACGAACACGAGGGAACCCCAGCATGGAAAACAAATCACACGCGTTCTGGGCCGGCCTCTTCACGATCGGGCTGCTGCTCGCGATCGTCGGGGCGGTCTATTGGTTCAACGTCGATCGGACGGTGCGCGTGCCTTACGATCTCGTGTCGCGCTCGAGCGTGACCGGGCTCTTTCCCGACGCGGCCGTCCGCTATCGCGGGCTCGACGTCGGCAAGGTGCAGTCGATCAACTTCGACCGCGGGCATCCGGGCGAGATCGTGATCCGCATTCTCGTCGACACGAACGCGCCGATCACGCGCTCGACGTTCGGCAGCCTCGGCTTCCAGGGCGTGACGGGCATCGCGTTCGTGCAGCTCGACGACACGGGCGCCGATCAGGCGCCGCTGCCGACGTCGGCGAAGACGGTCGCGCAGATTCCGATGCGCCCGAGTCTGTTCGACCAGCTCCAGCAGCGCGGCGACGTGCTGCTCAAGCAGATGGAGATCGCCGCGAAGAGCGTCAACGAGATGCTGTCGCCCGAGATGCGCGACCAGTTGAAGGCGACCGCGGCGAGCATGCAGCACGCGGCCGACGGCGTCACCCAATTGTCGAAGCAGGTCGAGCCCGCGCTCGCGCAAATGCCGCAGACGATGGCGCACGTGAACCACGCGCTCGAATCGGCGGACGCGCTCGTCGCGCCGGGCGGGCCGCTCGTCGCGAACCTGAACCGCGCGGGGCAGGCGCTCGTGTCGATGAACGACACGCTCGCCGAGCTGAGCGCGCGCGTGCGCTACGACACGCTGCCGCGCTTCAACGCGCTCGCGACGAACGTCGGCGACGCATCGCGCACGCTGAAGGATGTCGCGGGCGACGTCGGCCGCAATCCGCGCAGCCTGCTGTTCGGCACGCCGGCGGCCGAGCCCGGTCCGGGCGAGTCGGGATTCATGTGGCCGGGCGCCGCGCCCGCCCAGTAAGTTTTCTTGGAATTCGCGATGCACGCACACTACACGTCAGGTTTTTTCCTCCGCCGCGGCCGCCCGGCGCTCGCGCTCGCCGCGGCGCTCGCGATCGCGAGCCTGAGCGGCTGCGCGGGAACGCCCGCCGCGCTCTCGAACATCCGCTACGATCTCGGTCCGGCGCAGCCGGCCGCGACGGCGGGCACGGCGCCCGCGCTCAAGGTGCTCGACGTGAGCGCGCCCGACGCGCTCAACTCGGAGCGCTTCGTCTATCGGCTCGCGTATTCGGACGCGCAGCGGATCGCCGTCTACCGCGACAGCAAATGGACGGCGCCGCCCGCGCAACTGCTGACGCAGCGGCTGCGCGGCGCGCTGTCGCGGCGCGGCGCGGTGCTCGAGGGCGAGGACAGCGTGCGCGCGCCCGTGCTGAAGGTCGAGCTGTCCGAGTTCGAGCAGGTGTTCGACGGCCGCTCGGAGAGCCACGCGGCCGTCACCGCGCGCGCGACGCTCACGCAGGAAGGCAGGGTGCTCGGCCAGCGCACGTTCGTGTCGCGCGCGCCGGCGAGCACGCCGGATGCGGCGGGCGGCGCGCAGGCGCTTGCCGCGGCGAGCGACGATCTCGTCGCGCAGCTCGTCGCGTGGCTCGGCGTCCAGGCGTACGCCGCCGCGCCATGAACGCCGCCGCGCACGCCGCGCTTGCCGCGCCGTGCGCGGCGCCGCCGAGATGACCCCCGCCGCGCGCCGGCAGCGCCGCCATTCGACGCTCGCGCGTCAGGCGTTCGCCGTCTACGCGGCGCTCGTCGTCTATGCGTCGCTCTATCCGTTCACGGGCTGGCGCTCGCTCGGCATCGGCCCGTTCGACTATCTGCTCGCGCCGCTGCCGCGCTATCTGACCGCGTTCGACGTCGTCACCAACGTGATCGGCTATCTGCCGTTCGGCGCGCTCGCGGTGCTCGCGCTCTATCCGCTGCGCGGCGTGCCGGCCGTGCTCGTCGCGATGCTGTCGGGCGCGCTGCTGTCGGGCGCGATGGAGGCGTTGCAGACCTATCTGCCGACGCGCGTGTCGTCGAACCTCGATCTCGCGGCGAATGCGCTCGGCGCGCTCGTCGGCGCGGCGGCGGCCGCGCCCGCCGCGACCGCGCTGATCGAGCGCGGCGCCGTGCGGCGCGTGCGCTTCGCGTGGTTCGAGCGCGATGCGTCGGCGCCGCTCTTTCTCGCCGCGCTGTGGGCAGGCGCGATCCTGTTTCCGTCGCCGTTCCTGTTCGGCATCGGCGATTGGCCGAGCGAGCTCTGGGAGAGCGCCGACGTGTCGATGCGCGGCGCGCTCCTCGCATGGGCGCCGAACGCTTGGAATCTGCCCGCGTGGCCGGACCGGCTCGACGGCCTGCTGTCCGATTCCGCGTGGGAAACGCTGCTCGCCGCGCTCGGCCTGTTCGCGTCGCTCGCGGTTGCGTCGCTCGCGATGCGCGAGCGCGCGCCGCGCGTGCGGCTCGTCGTCGGCTTCACCGCGTTCGCGCTCGCGCTGAAGGCGGCCGCGACCTTCATGCAGTCGCACACGGGCCTCGTGTTCGACTGGGCGAGCCCCGGCGCGCTGCGCGGCATCGCGGCGGGGCTCGCCGCCGCGCTCGTCGCGCTGCGGCTGCCGGGCGCGTGGCGCGCGTCGCTCGCCGCGGCGGCGCTCGCCGTCGCGCTCGCGCTCGTCAACGTGCTGCCCGTCAATCCGTTCTTCGATTTCGCGCTGTCCGGCTGGCAGCAGGGCCGCTACGTGCACTTCAACAGCATCGCGCGCTGGCTCGCGTGGATTTGGCCCTATGCGGCGCTCGTCTGGCTCGCCGGCCGCGCGGAACGCGCGTGGCTCGCGAGGCGCGCGTCGCGCGCCGCGCGCGGCGTCAGCGGCAAACGGCGCCGGTCGCTATAATCGGCCACGACTCGCCTGCCGAATCCGTCCGATCGCTTCTGTCCGATAACGCCGGTCGCTCACGCGGCGCCCGCACGCAATGAGCCACATCATGGAACCCTACTACCAACACCACGTCTTCTTCTGCCTGAACCAGCGCGAAAAGGGCGCCGAGCGCCCGAGCTGCGCGAACTGCGGCGCGCAGGACATGCAGGAGTACGCGAAGAAGCGCGTCAAGGAGCTCGGCCTCGCGGGCGCGGGCAAGGTGCGCGTCAACAAGGCGGGCTGCCTCGACCGCTGCGAGGAAGGCCCCGTCATCGTCGTCTATCCGGAGGGCACCTGGTACACGTACGTCGACAAGAACGACATCGACGAGATCGTCGAATCGCATCTGCGCGACGGCCAGGTCGTCGAGCGCCTGAGAATCTGAGCCCCGTTTTTTCGAATCGCCCCGCACGCAGCAGCATGAACGCCTACACCCAGAAATCCCTGATTGCCGGCCCCGTCGGCCACATCGAGATCGCGATCGACCTGCCCGACGCCGTGCGCGACGGCTCGGCCGCGCCCCGCGGGATCGCGCTCGTCGCGCATCCGCATCCGCTCTTCGGCGGCACGATGGACAACAAGGTCGCGCAGACGCTCGCGCGCATCTTCGTCCAGTTGAACTACGCGGTGATCCGCTCGAATTTTCGCGGCGTCGGCGCGACGCAAGGCGAGCACGACGACGGCGTCGGCGAAGTCGACGATCTGCTCGCGGTGCTCGCGCACATGCGCGCGCTGCCCGGGCACGCGGATCTGCCGATCGTGCTCGCGGGCTTCTCGTTCGGCACGTTCGTGCTGTCGCACGTCGGCAAGCGGCTGCGCGACGCCGGACAGGCGATCGAGCGGATGGTGTTCGTCGGCACGGCGGCGAGCCGTTGGCAGGTCGCCGACGTGCCGGAGGATACGATCGTGATCCACGGCGAGAACGACGACACGGTGCCGATCGCGTCGGTCTATGATTGGGCGCGGCCGCAGGAGCTGCCCGTCGTCGTGATTCCGGGCGCCGAGCATTTCTTCCATCGCAAGCTGCATATCCTGAAGCGCGTCGTCGTCGGCGCGTGGCGCTGACGCTGACGCTGACGCGCGCCGCGATCGTCGCTCGCGCCGGCGGCGATCGCCCGTCAGCCGGCCGGCGCTCGCCCGATAGGCCGGCCCGGCGCAACCGCATCACACCGCTCGCCGCGCGGCAAGCTCCCCAATCCCGAAAAGCGCCGCGGCGAAGTTCCGTATAATGGCCGGGATTTGCGTCGGCCCGTCCGCACGGACGTCCGATGCGCCGTGCAGGCCGCCGCGCCGCTTTTCGCTCTGCGAACCGATTGCGCCGCCGCCTGTCCAATCGGCGCGTTTCGCGAGCCTTCCTTCCCAGAAATGCCGCAGGAACGCCGCCGCCCGGCCTTTCAACCGCGCGCCCCGTGCGCGCTGCACATTTCTGCCATCAGCCTGAATCGATATGCGTCTGTCTTCCCTCGGCCTCACGTCACTCGCTTCCTCCACCGCCATTGCCGTCGCCGCGCGTAACGTCGCGCTCGGCGTCGTGCTGCCCGCCGCGCTCGTGTCGACGATCGCCGTCGCGCAGGCCAAGCCCGCCGCGAAGGCGAAGCACGCGGCCGCCGCGCCCGCCGCCGCGCCGACGGGCGCGCCCGCCACGTACGTGCCGGGCGCGGTGCCGCCGCCCGGCGTGAACGCGCGCTCGTGGGTGCTCGTCGACGCGTCGAGCAATCAGGTGCTCGCATCGGGCAACGCCGACGAGCGCGTCGAGCCGGCGTCGCTCACCAAGCTGATGACGGCGTACCTCGTGTTCGAGGCGCTCGACGCGAAGAAGATCACGATGGAGCAGATCGTCACGCCGAGCGAGGCGGTGCGCCGCGTCGGCCGCGACGAGTCGCGGATGTTCATCGAGGCGAACAAGCCCGTCAGCGTGCACGACCTCGTCTACGGGATGATCATCCAGTCGGGCAACGACGCCGCGATCGCGCTCGCCGAGCTCGTCGGCGGCAGCGAGGCGCAGTTCGTCAACATGATGAACGCCGAGGCGCAGCGCCTCGGGATGGCGAACACGCACTTCGCCGACGTGAACGGGATGCCCGACCCGAACCACTACACGACGGCGGGCGACCTCGCGAAGCTGTCGACGCACCTGATCCGCGATTATCCCGACTACTACAGCATCTTCTCGGTGAAGGAATTCGCGTACAACAACATCAAGCAGCCGAACCGCAACCGCCTGCTGTGGCTCGATCCGACCGTCGACGGCCTGAAGACCGGCCACACGCAGGCGGCGGGCTACTGCCTGATCGCGTCGGCGAAGCGCTCGCTGCCGGGCGCGGCCGACGCGACGCGCCGCCTCGTCACCGTGATGATGGGCGAGACGAAGGAAAGCGACCGCGTGCAGGACAGCATGAAGATGCTGAACTACGGCTACACCGCGTTCGATTCGGTGCGCCTGTACAAGGCCGGCCAGCCGATCGACACGCCGCGCGTCTACAAGGGCAAGAGCAACAACGTGCAGGTCGGCGTGAAGAAGGATCAGTTCATCACCGTGCCGCGCGGCCTGGCGGACAAGGTGAAGCCGGAAGTCGCGCTGAACGCGCCGCTCATCGCGCCGCTCGCGGACGGCCAGGCGGTCGGCTCGGTGAAGCTCGTCGCCGACGGCAAGACGGTCGCGGAATTCCCGGTCGTCGCGCTGCAGCCGGTGCCGGAAGCGGGCCTCTTCGGCCGCATCTGGGATTCGATCCTGCTGATGTTCAGCAAAAAGAAGTAAGCTGTCCGCATGCCTGCGGGCCGGGGCGAACCCGGCCCGCAGGCAACCCTGCCCGTCACGATTTCCACCGCCGTTGAACGTCATGAGTCAAGCCGACATCGAACCGATCGTCTATCTGAGCATCGCATCGCAGGAAGCGCTGGTGCCGCTCGCCGAAGCGCGCGTGCCGGTGCTCGACCGCGGCTTCATCTTCGGCGACGGCGTGTACGAAGTCGTGCCGATCTACGCGGACGGCGCGCGCCGCGCGCCGTTCCGGATCGCGCAGCATCTCGCGCGGCTCGCGCGCAGCCTGAAGAAGATCGGCATCGCCGATCCGCACGACGAGGCGGGCTGGCGCGCGCTCGTCGCGCAGCTCGTCGACGCGAACGCGGCGGCGCTCGGCGACGGCCAGCACGCGATCGTCTACATTCAGGTGACGCGCGGCGTCGCGAAGCGCGGCCACGCGTTTCCGGCGAACGCGGTGCCGACGGTGTTCGCGATGGTGAGCCCGCTCGCGCTGCCGACCGACGCGCAGCGCGCGCAGGGCGTGCGCTGCGTGACGGCCGAGGACCGCCGGTGGCTGCATTGCGACATCAAATCGGTGTCGCTGCTCGGCAACGTGCTGATGGCGCAGCACGCGGCGGAGCACGACGCGATCGAGACGATCCAGCTGCGCGACGGCAACGTGACGGAAGGCTCGTCGTCGAACGTGTGGATCGTGAAGAACGGCGAGCTGATCGCGCCGCCGCGCAGCAACAAGATCCTCGAAGGGATTCGCTACTCGCTCGTCGAGGAGCTCGCCGACGAATGCGGGATACGCTTCGTCGCGCGCGACATCAACGAGGCGGAGCTGCGCGCGGCCGACGAGATCCTGCTCACGTCGGCGACGAAGGAAATCCTGCCCGTGACCCTGCTCGACGATCTGCCCGTGCAGGGCGGCCGGCCGGGGCCGGTGTTCGAGGCGCTGTACGCCGCGTACCAGCGCGCGAAGGCGCGCGAGATGGAAAGCGTCTGAGCGGGCCGCCGCCGACGCGTGGAGAACGACATGACCGAACCGAACAAGACCGTCGAGCTGACGGGCGAAATCGCGACGCCCAAGGAAACGCTGCTCGAATTTCCGTGCGACTTCCCGATCAAGGTGATGGGCCGCGCGCATCCGGAATTCAAGGACACGATCTTCAAGGTCGTGAGCGTCCACGACAACGAGATCGATCTCGAGAAGATCGAGGAGCGCGCGTCGAGCGGCGGCAACTACACGGGCCTCACGATCACCGTGCGCGCGACGAGCCAGGAGCAGCTCGACAACATCTACCGCGCGCTGACGGGCCACCCGATGGTGAAGGTCGTCCTGTGACGGCCGGCCGCTAGTCCCTTTCCCTTCTTTGCGCACGCGCGGCCGCGTAGGCCGCCGCGTGCTGCGCCTCCTGCGTCGCGCACAGCACCTTGAAGCGCGCGATTTCCTCCAGCAGCCACGTCCGGAACGCCTGCACGCGCGGCGTTTGCGCGAGCGACGGCGGGCACACGAAGAAGTAGTGCCACGGGCTCGGCCCCGCGATGTCGAACAGCCGCACGATCCTTCCCGCCGCCACCTCCGGCACCGCGAGCGAGCGCCGCACGAGCGCGATGCCCTGGCCGTCGATCGCCGCTTGCAGCAGATTCGACGAATCCTGATACAGCACGCCGCGCTTCGGCTCCGTCAGCGTGTCGAGGCCCGCCGCGTCGAACCACGGCCGCCACAGCTCGTCGTCCGAGCGCAGCAGCGGGTAGCGCACGAGATCGGCGGGCGTCTCGGGCAGCACGCCGCCGTTGAGCGCCGGCGCGCAGACGGGAAAAAACGTCTCGTCGAGGAGCGGCTCGACGTACAGCCCCGGATAGACGCCGTAGCCGAAGCGGATCGCGACGTCGACGTCGTCGCGCGCGAAGTCGACAAGCGCATCGCTCGCCCGCAATTCGAGATCGATTTCCGGATGCCGCTCGATGAACGGGCCGATCCGCGGCGTGATCCAGCGCGCGGCGAACGACGGCAGCGTCGACACGATGAGCCGCTTGTCGCGGTCGGTCGCGCGGATGTCGCGGGTCGCGTCGGCGAGGAGCGTCAGCGCGGCGCGCACCTGCTGCGCGTAGCGGCCGCCCGCGTCCGTCAGCGTGAGCCGCTTGCCGTGCCGCGCGAACAATGGCACGCCGAGCTCCGCTTCGAGCGCGCGCATCTGGTGGCTGACCGCGCCGTGCGTGACGGACAGCTCGTCGGCCGCGCGCGAGAAGCTCTCGTGCCGCGCGGCGGCTTCGAACACGCGCAGCGCGTTCAGCATCGGCAGTTGACGGACGCTCATCGGTTAGTTTTTCTCACAAGCACGTGAAAATCGATCGTTTTGTGCAAAGCCTTATGCACACTACGATTGTAGCCACTGGAGCATTTTTGGCGGAGGCTGTCATGAGAGAGATTTCTTCAAGCATCACGTTCGAGATCCAGCCCGGCGAAACGGTGTCGATGAAGGTCGCGCGCAGCACGCGGCTTGCGGTGCGCGGCGCGCCCGTGTGGGCGACGCGCAGCAACGACATCGCCGATTATTTCCTGTCTCCGGGCGAGACGCTGAAGCTGCGGCGCGGCGAGCGCCTGTGGCTGAGCGCCGACGGCGCGGCGAGCGCGTGCGTGTCGTTCTCGATCGCCGTGCCGCCGCAGCAGGCAGCCGTGTCCGGCCTGTTGCGGCTCGCGGCGCGGTTCGCCGCGCTCTTTCGCGACGGGTGGCGCACGGTCTGAGCATTCTCCGCCCGGCGCGCGCCGCCGCGCGGCCGGTCTCAATCGGGCACCGGCGAGGGGCATGGGTTTTCGGTAAACTACCGCCCATGTCAGCCTCGCCGGTTTCCATCGTGCCTCCCGCCTCCGACGCCCCCCCCGCGCCCGACGCCGCCGCGTCTGCCTGCGCCCGCCCATCGTCCGCGCTGCCCGTCACGGTCCGCTGGCTCGGCGAGACGCCGTACGAAGCGTGCTTCGACGCGATGCGCTCGTTCACCGACGCGCGCACGCCGGACACCGACGACGAAATCTGGGTGGTCGAGCATCCGCCCGTCTACACGCTCGGCCAGGCCGGCAACCCCGCGCACCTGCTCGTCGCCGACAGCGGCGTGCCGCTCGTGAAGGTCGACCGCGGCGGACAGATCACCTACCACGGCCCGGGGCAAATCGTCGCTTATCTGCTCGTCGACTTGAGGCGGCGCAAGCTGATGGTGCGCACCCTCGTCACGCGGATCGAGGAGGCCGTGATCGAGACGCTCGCGGCGTATAATCTCGCGTCGGTCCGCAGGGCCGGCGCGCCCGGGATCTACGTGGAATCGGGGCCGCATCGGGGCGCGAAGATCGCTGCGCTCGGCCTCAAGATTCGCAACGGCTGCAGCTATCACGGGCTGAGCGTGAACGTGAAGATGGATCTGCGCCCGTTTCTCGCGATCAACCCGTGCGGCTACGCGGGGCTCGAAACGGTCGACATGGCAAGCCTCGGCGCGACCGCCGACTGGCACGAAGTCTCACGGACGCTCGTGCGCCGTCTGATCGCCAACCTCGACGGCGCAACCGCGGCCGCCGCATCGCCGCAGCAGGCACTGGAACAATCGAATGACTGACCTTACCGCTACTCCCGCACCCGCCGAACCGGCCGCATCCGCATCCGCATACGATCCGACCGCCAAGCAGAAGGCGCAGGCGAAGACCGCGCGCATTCCGATCAAGATCGTCCCGATCGAGAAGCTCAAGAAGCCCGACTGGATTCGCGTGAAGGCGGCTACCGGCAGCTCGCGCTTTTCCGAGATCAAGACGATCCTGCGCGAGCACAACCTGCATACCGTGTGCGAGGAAGCGAGCTGCCCGAACATCGGCGAGTGCTTCGGCAAGGGCACCGCGACGTTCATGATCATGGGCGACAAGTGCACGCGCCGCTGCCCGTTCTGCGACGTCGGCCACGGCCGGCCCGATCCGCTCGACGCCGACGAGCCGAAGAACCTCGCGCGCACGATCGCCGCGCTCAAGCTCAAGTACGTCGTGATCACGAGCGTCGACCGCGACGACCTGCGCGACGGCGGCGCGGGCCACTTCGTCGAGTGCATCCGCGAGGTGCGCGAGCAGTCGCCGCAAACGCGCATCGAAATCCTGACGCCGGACTTCCGCGGCCGCCTCGACCGCGCGCTCGCGATCCTGAACGCCGCGCCGCCCGACGTGATGAACCACAACCTCGAAACGGTGCCGCGTCTGTACAAGGAAGCGCGCCCCGGCTCGGACTATGCGCATTCGCTGAAGCTCCTGAAGGATTTCAAGGCGCTGCATCCGGACGTCGCGACGAAGTCGGGCCTGATGGTCGGCCTCGGCGAGACGGCCGACGAGATCCTGCAGGTGATGCGCGACCTGCGCGCGCACGACGTCGACATGCTGACGATCGGCCAGTACCTGCAGCCGTCCGATCACCACCTGCCGGTGCGCGAGTACGTGCATCCGGACACGTTCAAGATGTACGAGGAAGAGGCGTACAAGATGGGCTTCACGCACGCGGCCGTCGGCGCGATGGTGCGCTCGAGCTATCACGCCGATCTGCAGGCGCATGGCGCCGGGGTGGTTTGATCCCGGCGGGCTGGCGGGCCGCCGCACCGAGTGACGGTGGTTCGGCGGCCGGATGAAGAAAACCCGCGGCGAAGGCTGCGGGTTTTTTTATGCTTGCGCGACTGGCGACTGGCGACTGGCGACTGGCGACTGGCGACTGGCGATTGCCGACCGCCGACCGCCGACCCGACCGCCGACCCGACCGCCGACCGCCGACCGCCGACCGCCGACCGCCGACCGCCGACCGCCAACCGCCAACCGCCAACCGCCAACCGCCAACCGCCAACCGCCAACCGCC
>NZ_JPWT01000133.1:0-15371 GCF_000773065.1 Burkholderia sp. ABCPW 111 | reverse complement strand
GTCACACGTCACACGTCACACGTCACACGTCACACGTCACACGTCACACGTCACACGTCACACGTCACACGTCACACGTCACACGTCACACGTCGCGCGTCACGTGCCGCGACGCCTGCGCCGATGATTCGCGCGGCCGTTCGCGAGCGCGACGAGCGCCGCGTCGTAGCCCTGCTTCTGCAATTGCGCGACCGCGTCCGACGAAAAATCGTAGTCCTCGATGAACGACAGCCGCCCGTCCCGATTCAGCGTGATCCGCGCAATGTCGAGCGCCCCGCGGTTGCCCATCAGCCGGATGTACAGCGGCTGCTGACGGATCTCGTTCGCGCTCTGCGCGTCGACGTGCGCGAGGATGCCGTCGACGAGATCGCCGAAATCGCTCGCGTATTCCTCGAAGCGCAGATCGTTGCGCACGCGGTCCATGTAGGCGATTTCCTCGCGGCGCAGCATCACTTCGACGACGTTCGTCGGCAGCGTCTTCGTGCCCGAGAACAGATCGACGATGAATACGCGCCCGCCGATCTGCCCGCACCGCTCGATCACCAGATCGAGCGGCGAATTGCTGACGACGCCGCCGTCCCAGTACGGCCGGCCGTCGACGACGGTCCACGGCATCCCGGGCGGCAGGCTGCCGCTCGCGAGCAGATGCGCGGGGCTCAGGCGATCGACGTAGCTGTCGAAGATGCGCGGCTCGCCCGTCTCGACGTCGACCGCGCTGATCAGCAGCCGCGTCGGGCTCACGCAGAGCGAATCGAAATCGACGTAGCGCGTGATCAGCTTCTCGATCGGCGATGCGTCGAAGAAGCTCGTCCATTTCGCGCGCAGCCGGTCGAGGTCGAAGCCGAGCCGAGACCATTGCGGCTTCAGGAAATTCGGCACGCCGAACCACAGCACGTAAGTGGACAGCCACGCCTCATGCCACTGCGAGCCGTACGGCGACGGCAGCGCGATCGACAGCTCGCGCCAGAACGCTTCGAGCGCCTTCGCCGCGCCCGTCGGATGGCTCGCGACGATCGCGCCGTTGAACGCGCCGATCGACACCGCGGAGATCACGTCGGGCCGCACGCCGTGCTGCTCGAGCGCCTTGATCGCGCCGCATTCGAACGCGCCGAGCGCGCCGCCGCCCTGCAGGATCAGCATCGTCTGCACCGGCAGCTTGTCGAGCGAAAAGTTCGGATCGCTCAATGTCGCCCGCTGCGCGGCGACGTTCACGTGCAGCCTGATCGCGTCGCTCAGCGCGGCGATCTCCACGGCCGGCCGGTCGATCGTGAACGCGGCGCGCAGCACGTCGTCGGCGAGATAGAGCAGCGCGTACGAGCGATCGTCGAACGCGCCGCGCTCTATCGTCTCCGTCGCGCCGACCGGATAGCCGACCAGGTTGTACGACAGCCCGAACACGCTGCCGTAAAAGATCGATATGTCGCGATACGGCAGCCGGTGGCCGAGCATGTTGCGCGCCGCGATCTTGCCCTGCCGCACCGCGTTGTCCCAATGCTCGATCCGCCGCCGCACGCCGAAGATCGGATCGTCGAAGTGCGCGGCGTCGCCCGCCGCGAACACGTTCGGATCGGCCGTCTGCAGGAACGCGTCGACTTCGATCCCGTTGCCGAGCGCGAGGCCGCTGCCTTCGAGCCAGCCGCAGTTCGGCGCGACGCCGACCGCCGCGACGAACAGGTCGCACGGCCGCGTCTCGCCGTCGCTCGTCTCGACCGCCTCGACGCGCTGCGCGCCGAGCACGCGGCGCACCTCGCGGCTCGTCAGCACGTCGATGCCGCGCGCCGTGCACAGCGCCTCGAAATGGCGCGCGAGCGCCGGCGCGCGCAGCGGCGGCATCAGCTCCGGCGCATGCTCGACGAGCGTCACCTGCAGGCCGAGCGCCTGCAGCGTCGCGGCGATCTCGACGCCGAGGAAGCCGCCGCCGAGCACGGTCGCGCGACGCGCGTGCGCGGCTGCGTCCTTCAGTGTCTGCGCCTGCGCGATCGTGTGCAGCACGTGCACGCCGTCGAGCTCGATGCCCGGCAGCGCGGGCACCTTCGCGCTCGCGCCCGTCGCGATCAGCAGCTTGCGATAGCGGTACGCCGCGCCGTTCGACGCACGCACGACCCGCTTCGCGAGATCGAGATGCTCGGCGCTCGCGCCGAGCACGACGTCGATGCGCTGCGACGCGTAGAACGCCGCGTCGTGCAGCGCGATGCTCGCGGCCTGCGCGGTGCCCATCAGGAATTCCTGGCTGAGCGGCGGGCGCTGATACGGCAGCACGGGTTCGCCGCACAGGATCGCGATACTCGCCGAAGCGTCCTCGCCGCGCAGCGACCGCGCGGCGGTGACGCTCGCGATGCCGCCGCCGACGAGCAGATAGTCGAATTCACGCATCGGCGCCTCCCGTCGAGCAGACGCGCGCGGCGAATGCGGCGGGCGGCCGGGCCCCGCCGCTCACAGCGACGACCTCGGCAGCGTCGCGAACCGCCGCTCGTGCGCGTGCTGGCACGGCGCGCAACGCGACGCGGTCGGACGCGCGAGCAGGCGCTCGTATTCGATCGGCTGCCTGCAGTCCGCGCAGTAGCCGTAGCCGCCCCGCGCGAGCCGCTCGAGCGCGGCGTCGACGGCGCGCAGCTCGGCGAGTTTCATGCCGATCAGCGCATGGTCGACGTCGACGAACAGATTCGCGTTCGCCTCGTCGCCTTCGTCGGGCGCCGTGCCCGCGAGGTTCGCGTACGGTTCGTCGGCGCGCTGCCGCTCGCATGCGCGCACGTCGGCCTGGAGCACCTGCCTGCACGCATGCAGCAGATCGCTTAGAACCTGGAGTTGATGCTCGTCGAACGCTGCCATCCGATCCTCCGCGTATTGCGTTGCCGCATCGGGTCCGCACCGATGGGCGGACGAGGCGGGCTGGTTGCTAGCCGCTCGTGCGCGTGTTTCGTGCGCGCGACAGGTTCGCGGCGCATGCGCCGCCCCTGTCGCGCGCGCCGCATGCGCCGCGCCCGGCGAACGGGCGCGCCGGAACGCCGGACGCCGATCCGTTTCCGTTTTTCGGACGCGGCGGCTCGGCGCGGCCTTCGGCCGATTGCTGCGCAAGCGTATGCCGAGCCGGCCCGCCGGCGTTGACTTGAGTCAATCGGCGCTCGCCGATGCGGCGGCTACGCGCCGCACCGCAGCGCGTTCCCGCCACGATGCCACCGCGCCGCGTCCGCCGCAACGTGTCGCGCCGCATGTGCGCGGTGCAGCCCGCCGCCGCTTGCCGTCCGCGGCGCGGCGGCGCCGCCGCGCCGTATCGCCGCGCGGCCGTTCGCAGCGCCGCGACCGCCTGAACGCGAGGCGAAGCGCGACGCCGGTCCCCGCCGCGTTCCGCCGAGCCGAGGCCGCAACGGCGCGTCACAGCCAGCCGCCGCGCGCCGCGGCGAACGTCATCCGCCGCCTGCTTGACGATCGTCAAAAACCCCGCGAGCCCGGCTTTTAATCTGGTCATGCGGCGCCCGCCGGCCTATTCTTTCCCCATCCGATGCGCAGCAAATCCGGCGCGCGGCGGCAGGCGCGCGGCGCTTGGCCGCCATCGCCGATGTCGCCTCGCGACAGCGGGCGCTTCGGCGCCGCAAGCGCCCCGCCCGCCGCAAGCGCCGCCCTCGCCGTCGCGCGCATGCCGCCACCCGCGGCCTGCGCGCGACGCGGCCGCGGCGCCCGATCCCGCGCCGCCAGTAAGGAGATTCGATGCTCTACGCGTGGCTTGAAGCGCAACGTGAATTCGTCCGGGCATGCCAGCCCTGGGCGGGCGCCGCGCAGCGCGCGGACACCAACTCGCGCCCGGCCGGCTGGCCGACATGGGGCCCGATGGCGCGCGCGGCCGACGCCGTGCCGGTGCCGCCGCCGTTCGCGATCGCGGCGGTCGCGAGCGGCGGCGCGGTCGTCCCGATCGACGAGCGCATCGTCGGCGACACACCGTTCTGCGCGCTGCGCAAGTTTTCCCGCCGGCTCCAGGGCGCAGCCGCCGCGCGCCCCGCGGTGTTTCTGTGCACGCCTCTCGCCGGGCACCACGCGGTGATGCTGCGCGAGACCGTCGAAACGCTGCTCGCGACGCGCGACGTCTACGTGACCGACTGGCGCAACGCGCGCGACGTCCCGCCCGAGGCGGGCGCGTTCGGCCTGGACGACTACGTGCTCACGCTCGAACGCTTCATCGCCGGCGCGAACGCGAACGGGCTGCACGTGATGGCGGTCTGCCAGGCGACAGTGCCCGCGCTCGCGGCGGCCGCGCTGCTTGCCGCGCGCGGCGTCCACGTCGCGAGCGTCGCGCTGCTCGGCGGCCCGATCGACACGCGCACGAGCCCGACGCTCGTCGATCGCTTCGCCCTCGAGCACGACCTCGACTGGTTCCGCCGCGCGGCGATCGACGTCGTGCCGCCGCCGTACGCGGGCGCGGGGCGGCGCGTCTATCCCGGCTTCGTTCAGCACGCGGCGATCGTCGTCGCGCACCCGCAGCGGCGCGTGTCGCTCGAAAGCCGCCTTTGGGCCGCGTGGATGACGGGCGACTTCGCGGGCGCCGCGCGCTGCCTGCGCGAGATGAACGAATACGGCGCGGTGCTCGACATGACGGAGCGCTATTTCCTCGACACGATCCGCGTGATCTTTCACGAATGCCTGCTCGCGGAGGGCCGCTGGTCGATCGGCCGCCGCCGCGTCGCGCCGGAGCGGCTCACGCGCACCGCGCTCTGCACGATCGAAGGCGGCCGCGACGACATCTCCGGCGCCGGCCAGACGCACGCCGCGCAGCGGCTGTGCAACGCGCCGCCCGACGCCGCGCGCGAGCGGATCACCGAGCCGGACTGCGATCACTACGATCTCTTCCTCGGTCCGCGCTGGCAGCGATCGATCTATCCGGCGCTGGAGGCGTTCTGGACGCGCGCCGAAACGCCGGACTCGGACCACGCGCGCCGCGCCGCGCATTGAATCGAGCATCGCGCCGCGCATCGGGCCGCCCAGCCCGGCCCGCGCACACGCCGCTTGCGGACGATCAACAAACGCACGCGCGCCGCTCGCCACACGGATTCGTTCGTCCGCATGATCGGCGTCATGGACGACCAACCGATCTGCGACGCCGTATTCGCCGACCGCTATGCGCTGCCGGGCGAGAACTCGCGCTCCCAGGCGTTCGCGCGGGTCGCTCGCGCGCTCGCGCTCGCGGAGCCGGTCGCGACACGCCCGGGCGCCGCGCGGCGCTTCTACCGCAACCTGCTGACCGGCGCGCTCGGCGCGGGCAGCATCATGGCGCGCGCGGGCGCCGCGCAGGATCAGACGATGGCGAGCTGCTTCGTTCATCCGATCCGCGCGCCCGCCGCGCTCACGCGCTTTCATCCGGACCTCGACCAGGCGATCGACGAGGCGCGCCTCACGCTCGCGATGGGCGGCGACATCGGCTACGACTTCTCGGAGATCCCGCCCGCGAGCGCGCGGCCCGAAACCGACCGGTCGACGTCGCCCGGCGTGTGCGCGGCGCTCGACCGGTTCGACCGCATCGGCGCGCAGGCGGGCGAGCGCGACGGACGCCGCCGCGCGCAGCTCGCGGTGCTGCGCTGCGATCATCCGGACCTGCTCGCGTTCGCCGCCGCGAAGCGGGAGCACAAGCGGGAGCGCGCGTGCCGGGCGACGCTCGATCTCGCGGTGGCCGCCACCGATGCGTTCATGCTGGCGGTCGAGCAGGATCTGCCGTGGGCGCTGCGGCATCCGGCGCCGCCGCAGGGCGCGCCGAGCGGCGCGCTGCCCGCCGCCGACGGCGCATGGACATACGCGACCGTGCCCGCGCGACATCTGTGGCGCGAGATCGTCGCGGCGGCGCGCGACGGCGCGGGGCCCGGGCTCGTGTTCGTCGACGCGATCGACGCCGCCGGCCCGCTGCGCGGCCGCGAGCGGATCGACGCGACGAGCCCGTGCGGCGCGCAGCCGCTGCCGCCGTACGGCAGCAGCATGCTCGGCGCGATCGATCTGTCGCGGTTCGTGCGCAATCCGTTCGGCGTCGGCGGCGAGCCACGCTTCGATTTCGCCGCATTCGACGCGGCGGTGCGCGTCCAGGCGCGCTTTCTCGACAACGCGCTCGACGTCACGCGCTGGCCGCTCGCCGCGCATGCGCGCGAGTCGTATCAAAAGCGACGGATCGGCGTCGGCGTGACGGGGCTCGCGGACATGCTCGCGATGATGCGGCTGCGCTACGACTCGCCGGCCGCGCGCGAGATGGCGCGCTACATCGCGTCCGATCTGCGCAATCATGCGTATGCGGCGTCGGCCGAGCTCGCCGCCGAGCGCGGCGCGTATCCGCTGTGCGACCGGCACGCGCACCTCGACGCGCTGCACGCGGGGCCGCCGCTGCCGCACGCGGTTCGCCACGCGATCGAGCGCGACGGGCTGCGCAACAGCCATCTGACGTCGTTCGCGCCCGCCGTCGGCGTGAGCCTCGCGTTCGGGGACAACTGCTCGCCGGGCGTCGAGCCGGCGCACGCGTGGATCGAGCACCGGGCGGTGCGCGCGGGCGCGGCGGGGATGCGCGCGGAGAACCACGCGCACCGGCTGTTCCGGTCGCTGCGCGGCGATCGCGTCGCGCTGCCCGACTATTTCGCGACCGATGCGGACGTCGCGCCGAGCGAGCGCCTCGCGATGCGCGCGGCGCTGCAGCCTTATGTCGACGCGGGGGTCGAGAGCACGCTGACGCTCGCGAAGCATTACTCGCTCGAAGAGATCAATGCGCTGCTGTTTGGCGCATGGCGCGCGAAGCTGAAGAGCGTCGCGATACGGCGCACGGATCTCGCGCGCGACGCGGGGGCGGGGGCGGGGGCGGGGGCGGGGGCGGGGGCGGGGGCGGGGGCGGGCGGCGAAGGCAGCGGCGTCTGAAGCCACGGGCGGCGCGCGCGAGCGCTTGACCCACGTCAAGCCGGCGCTCGCCGCAATCGGGTCGAATGACAACGGGCGCAATCGCGGCGCGGCGGTTTCCATGGCACGTCGACCGCGCGGCCGGCTGCGTCCCGTCCCGCGTGATCACGAACCCCGGAGGTGACGAGATGCGCCGTGCGCGCCGACCGAAGCTCGCGCAATCCGCCGACATGCCGCGCCGCGCGCGCGCAGCCGCCATGCGCGGCAACGGCCCGCAGCGGCGGGCCGTGCGCGAGCGTGCGGCCCGCCGCCTGTCGCGCGACATCGACGCGACGCTGCGCCGCGCGTCGACATACCCGCATCCGGCCGGCCGCATCGTGCGCATCGAAACGCACATCTCCGTCGTCTACCTTGCCGGACGCTTCGCGTACAAGCGCCTGAAGCCGTTCGACTTCGGCTTCGCGAACTTCGGCGATCTGGCCGCGCGCCGCCGCGCGTGCGAAGCCGAGCTCGCGCTGAACCGCCCGCTCGCCGCGCCCATATATCTCGCGGCCGGCCCGATCGTGCGCCGCGCGCGCGGCCTTCGCCTGTTCGACGCGGGCGTCGCCGTCGATCATGTCGTCAAGATGCGCCGCTTCGACGAACGGATGCTGTTTTCCCGATTGCTCGCGCGCGGCGAGCTCGGCGCGGCGGACATCGACGCCGCCGCGACGCGCATCGCCGCATACCATCTGCACGCGCCGCGCGACGTTCCGCGGCGCGAGTACGGCGGCGCGCGCGAGCTGCGCAGGCAGATCGCGGACGTGTTCGCGCCGCTCGAGCGCGCACTCGGCACGGCGCTGCCCGCGCCGCTGCGCGCGTGGTGCGTGCGCCGCTGCGACGAGCTCGCCGCGCATCTCGACGCACGCCGCGCAAGCGGCTATGTCCGCGCGTGCCACGGCGACCTGCATCTCGACAACGTCGTGAAGCACGGCCGCGACGCGCTGATGTTCGATTGCATCGATTTCGACGACGCGCTGCGCTGGATCGACGTGATCAACGACCTGTCGTTTCTGCTGATGGATCTGCACGCGCACGGTCGCGCCGATCTCGCGCACCGGCTGCTGAACCGCTGGCTCGACGAGACGGGCGATTTCGCGGGCCTCGCCGCGCTGCCGCTGTACGTCGCGTACCGGGCGCTCGTGCGCGCGCTCGTCGCGACGATGCGCGGCGGCGGCGACGCCGCGGCGCGCGCCGCGCACATCGAGCGCGCGCGCAGGTACGTCGACGTCGCCGCGAGCGAGGCCCGCGCGCGCCGCCCGTGCCTGCTGCTGTGCCACGGCTATTCGGGCTCGGGCAAATCGGTGGCGAGCCGCGCGCTCGCCGACGTATGCGGCGCGATCCGGCTGTCGAGCGACAGCGAGCGCAAGCGCGCGCGACCGTTCGCGGCGGTCGACGCGCGGCCGCTGCCCGCCGCCGCGTACACGCCGCAACAGATCGATGCGCAATACGAGCGCCTGCGCGCGCTCGCGCGCGACGTGCTGCGCGCCGGCTACACGGCGCTCGTCGACGCGACGTTTCTCTCGCAGGCGCGCCGCGCGCGCTTCGTCGCGCTCGCACGCGAAATGGGCGTGCCCGTCTTCATTCTCGATTTCCGCGCGAGCCGCGCGTGTCTCGAACGGCGCGTCGACGCGCGCGCCGCCGCGCAAAACGACCGTTCGGACGCGGGCGCGGCCGTGCTCGCGACGCAGCTCGCGAGCGCCGATCCGCTCGACGCCGACGAACGCGCACACACGATCGGCTTCGATACCGACGTGCCGCTGCAAGCAATCCGGTCGGCCGAATATTGGCGGCCGGTGCTCGACGCGCTCGATACGGCCTCACTTGATGCCGCGACGACGAGTTGATGCCGAAAAGGCCCCGCGCCGGAAACGCTCGCCACTGTCGGATGAACCGCCTGGGTCTGATCAATTGCGCTGCCGCGGCCGCCCATTTCATACCGGCAATACGTCGTACCGGATCGTACGATCTGACGAAGCGCGCCGCAGCGATACAGCGCATCCCGCCGACTGGCTCTGGTGCGACGCGAGCGCTCGCCCAACAGCTCAGCCATGCGGGCCGACGTTATCCACGACCCAGCCTTTGCAGGTCATCTCGATAACGTGCCGGTGCCCGTCGCACCCTATATGGAACCTTCCATTGCGCGACATCGCTCGGATATAAAAATCTTCATCGAAGTCAATTCTTGGATTCTTGTTATTTCGATACGCGTACCTCGCGATTTTTTATTTAATCTCTTGTCGCGTCGTATCGGGGAAAACTCCATCGCCTCCGTCGCAGACTCTCGCGTACATCATGGCAATCACCAACCCGGCAATCGCCATAACAAGAACAACGGCGGGCCCGTCACCAATTTCGCCTTCCGGGATCGATTTGAATTCAATTTACCATCCATCAAAGCAATTCACTCACCGTCACACAATTCAAATCCACGCCCCCCGAAATACCTGACTTCCCGTCAAAGTTCGATTTAATCCCTCAATCGCATATGAAGCATTGCAGGCGTGCTTTCCATATTTACCACTTCAATTAAAACAGATCGGTCTCGATGAGAAACGCACGCACCTTTGCTCCGGTTACAACGGGCGTCCATTCGGGCAGAAAGACATGCGTCCGCCAGCCCTACGACCGAGTGCGCGCTCCACCCGCCGCCCATCCCCCGTTGATCTGGGTCAAGCTCCGCCGGACGGCCGCTCCATAGACTGAAATCGGTCCTACGCGATCCGCCCCGCCCTCGAATTCCGGCGCGTCGTACCCGCCCGCGCGCGGCCCCGCGCTTCCCGACAGGAGACCCGCAACATGGAAACATCCCCCCTCCAGACGACGACGCACGACGACATCCCCCCGTTCGATCCGTCGGCGAGCGTCGAGGACCAGCTGCGCCTCGCGATCCGCTACGCGATCCTCGCGCCGTCGAGCCACAACACGCAGCCGTGGCGCTTCATCCTCGGCGACGCGTCGGTGATGCTGTGCGCGGACCGGCTGCGCGCGCTGTCCGTCGTCGATCCGTACGATCGCGAGCTGCTCATCAGCTGCGGCGCGGCGCTCTTCAATTTGCGCGTCGCGTTGAGCCGCTTCGGGTTCGCTTACTCGATCGACATGTTCCCGTCGACGTCGGACCCGGACGTGATCGCGCTCGTGCGGCTCGATCCCCACGGCTACCACGACGAAAGTCTCGTGCCGCTGTTCGACGCGATCGTCGAGCGCGTGACGACCCGCGCGCCGTTCGCGAGCGAGGCGGTGTCGTGCGAGGTCCAGCGCGCGCTCGTCGACGCCGGCGAGGCCGAAGGCGCGGAGATCGCGTGCGTGGACGCGCCCGGCGCGCGCGACGAGATCGCCGAGATGATCGCCGACGCCGACCGCCTGCAGTTCGCCGATCCGCGCTTTCGCCGCGAGCTCGCGAACTGGGTGCATCCGCGCCGCCGCGACGACGGGATGCCGGCGTTCGCGGCCGGCGTGCCCGCGCTGCTCGACTTCGCGACGCCCGTCGTCGCGTCGGTGGTCCGCACGTTCGATCTCGGCGGCGGCATGGCGGCGATGCATCACAAGCTCGTCGACGGCTCGCCGCTCATCGTCGGCATCTCGACGGCGAGCGACGATCGCGACGCCTGGGTCGCGACCGGCCAGGCGCTCGAGCGCGTGCTGCTCGTCGCGACGGCCGCGGGGCTCACCGCGTCGTATCTGAATCAGCCGATCGAAATCGACACGCTGCGCGAGCGGCTGCGGCCGCTGCTGCACGTCGACGCGCATCCGCAGTTGCTGCTGCGCGTCGGACGCGGCCCGGTCGTCGCGCACGCGCCACGGCGTCCGCTGACGGACGTCGTGTCTTGATCGAGCGGGAACGCGCCGCGCGCGGACGGGACGCCGCGCGGCGCGGCGGAAGCGGCGGAAGCGGCGGAAGCGGCGGAAGCGGCGGAAGCGGCGGAAGCGGCGGAAGCGGCGGAAGCGGCGGAAGCCGTGGTGGCCGCGGCGATAGAGGAAGCGGCGGAAGTCGCGGCGATAGCGATCCTAGTGGCGGCGGCGACAGCGGTGGCAGCAGCGGCGGTAACGGAAGTGGCGGAAGTCGCGACGATAGCCGCCGTAATGGCGGTGGCGGTGGCGGTGGCGGTAGCGGTGGCAGTGGCAGTGACAACCGCGGCGGCGGCACCGAATCATGGCGCCGCTGGCTGCCCGGCGTCGCGACGCTGCGCACTTACCGGCGCGCGTGGCTCGCGCGCGATCTGTTCGCGGGCGTCGCGCTGACCGCCGTCCTCGTGCCGGTCGGCATGAGCTACGCGCAGGCGGCCGGCCTGCCCGTCGTCTCCGGCCTGTATGCGACGATCGCCGCGCTCGTCGGCTACGCGATCTTCGGGCCGAGCCGGATTCTCGTGCTCGGCCCCGATTCCGCGCTCGCCGCGCTGATCGCCGGCGCGGTCGCGCCGCTCGCGCACGGCGATCCCGCGCACGCGGTCGCGCTGTCGGCCGCGCTCGCGCTGATGTCGGGCGGCTTCTGCGTGCTCGCCGGGCTGCTGAAGCTCGGCTTCGTCACCGATCTGCTGTCCAAGCCGATTCAATACGGCTATCTGAACGGGCTCGCGCTGACGCTGATCGCGAGCCAGCTCCCGAGCCTGCTCGGCGCCGCGCCTTGCGGCGGCACGTTCGTCGACGAAGCGGCGAGCATCGCGGGCACCGTCGCGCAAAGCCGGATCGATATCGCATCGCTCGCGCTCGGCGGCGGCTGTCTTGCCGCCATCGTGTTGCTGCGGCGCGTCGCGCCCGCGTGGCCCGGCATTCTGATCGCGGTCGCCGCCGCGTCAGTGGCCGCCGCGTGGCTAGGGGCCGCGCCGGATCTGCATGTCGCGAACGCGCACGTCGCAAACGCGCACGTCGCCCTCGTCGGCTCGCTTGCCGGCGTCATGCCGCCGCCCGGCCTGCCGTCGATCGCGCTCGCCGATGCGAGCCGGCTCGTCGCCGGCGCGCTCGCGATCGCACTGGTGTCCGTTGCCGACATCAGCGTGCTGTCGCGCGTGTTCGCCGCCGACGACGGCCGCGAGACCGACCGCAATCAGGAGCTGATCGCGCTCGGCGCGGCGAACCTGCTCGCCGGCGCGCTGCGCGGCTGCGCGGTCAGCAGCAGTTCGTCGCGCACGCCCGTCGCGCTCGCGGCCGGCGCGCGCACGCAGCTGACGAGCGTCGTCGCGGCCGGCTGCATCGCGCTGCTGCTCGTCGCGCCGCTGCTGCTCGCCCGCGTGCCGCTCGCGGCGCTGTCGGCGGTCGTCGTCTATTCGGCGAGCGGCCTCGTCGACGTGCGCGCGATCGTCCGGCTCTACCGCGTGCGGCGCGGCGAGTGCGCGGTGTCGCTGCTGTGCTTCGCGGGCGTCGTGCTGCTCGGCGTGGTGCCGGGCATCCTGCTCGCGGTCGGGCTCTCGCTGCTGTCGTTCGTCTGGCGCGCGTGGCATCCGTACGACGCGGTGCTCGGCCGCGTCGAAGGCATGCACGGCTTTCACGACGTGTCGCGCCATCCGGACGCGGCTCTCACGCCCGGTCTCGTCGCGTTCCGCTGGGACGCGCCGCTGTTTCATGCGAACGCGACGATCTTTCGCGACCACGTGCGCGACGCGATCGCCGATGCCGATGCGCCGGTGCGCTGCGTCGTGATTGCGGCCGAGCCGATCACCGACGTCGACGTCACCGCCGCCGACATGCTCGCGACGCTGCGCGACGAGCTCGCCGCGCGCCGCATCACGCTGTACATCGCGGAGATGAAAGGGCCGGTCAAGGACCGGCTGCGCACGTACGGGCTCTTCGACAAGATCGGCGCGGATCACTTCTTTCCGACTGTGACGGACGCAGTTGCGCGCTTCGCGCAGGTGCGCAAGGACGTGGCGGCCGCGCGGCGGGCGCGGCGATGAAATTTCGCCGAGCGTGCGGCGCAGGCGCGGCGCGTTGCGTTGCGTTGCGTTGCGCACGCATGCCTGCGATCGCGCGCGGCGGAATCGGTCGAAACCGCGGTGTTTCGCTCGTCGAACACCACCCGGATCGCATGGCGCGCATGCGGCTCGCGACGGCAGTGCGGCCGCCGCGCCGATTTCGGCGCGCCGCGAAGGCGTGACGGCGATTGCCTGATTCAGGCCGCGTCGGGCGGGGGTCCGCCCCTCGCTCCGCGTGGATGAAACCGGTTGCTCGCATGCGGCCCGCGGCAACGCATCGTGCATCGTTCGCAAGACCGCAGCACCGCAACGAAGCCCGGCGGCGGCGCTCGGCGGCGATCGCGCGAAACAGATGAGATCGATTGCAGACATGCCTCCGTCATCCGCGAGCACGAAACGATCGCGTGAAGGCGGCGCGCGCGATCGCGCCGCGCACGGCGTCCGCGCAGGGTGCGACGGGACATACGACCACGACCGCGCGACACGGCACGCATCGATCTCCGGCGAATCGCCCGCAATCCGCGGACATGGAACCGGTTGCGCGAACGCAGCGCGAAACCGACCGGCAACGGCGCTCGCGCGCAGGCGATCGATGCGGCGGCGAGACTGGCCGCGCGGCGCCCGCGACGCAACGCCATTCCAGCGAAACCGCTCCGCGCATTCGCTGGCGAAGCCGCGGCGATGACGGCGCGCGGAACGTCGCACCCGGCCAGAGCCGGGTCACGCTGATCGCAGGTTCTGGCGGGCGGTTGAAAACGGGGTTGCGAAGTGCTCGCATGCGGTTTTTGGGGCTTCCTTACCGACGCCGCACGAGCAATTCGTCGCGCATTCCGAGAGGTCGACAATTTTCTCCGGCATCTCGCCGCAGAGAATATCTATCGCCTGCCGGAAGCGCACCCGCTCGCCTTCGCCCCGCGCGCGCGTCAACTCCGCGCCTTCTCCTCGAAGTGAATCTGGCGCCGGGAGATCGACGCGATCTCGTCGAACAACGACGCCGCGCACGCCAGCACGTCGTCCACGGACACCATGCCGACGAGCGCGCCGCCCGCGCTCACGACCGGCATCCGGCGCGCGCCCGTCAGCCGCATCCGGTGCGCGATCGTCCACAGGCTGTCCTGCTCGTGCACGACGGTCGCCGGCGCGGACATGATCTCGCCGACGAACAGCGCGGCGGGGTCGATCTCCTTCGCGATCAGCGACAGCACGATGTCGCGGTCGGTCAGCATGCCGACCGGCTCTTGCGCGCGCCCCGCGTCGTCGACGACGATCAGGTCCCCGACATGGCGGTCGCGCATCAGGTGCGCGGCGTCGAGCACGGTGTCGGTGCGGCGACACACGGCGACGTCGCGGGTGCAGATTTCGGCAGCGTTCACGATCGGCCTCCGTTTTCATATGCAGGGCGCCCGCGCGCGGCGCGGCCGGCGCGCGACGGCGTTCCGGCAGCGCGGCGCGCAACGGCACGACACGAAACGAAACGAGATGCGGTGAAGTGCCCGGTCCTGCGAGCGCTCAAGCGAACGGTCAGCGTCGCACGCGCGACCTTCGCGCATTCTGACGCACATCAACGTCAACGTCGGCGTCGGCGTCGGCGTCGACGTGGCGACGCGCACGCGCCGGCGCGCGACGCTTGATCGGGATCAGTTCGGCATCCGGCACACTCGCTATCGTTGACGAACGGACGCGCTCGCGCGCGGGTGCGGCGCGGCTTTCCCCTGTCTTGGAGACGGACATGAGCGAACCCGAATTGCTGACTTATCAACCGATCGCCGTAGCATTGCCCGCGCCTGCCGAAGCGCAGGCGCCCGCGATCATCGACCTGCCGCAACCCGATCTCGGCGCGGGCCTGCCGCTGATGGCCGCGCTGTCGCTGCGGGCGAGCGCGCGCGAATTCTCGTCCGCGGCGCTCGCGCCGACGACGCTCGGCGAGCTGCTGTGGGCGGCCGACGGCGTCAACCGCCCGGCAACGGGCGGCCGCACCGCGCCGTCCGCGCATGCGTTCAACGAAATCGACGTTTACGTCGCGCTGCCGGACGGCGTCTATCGCTACGACGCGCCGCTGCACCGGCTGCTGCTCAAGCGCTCGATCGACGCGCGCAACCTGACCGGCTACCAGGATTTCGTCGGCGCCGCGCCGCTCGATCTCGTGTACGTCGTGCGGACGTCGCGGCTGCTGTCGATGCCCAAGCCGCTGCGCGAGGCGTTCCCGGCGGTGGCGGCGGGCGCCATCGCGCAGAACGTCGCGCTGTATTGCGCGTCGGCGGGACTCGGCTGCGTCGTGCGCGGCTGGATCAACCATCGGCTGCTCGCCGACGCGCTCAGCCTGAACGAAGACGAACTGCCGATCCTCGCGCAGACGGTCGGCAAGCCGGCGGCGCACGCGGGCGGCGCGCGGCACGCCTGAACGCATGACGATTCGGCGGCGGCGTCGCGGGTGGGAGCGGTGCGTGACGCCGCGCGTCGATCGGGGCTGGCGATGACCGGCAACGGATGACCGGCAACGGATGACCGGCAACGGATGACCGGCAACGGATGACCGGCAACGGATGACCGGCAACGGATGACCGGCAACGG
>NZ_JPWT01000132.1:0-163561 GCF_000773065.1 Burkholderia sp. ABCPW 111 | reverse complement strand
CGGTTTGCGGTTTGCGGTTTGCGGTTTGCGGTTTGCGGTTTGCGGTTTGCGGTTTGCGGTTTGCGGTTTGCGGTTTGCGGTTTGCGGTTTGCGGTTTGCAACTTGCATCTCGCGACTTGCGACTTGCATCTCGCGTCTCGCGTCTCGCGTCTCGCGTCTCGCGTCTCGCGTCTCGCGTCTCGCGTCTCGCGATTTTCAGCTTGCGGCATTCGCAGCGCGTTGTCCTCGCGCCTTTCGTCGCGATTCTCGCTTCGTCACGCGATTCGTCGGCCGCAACGCGCCCGCATTGCCTGCGCGCCCCGCCCGCTCGCACGCGCATCCCGAGCATCCCGACGCATCCCATCGCATCCCGGCATCCGCGATTCGCCTGCCCGTCGCGCTCAATCATCTGATTTAAGGAACCCGGGCCCGCGCCGATAACCAGCCATCGACGCAGGCCACACGGCATTCACCCAGCAACGCCCGAAATCAGATGAAGCTCCGCCACAAAATCCCGCTTGCCTTCGCGGCAGCCCTCGTCGTCACATCCGCCGGCGCGTTCTACGGCATTCATGCGCTCAACCGCTCGCTCGACACGTACGCCACGACGGTCCAGCAAAACGCCGCGAACGAGCGGATGGTGTCCGCGACGCTCGTCGCGTTCAAGCTGCAAGTGCAGGAATGGAAGGACACGCTGCTGCGCGGCAAGGACCCGGCGAAACTCGACAAGTACTGGAGCGCGTTCCAGCAGCGCGAACGAACCGTCGGCGCACTCGCCGCCGAACTCGAATCGAAGCTGCCCGACGGCGAGAGCCGCAGGCTGATCGAGCAATTCGCGTCGGCGCACGTGGAAATGGGGCGAGGCTATCGTAAGGGATTCGAAGCATTCAAGGCGTCGGGCTTCGATCCGTCGGCGGGCGACCAGGCCGTGGCCGGCGTCGATCGCGCGCCCGCCGCGCTCCTCGAAAAGGCCGCGCAGGACATCGCCGCCGACAGCGCGCGCGAATCGGCCGAAGCCGCGAGCAACGCCGCGCACGCGACGACGGTCAGCATCGTCGCGACGCTCGTCGTGTTCGCGCTCGCGCTCGCCGGCGGCGTCTGGTTCAGCGGCGCCGTCACGCGCCCGCTCGCGCGCGCGCTCGCCTGCGTGCGCCGGGTCGCGACGGGCGATCTGTCGACGCCGATCGACGCGCGCGGCGACGACGAGATCGCCGAGCTGCTCGCCGCGCTGAAGGACATGCAGGCGAGCCTGTCGCGCGTCGTCCACGACGTGCGGCACAGCGCCGACGGCGTCGCGACCGCGAGCGCGCAGATCGCGTCGGGCAATCTCGATCTGTCGTCGCGCACCGAGGAACAGGCGGCGTCGCTCGAGGAAACGGCGGCGAGCATGGACGAGCTCACGTCGACCGTGCGCCGCAACGCCGAGCATGCGCAGCATGCGTGCGCGGTGGCCGCAGGCGCGTCGACGACCGCGACGCGCGGCGGCGACGTGATGCGGCAAGTCGTCGACACGATGCGCGGGATCGCGGACAGCTCGGGCCGGGTCGCCGAGATCATCGCGGTGATCGACGGCATCGCGTTCCAGACCAACATCCTCGCGCTGAACGCGGCCGTCGAAGCCGCGCGCGCGGGCGAGCAAGGGCGCGGCTTCGCGGTCGTCGCGGGCGAGGTGCGCACGCTCGCGCAGCGCAGCGCGACGGCGGCCCGCGAAATCAAGGCGCTGATCGAGCAGTCGGCCGAACGCGTCGGCGCGGGCTCCGCGCTCGTCGGCGACGCGGGGCGGATCATCGGCGAGATCGTCGGCTCGGTGCGGCAGGTGACGGACATCGTGAGCGAGATCGCGTCGGCGTCGAACGAGCAGAGCGTCGGCATCGAGCAGGTCAACCATGCCGTCGCGCAAATGGACAACGTGACGCAGCAGAACGCGGCGCTCGTCGAGGAGGCGTCGGCGGCGGCGCACGCGCTCGCCGAGCAGGCGCGCGCGCTGCACGGCGCGGTCGCGGTGTTCAGGCTGCAAGACGATCGCGTGAGCGAGCGCGGCGACGCTCGCGGCGCGCAGCAGCCCGCCGAGCAAAAACTTCGGCTGGCGGACGCGTTTGTCTGAACGCCCGGCGAGCCGCGCGCATACCACCGGCGCTCGCCTCGGCGCAACTCGGTGCGGCTCGGTGTGGCTCGGTGTGGCACGGCGCGGCACGGCTCGGCGCGGCTCGGCACGGCACGGCACGGCGCGGCTCGGCTCGGCTCGGCTCGGCACGGCTCGGCACGGCACGGCTCGGCTAAGCGCGACTGAGCGTGACCGAACGACTGAACGCAACAGAACGAAACTGAACGAAACTGAACGAAACTGAACGCGACGCAGCGAATCACATGCGACGCATCAATGCAACCGCATCCACGCTACGCACTCGGCTTGCTCGCGACGAAGTGAAACCACGCTTCGCCGCCGAGATCCTGTTCGCGCCGCAACGGCTTGCCGGTCGAGCCGCCGAACGCCGCGCGCAGCTTCAGGCCGGCGGCATCGAGCTGCCTCTGCTGCGTGTCGAAATCGGTATACATGATGAGTATCCCGAACTTGTGCGCGGCGCACACGCGCATCGCATAGCCGTCGAACGTTCGATTGAAACGCGAATTCCGGACATAGTTGAACGCGCCGACCGGCAGCGAATAGGCGATCCGCGCCGCATCGATCGCGAGCGCGAGCGGATTCGCCGAGCGCCGCGGCAGACGAACGAGCCGCGACGGCCCTTCCCGATAGCTCGGCCCCGCGAGATTGTGCGTCGAAAACAGCGCGAAGCCGCCCGGCCGCAGCACGCGCGCGAACTCCTTCAGGATCGACATCCGGCCATCGTGATCGACCGCGTCGATGCCGTTGTAGCTGAACACGACGAGCGAAAAGCTCTCGTCGGCGAACGTCGACATGTCGCGCGCGTCCATCCGGTGCACGCGCGTGCCCGGATGATTGCGCCGGCAGATCTCGACGAGCTCGGGCGTGTAGTCGACGGCCGTGTAGTCGGCGCTGATCGACTTCAGCAGCGGCACGGTGCGCCCGCCGCCCACGCCGACGTCGAGGATCGGCTCGTCGCGCACGCGCTCGGCGATCCATGCGAACGCCGCCGCCTCGCCGGGATCGGTCCAGCCGGATGCGCGCCCGTATCCGCGAAGCGCGCTGCGGCTGCGCCAGACGGCCTGATTGATGCGGTCCTGCACGAAACCTGCGTTCACGACTCCCCCTCTTCGCCGACAGCCTCGGCGAATCGCCGCACTTCGTTGAACTCGCTTCGAGTATCGTCATGCGCGCTCACGCATCTCTGTTCTGCGGCTTACACTGGCGGAGATTTCGAAGAAAGGCTCGAAGCGGCGCGCCACGCGCGCACCGCTTCGCGATGCGGCGAGACGTGCGTCGCACGCGATGCCCGATCGCGAATCAACGCTCGCGCGCGAAGCGATCGGTCGCCGCGATCAGCGCGCGCAGGATGCCCGGCTCGTCATATGCGTGTCCCGCGTCGGGCACGATCTCGAGCGACGCGCGCGGCCACGCCTTCGCGAGCTCCCACGCGGTGCGGGCGGGCGTCGCGACGTCGTAGCGCCCCTGGACGATCGCGCCCGGAATGCCCGCGAGACGATGCGCGTCGCGCAGCAACTGCCCTTCCTCCATGAAACCTTGATGAACGAAGTAGTGATTCTCGATGCGCGCGAACGCTAGCGCGTAATGCGCGTCGCCGAAATGCGCTTCGTGCACGGGATTCGGCAGCAGCGTGATCGTCCGGCCTTCCCAGATGCTCCATGCGCGCGCGGCTTCGTGCTTCGCCGCCTCGTCGTCGCCCGTCAGCCGGCGGCGGTACGCGGCCATCAGGTCCGAGCGCTCGGACGGCGGAATGGGTGCGACGAACGCCTCCCAAAGATCGGGAAACAGCCACGATGCGCCTTCCTGGTAGTACCACAGCAATTCCGCGCGGCGCACCGTGAAGATGCCGCGCACGACGAGCTCGCTCACGCGAGACGGATGCGTTTGCGCGTACGCGAGCGCGAGCGTGCTGCCCCACGAGCCGCCGAACACGAGCCAGCGCTCGACGCCCGCCATCTCGCGCAGCCGCTCGATGTCGTCGACGAGATGCCACGTCGTGTTGTTCTCGAGGCTCGCGTGCGGCGTCGAGCGGCCGCAGCCGCGCTGATCGAACAGCAGCACGCTGTAGCGCGCGGGATCGAAAAGGCGGCGGTGATCGGCGCGGCAGCCGCCGCCCGGCCCGCCGTGCAGGAAGACGGCCGGCTTGCCGTCGGGATTGCCGCACAGCTCCCAATACACTTGATGGCCGTCGCCGGTGTCGAGCAAGCCTTGCGCGTAGGGTTCGATCGGTGGGTACAAGAGGCGCTCCGGATGAATGGAAGAAAACGACCGGAGCGATCGGGCGCGGACGACGGGCGCGGGTGCGCATCGTCGGCCGGCGGCCCCGGTTCGGCGTCGAAAGCGACGCTTCATTATGCCGAGTCGACGGAAAATCGGCGCGCCCGTTCGCGCCAGTCCGCGCCAGTCCGCGCCCGGTAGCACCGCTTGCGCGCGGTCATCGCCCGGCCGCCCGCGCTACCCGTCGCGGCGCAACGCGCCGACGAGCAGCGCGAACGCCGCCGGCGGCCCGCATGGTGGAGGTAAGAGCCCGGATTCCCCGGGCACCCGCCGTCGAGCGCACGCTCGAGGCGGCCCTGCGCGACGTGAATTCGTCGGCGCGCCGGACTATCGGCCTATCGGGCGATCGGCGATCGGCCGCTCGATCGCGCCTAGATCTTCTCCGCGTAAGCCGTCCGTTCGAGCGGCATGCAGGTGAGCGCCCGACCGGTCGGCTCGATGTAGCGCCGCGCGAGCGCCGCAGGTTCGGGATGCTCGACGACGCGCCAGCGATAGGGTTCGAGAAAGCCCTGCAAGTCCTGCGGATCGAGGCCGAAATGCCAGAGCCGGCCTTGCTCGACGTAGCGCCGATGGAGATTCTCGTCGCCGTACAGATTCCGGCCGTCGATGAAATCCTTGCGCACGTAGGTCAACGCAAGCCGGCTGCCGCGCGCGACGGTCGCGAGAAAATCCAGCACCTTGCGCACGCCCGCCTCGGTCAGATATTGCGTGACGCCTTCCCACACGAAGAAGCTTCGCCTGCCGCTCGAATAGCCGTGCCGGGCCAGCTCCGCGGCGAGCGTCTCGCGCTCGAAATCGATCGGCACGAGCGTCACGTGCTCGGGCACCTCGCCGAACAGGCGGCGAAGGCGCCGCCGCTTCGCATCGATGTTCCGCGGTTGATCGACTTCCCACACGGGCACGCTCGCGAGCGGCGCGAGCCGATACGCGCGCGTGTCGAAACCCGCGCCGAGATTGACGAACGAATCGATCTCGCCGGCCGATTCGAGCAACTTCTCGTCGATGAAGCGCTTGCGGCACAGGATGCCGCCCCAGACGCCGGGGAAATTCCGGTCCGACTTCGCGGCCATCCAGGCCGCCCCGCGCGGGCCGATCAACGAGACGATCGCTCGCGTGCCAAGCGGCGCGATCGCGCCCGCCAGTTCGTCGACGATGATGCGCCGCTCCGCGGGAAGCCGTTGCTCGACGGCGACCATCGCAATCGGTCGCGCGCCGGTCTGCGCTGCTGTCAACGCCATGTCGACACCTCGTCTGAAAAGTTCGATGAATCCAGTGTAGGCCGCGCATCGGCCGATCGCGAGACGAATGCACTCGCATGCGCGCTCGCGCGAATTCCGCCGCGCCTGCGCTCATCGGCACGTTTCGTTCGTCTAATCGTCGTGCGCGCCGACAAAAACGGTTCCAACAAGCGATCTGATGCCGCGTGCCGCGCTTCGATGCCTGTTTCGATGCCTGTCTCGATGCCTGTCTCGACGCCGCGGACACGACGAGCGCCCCGAGCCGCGATGCCAAGCGCATTGCACATGGAACGTCAACGAAAGCGCCCTAGGGCCTGTTCCCGCTAATAACGGGCTTGCGCTGGCCGCCAGAAGGGCCGAGCACAAGGATTGCGACGAAGTGAATACTCGACGTATTCGCGAGGAGCATGACGCAGCGATCGGCCCTTCTGGCGGCCAGCCCCTCGACGGATTTTTTCGATCACGGGAACGTGCCTTAGAGCGCCTTCGCCTCAGCGACGGCCGCGCGCCGATTGCACCGGATACCGAATCATTCCGCGCCGGCGCTGCCGAACGTCGAATTCACCGGCCGTCGCCTCGCGCATGCAATCGTCCGGACGGTCGGCCCACGATCACGCCCCGCCCGGATCATTGCGCGTCCCGCCTTGCCTCGCTCGACATCCGCGCGTCACGCGTTCCGGCGTGCAGCGCGCCACCCACGCCGATCGCGCGGCGCGACACGCTCCGAGCGCACCGCGCGACGCACGCCGCCGCGAAGCACCGGTGCGCGCTAACCGTCACGGGAAGACGCGCACGATCCGGCTCGTCATGCTGTTGCCGGGTGTCGAATGCGAAATGCAAACACTCCGGCGACGCCCGACGCGCGCATTCGATCCGGATCAACGCGGCTCAGGCGCAGCTATCTAGAATGAAAGGGCATGACGAAGCGCACGTCACCCAAGCGGCGGCGCGCCCCCACGACCGATGAAAGTCGGAACTTCGGCATCGGAATCGCAAACCAAGCAAAGAAAGCCTCGACATTCGCGGCGAATGGAACCGGTGTGTGCCGCGGCTAGACCGACCGGCATTTTCGGATTCGCCGGGGGCAGCTTCGATGAACCGTCCTCACACTACGCAGCCACGTCTCCTTCAATGCGCATGCATGCTTTGCGTCGTTGCACGCACATCGCTTGCGGGCTTCGCGATATTCGTATCGCAACCGGTTAGCGCCGAACTGGCTGCGACGATTACCACCAAAGCATCCGTGTCGGCCAGCGCGGCTTCGGCAGTGGTCGCGCCCGCCACGAAGTCACATCGCGCGCCATCGGGCGCGTCGAACGCATCCGGCGCATCGAGCACTTCGAGCACTTCGAGCACTTCGGGCACTTCAGGCACTTCGGGCACTTCGAGCGCATCGAGCGCGTCGAGCGCGTCGGAGGCATCCGGCGCATCCGCGTCTTTGCAAGCGTCGAGCGCACAATCGGCAACGCCCCGCGTGCTAACCGCCCCGCCGCTGCCGACGCTGACCGAAGCCGAAGCAGCGGACGTAACGCGCCGCGCGCTCGCGTTGCGCGCAACGTTCGCGCACGAAGTCACGCGACGCCTGAAGGTGCCGGCAGCGGAGCAGCGCGCATACGGCGAGCGCCTGCAACAAATGCTCGATACGCGCAATCTGGGCGAGCTGGCCCGTGAATACGTCGTGCTCGTCGATCGCGCGCCGAACGTGCAGGCGGCATTCATCTACTTCCGCACGACGCGGAACAACACGTGGCAGATGATCGGCGCATCGCCCGTCGCGACCGGCCTGCCCGGCCAGTACGACCATTTCGTGACGCCGCTCGGCGTGTTCGAGCACACGCCCGCGAACATGGATTTCCGCGCGGAAGGCACGATGAACGACAACGGCATTCGCGGCTACGGCCGCCACGACATGCGCATCTACGATTTCGGCTGGGCAGACGCGGAGCGCGGCTGGGGCAAGGGCGGCGTGTCTCAGATGCGCTTTCAGATGCACGCGACGGACCCGGAATATCTGGAACCGCTGCTCGGCATTCGCCACTCGAAGGGATGCGTGCGGATTCCCGCGACGCTGAACGTCTTCATCGATCAGCACGGGATTCTCGACGCCGAGTATGAAGCGCGCGCCGCCACCGGCGACACGCCTTGGGTGCTGCGCGCGCATCGGCAAGTCACGCCTTGGTCGGGCCGCTTTCTCGTCGTCGTCGATTCGGCGCGCAAGACGCGCCCCGCATGGTCGCCCGCGCCGGGCAAGAAGGCGCAGGCGAAGGTTCCGAAGGGCGGCGACACCGCGGATTGATGCAAGCAGGCGCGGACGGACGAGGCCGCCGCCTTGGGGTTTCACTGTTTCGCCGCTGTGCGGTTGTGCGGTTGTGCGGTTGTGCGGTTGTGCGGTCGTGCGGTCGTGCGGTCGTGCGGTCGTGCGGTCGTGCGGTCGTGCGGTCGTGCGGTCGTGCGGTCGTGCGGTCTTGCGGTCTTGCGGTCTTGCGGTCTTGCGGTCTTGCGGTCTTGCGGTCTTGCGGTCTTGCGATCGTACCCTCGTGCCGTTCGCCATTACGCCGCCGAGCCGTGCCGCCGCGCCCGGTTCGCATGCGGCTTCGTCGCCGCTCACGTCCGCGCGAGAACGAGCCGAGCCCATGCGTCGACCGCGCCGCCGCCGTGTCAGCGGCGTTGCGCCACCGCGTCGTCCGCGTTCGTCGCCGGCGTTGCGCGCTGCCCGCGCGGCGCCCCGCCGAATCCGTCGAGAGCCGCCTTTGCCCGATACTGCGCGTCCCACATCGCCCGATAGCGCCCGTCGGCCGCGATCAGCTCGTCGTGCCGCCCCTGCTGCACGAGCCGGCCGCCGTCGATCACGAGAATCCGGTCCGCGCCGACGATCGTCGACAGACGATGCGCGATCACGATGACGGTCTTGTCCCGCACGAGCGCATCGATCGCGCGCTGCACCGCCAGTTCGCTTTCGACGTCGAGCGCCGCGGTCGGCTCGTCGAGAATCACGATCGGCGCATTCTTCAGCAGCGCGCGCGCGATCGAGATGCGCTGACGCTCGCCGCCCGACAGCCGGCCGCCGATCTCGCCGAGCCGCGTCTGCCAGCGCTGCGGCAGGCGTTCGATGAACGCGTGGCATTGCGCGGCGCGCGCCGCCGCCTCGACTTCGTCGTCCGTCGCGTCCGGGCGGGCCATCCGGATGTTCGCGAGCACCGTGTCGTCGAACAGGTAGACGTCCTGGAACACGACCGAAATCAGCGAATTCAGCGCCGCCTCCGGAATCCGGCGAATGTCGACGCCGCCGATCTCGATCGCACCGCGCTGAGGATCGGCATGGCGCAGCAGCAAACGTGCGATCGTCGACTTGCCCGATCCGGACGGGCCGACGAGCGCCGTCATCCCGTTCGCCGGCAGCGTCGCGCTGAAGCCGCCGAGCGCGTCGCCCGCCGCACGCGCATAGCGAAACGACACGTCGTCGAAACGCAAATCGAAGCGGCTCGGCACGCAAGACGGCTCACGCAACGGCAGCGGCTCGACCGCGAGCAGCGCCTCGATGCGCTCCAGCGCGGCTTCGATCATCTCGACGACCGCCGCATAGCCGATCAGCGTCGCCATCGGCTCGGAGAAGCGCACGACGATCACCATCACGGCCGCGACGACCGACAGATCGAGCGATCCCATCACGACCCACGTGACGGCCGCCGCGACGACGAGCTGCAGGCCCAGCTCGACGACGCTCGCGACGACGAGATTCGGCTTCGCGCTCTTGCGGTGCGCGGCCGTCTGCATGGCAAGCAACTCGTCGCAGCGCTCGGCGAGCGTGGACGCCTTCGCCGTGTCGCCGCAAGCCGCGCGCAGCACCGGCAGCCCTTGCGTGAATTCGACGATGTCGGCGTTCAGGCGGCGGTGCGCGTCCGCGAGCGCGCGCATCCCGCGTCCGAGCGCCGGCTGGCGCCAGCGGTACAGCGGCACGATCGCGGGAAACACGAGCAGCAGGATCAGGCCGACGCGCCAATCGACGAAAAGCGCGGCGAGCGCGACGACGCAGGGCGTGACGGTCGCGAGCGCGATCATGTTGACGATCGCGAGCGTGTAGTTCAGGTTCTCATCGACGTTGCCGAGCAGCAGCGCGTTCATCTCGCCCGAGCGCTTGTCCTGCAGCGTTTCGAGCGGCATGCGGCGCAACTGCTCGCCGAGCCGCATGCGCAGCGCGTGCGTCGTGTGCGCCATGCGCCCGTTGTATTCGAAGCCTTGCGCGCGCCAGCGAACGAGTGTCGCGAACGCGGCGATCAGCGTCATCGCGACCAGCCAGCCGAACGCCGACTCGATCGAGCGCGCGCCGACGATCGCGGCGATCAGCGGAAACAGGCACGCGAGCGCGAGCCCCTGCGCGGCCGCGGCCACGCACAGGCCGACGATGCTCGCGCGCAGCGCCGCCGCATTCGGGCCCGCGACGCTCGTCAGCCGGCGATACGTCACGCGCCACGACGTCGGGCAGGGGGTTTCGGTCGATTCGTGTTTCATCACGCGCGCTCCTGTTCGACGCGGTTCCGGTTTTCCTGCGCGCCCCCGCGCAGCGCCCAGCGTTGCACGCGCTCGTGGCTGTCCCACAGCCGCGCATAGACGCCCCGCGCCGCCAGCAGCGCATCGTGACGCCCCGCTTCGGCGAGCTCGCCCTGATCGAACACGAGAATCTGGTCGGCATGGCGGATCGTCGACAGCCGATGCGCGACCATGATCACCGTCTTGCCGCGCATCAGCGCGGACAGCGCCCGCATCAGCTCGGCCTCGTTCTCCGGATCGGAAAACGCGGTCGCCTCGTCGAGCACGAGGATCGGGCGGTTCTGCAGGATCGCGCGCGCGATCGTGACGCGCTGCCGCTGCCCGCCCGACAGGAATGCGCCGCGCTCGCCCGCGCGCGTGTCATAGCCGTGCGGCAGGCCCATGATGAAGTCGTGCGCCTGCGCGGCCTTCGCCGCCGCGATCACGTCGTCCATCGTGCGATTCGGCGAACCGAGGCGGATGTTGTTCGCGATCGTGTCGGCGAACAGGAACGTGTCCTGGAACACGAACGCCAGTTGCGACATCAGCGTATCGGCCGTCATGTCGCGCACGTCGACGCCGCCGACGAGCACGCGCCCCGCGTCCACGTCCCAGAAGCGCGGAATCAGCCGCGCGACGGTCGTCTTGCCCGCGCCCGACGGGCCGACGAGCGCCGTCGTCGAGCCCTGCGGAACGTGGAAGCTCACGTTGCGCAGCACGCGCGCGCCGTCGCGGTCGTCGGCGTCGGCGGCGTCGGCGGCGTCGTCGTCGTCGACGGCGGCGGCGTCGTGCTTGTCGCCGCTTGTGCCGCCGCTTGTGTCGCCGCTCGCGCCACCGCCGGCGCCCCGAACGCGACCGGCGTCGCGGCAGGCGGGCGCGGCGTCCGAATCGTCCCCGGCCGTCGCCCCGTAGCCGAAGCCGACGTTCTCGAACGTGACGCTCGCGTCGGCCGGCGCGCGCCCAACGGCGGGCATCGGCAGCGTCGGCAACGCCAGCGTCTGCTGGATTCGCGCGACGCTCAGCTTCGCCTTGTCGACCATGTGGTTGAGCATCATCATCGGCATCATCGCCTCCGCCATGCCGGTGCCGACGAGCAGCACCGCGATCCACGCGCCGAAATCCGCGGCATCGCGCGCGACGAGCCACGCGCCGAGCCACAGCATCACGAGCAACGTCGGCAGCGGATTGAGCGCCGCGAACGAGAAGCGTGCGGAAAAGCCCGCCTGCCGATACCAGCGCGTGAGCACGTCGAGATACGCGTCGAGCGCATGCTGGAAGCGGCCGAACGTCGAATAGCCGGCATCGAACGTACGCACGACGGGCATCGCCTGCACGAATTCGATGACGGCCGCGCTCACGCGCTCGCGCGCGTCGTTGTACAGCCGGCTCATCTCGACCGAATTGCGCATCGCGAGCGTCAGCACGCCGAATCCGATCGCCATCACCGCCGCCGCGCCGAGCGCGAGCCGCCAGTCGAGCCACAGCAGCGCGACGAGCGTGCACGCCGGCCCGACGAACGCGCGCGCGTAGAGCGGCGTGCTGTCGGCGACGAAGATGTGCAGCGCTTTCACATCGTCGTGGACGACCTTCGACAGCGCGCCCGCGCCGACCTGCTGCAGCGTGCCGAGCGGCACGCGCGTCAGGCGCTCGGCCAGATCGCCGCGCAGGATCTTCTCGAGGCGAAACGCCGCGTAGTGCGACTGGCTGAACGCGCCGAGCCGCAGGAAATAGCTGCCGGCGAGGCACAGCACGGCGCACGCGAGAGGCCACGCCGGCCACGCGTGCGGCCGCTCGGCGAGCTGCCGCACGGTCCATGCGAGCGACAGCAGGAACGCGACGTTCAGCAGCGTCGCGAGCGACGAGACGAACATCGCGAAGCGGATCTGCGCACGCACCGGGCGCATGATGCGCCACGGGTCGGGGCGGGCATCCGCGCGCCGTCGGCGTACTGGACGGGCGGATTCGGTCGGTGGTTCGGACATGGCGATTCCTCGTGGGCCCGGCAACGGGCGAGACTGGTTGGCGCGCGGCGGCGCAAGCCGATCACGCGCGGCGCGCGGCGGCGCAAGCCGATCACGCGCGGCGCGCGGCGGCAGGAGAAACCGTGCGCGTCCGCGCGACGGCCGTGCACCGCGTCGCGCGACGGCACGCGATCGCGCGCGGCGGCGCATCGCGGGCGACGTCGCCGCCCGGCGCCGCGCGGCGGGCGGGCGGGCGCATCGAGCGCGGCGCGGCGCGCGCAGCGATCCGCCGCGCCGCGGCTCGCGCGGTCAGTAGTCGAACGCAACCGTCACCCCGACCGTGCGCCCGAGGCCGACCTGCGCGAGATTGCCCGTCGGCGCGCGGAACGCATACGTGCGGTAGTCGCGGTTCGTCAGGTTCTGCGCATAGAGCGTGAGCTCGACGTCGCGGCGCACGCGCCAGCCGAGCGACGCGTCGACGAGCGCATAGCCGCCCTGGCGCAGCTTGTTCGCGACGTCGAAGTACTGCGCGCCGACCCAGCGCACCGCGACGCGCGGCCGGACCGTGCCGACGCTCGTCGGCACGTCGCCGCCCACGTTCAGCGTGAAGCCGTAGCGCGGCGCGAACGGAACGTCGTTGCCGGCGCACGCGGCGCAGCCGAACGGATCGACGTAGCTGCGGAACGTCGCGTGGTTGAAGAAGCCGTCGAGCGCCGCCGTCCAGCCGCGCGCGATGCCCCATTCGACGCCGAACTCGACGCCCGTCGAGCGCGTGTCGCCGACGTTGCGCAGCGATTGGTAGCCGAGCGGATCGCTGCCGTAGAGTTGCGCATTGCGGATGTCGATCCGATAGAGCGCCACGCTGCCGCGCAGCTTCTGCCCGGTGTACCGCGCGCCGAGCTCGTAGCTCACCGCGCGCTCGGGGCCGAAGCCTTGCGCATCCGCGAGGCTCGACGGCGCGAGATTGAAGCCGCCCGGCTTGTAGCCCTGCGACACGTTCGCATAGACGCGCCACGCCGGATCGATCTGATAGCCGGCGGACAGCTTGCCGAGAATCCGGTTGCCTGCCATCCCGCTCGCGCCGGCGAACGGCGCGTACGTCGACGCGGACGCCATCGCCGTGCCGGCGAACTGCGTCCAGGCCTGATCGCGCGACGCCCGCAGGCCGGCCGACAGATCGAGCGCGCCCGTCACGTGCCACGTGACGTCGCCGTAAGCGGCGATCGACTTGCTCTCGTTGCTCGACGCGGTCGTCGACAGATTGACGACCGACGGAATCACCATGTCGTTGACGTACGTGCGCGACTGATGCACGTCCTGCCGATACAGGCCGAACACCGCGTCCCAGCGCCGGCCGGGCGCATGCGTCGCGAGCCGCAGTTCCTGGACGTTCTGCCGCCAGTTCTCCGGCTGCTGCACGAAGTACTGGAGAAACGGGAAGCGCCGCTCGATGTCGAGCGTCTGCCACGCGGAAACCGCCGACAGACGCCAGTCGCCGATGTCGTAGCGCCCGGACAGCGCGTAGCTGTTCCCGCAGCGGCGCATGTACGACTCCGCGTATTGCGCGGGCAGCCGCGGATCGATGTTCGCGGTGCGGCCGCCGATGTCGTCGAAGGGCACGTAGATATCCTGCGTCGCCTTCGCGCAATCGCGCCCGACCGATACGTTCACTTCCCACGGCGCGCCGGTCGGCGCGACGCGCAGCTTCGCGCTGCCTGCCAATGAGCGGGAACCGCCCTGATGATCCGCGCCGCTCACCGGATTGCGCAGATCGCCGGGCGCGTCGACGTGCGCGAGCGACACCGCGCCGTACAGCAAATCCTTGACGAGCGGCCCCGCGACCTCCGCCTGCTCGACGTTGCCGCCGCGGCTCGAGACGCCCGCCCGCAGGTGCACGCGCGGCGTGTTGTCGGGCGGCATCGTGACGATGTTCAGCACGCCGCCTTCCGCGCTCTTGCCGTACAGCGTGCCCTGCGGCCCCTTCAGCAACTCGACGCGATCGACGCTCATGAGCGTCTGCGACGCGAACGTGGGCAACTGCGGCACGCCGTCGACGTACACGGTCAGCGCCGGATTGTAGAAATCCTGCGCCGACGTGACGCCTCGCAAGCCGATCAGCGGAAACAGCAGCGAACCGCCGCCCGTCATCTGCACGCCGGGCAGCACGCGCGCGAGATCGAGCGTGTTCGCGATCTGCGCGTCGTCGAGCGCCGGCTGCTCGACGACGACCGCCGCGCCGTTGAGGGTCGCGAGCGGCTGATCGCGCTTGCTCGCGGTGACGGTCACCGCGGACAGCTCGGTGGCCTGCGCCGCGCCGGGCGGCAAGCCGGCCCGAGCCGGAGCGCCGTCCGGCCGCTGCGCCGGCGATGCGTCGGCCGCGCTTGCGCGGGCGATGCCCGCCAAAGAAATGAGAGAAACCGCTACTGCCGTTGCAAAGGCGTTCGACGCCTGGAGCCTGCCCCGCCAGGCCCGCTGATACCGCATGAAACACACTCCTTGATGATCTCGTAGGACGGCCGGCGGACTCCTCGTGCGATCGTGCCTCACGAGCAATCCCGTGTCGTCGTGGGCGCGCGCCATGACGAGACGAAGCCGTCGCGCGCCCGAGGGCGCGTGAAGCCGCCGAAACCGACCGGCTCTCCCGGAATGAGCGAATCGTCTCGACGGCGGCGACTGGAATTGCAATAATGATAACAATTCTCATTTACATTGCCACCCCGATCGGATCGACTTCTACCCCGATCGGTATGTGCGCGGAGACGATCACCGATGCCTGCTACCAGTCCTACGCATGCGACAACACCCGAAGTCGCGATATCGACGCTGCTCGCGGATTCCACGCCGCCCCCCGAATCCGCGCCCGACTGCCGGCTGCTGCGCGTCGCGTTGCAGGACGGCATCGACGTGCTCGTCTGGCAAGGCGAGCTGCGGCAGCCGGTCTCGATGAACCTTCGCGACGACTGGGGCCGCGTGCATTTCTGTTGCGCGCTGCAGGGCCGCTCGCGCTTCTCGATCGACACCGGCGTCCGCGAAACCGAGCATGTGCTGTCGGCGGGCACGGGATGCATCAGCTACACGCCCGATTGCAGCGGCCGCGCGATGCATGCGGGCCGAATCGAAAGCGTGACCGTGTCGATCCGGCCGGATCTCGTGCGCGAGCTCGCGCCCGATCTCGACACGGCGCTTCAGCGCAAGCTCGATTCGGCGCGCTGTTGCGCGCCATGCCGATGCGACGCCGAGATGCGCGCGACCGCGCAGGCGCTGAGCCATGCGCTGCAAGACAGGCATCGATGCGCGCAGGGCCGCTCGGGCCGCCCGTCGCTGTGGCTGCTCGGGCAGAGCCTCGCGCTCGCGAGCCTCGTGATCGAGGCGCACGGCGAGCCCGCGCAGCACGCGTGGCCGCTGCCGGCCGCGGACCGGCAAAAGCTGCTGCGCGCGCGCGATCTGCTGCTCGCGGATCTGAGCCGCGCGCCGACGATCGCGGCGCTCGCCAAGGAAACGGGGCTCAGCGTGCTCAAGCTCAAGCGCGGCTTTCGCCAGTTGTTCGATCACAGCGTCTACGGGCTCTTCCAGCACGAGCGGATGCACGAGGCGCGCCGTCGGCTGGCGTGCGCCGACATGCCGGTGATGACCGTCGCCGCCGACATGGGCTACGCGAACGCGAGCCATTTCACGGCGGCGTTCCAGAAGCAGTTCGGCGTCAACCCGTCGGCGTTCAAGCATCGCCGCTGACGATTCGTCCGGCGGCATCCGGGCCTTGCGCGATATCCGCATGACGCGCTCTTTCGCGGCATCGCCCGTCGCTGTCCGCACCCCGGCTGCGCCCTCCCGCCCCCCTCTTTTCGCCCGATGCGGATGCCGCGCCATCCGTGTCGGGCGAGCGTTTTTCGGCGGCGGCCGGATACCGATGCGAGCGCAAATAAACCCGTTTCGGGTAGAGGCTCTAAACAATAACGCTTATCGTTCTCAATAATAAGAAGCACGACAAATCGAGGCAGCGCGCGTCGCACAGCGCCGTTGCACTCGGGGCAGGCAGACGATGGCTCGCCGATCCTCAAACGGATCTTTCAGGCGGCCGCCGATCGATTGCGCGTGTCGCCCGAAGGCCGCGCGCGGGTTCGTCTGTCCCGAGTCTTGTCGCTTGCGTGGCGTTACCGACGAGGGATTCATGAACGACTTCATCGACACCCGATCCTGGCCGCTCGTGTATCTGCACATGCCCGCGCAGGTGCCCGATACGGAGGCGGATGCACGGCTCGCGCAGTTCAAGGCGCTGTACGCGCGCGCCGAGCCGTTCGTGCTGGTGATGGACGGCGAGGAGCTGCCGCGTCATTCGCCGCGCTTCGTATCCGCGTATGTTCAATGGAGTCGCGACAACGCCGAGCAGCAGCGGCTGTGCGCCGGCGCGATCCGCATCGAGGCGGACGGCGCGCGGCGGCGCGTCTACGAAGACAAGGCCCGCGCGTGGGACCGCGCCGGGCATGCGCCCTACCCGTTTCGCATCGCCGCGACGCACGTCGAAGCGCGCGCACAGGCGCAGGCGTGGCTTGAGCAGGGCGGCGGCCGCGCGCGAACGCCAGCCGCGCCGCGCGCCGCGCGCAGAAGTCCGTAGCGCCGCGAGAGCGAACGCCGCGCCGAGTTGACCGGCGCACGGCGCCGCACGTGCCGCGGCAGCCGACGCGCCTCGTCACGCGAGCGTTTCCGCCCCCCATCCGAATACCGGCGACCGCACGACGCGTCGCGCCATCGCCCGCCAACGGGCGGCGGCGCGACGCGCCGGCGGAGCGTCCTTGCGTTCCGGGATTTCGCATTCCAACCGACTCGAGAGCTTCATTCATGTCCGACCTTCACACGAGCCTCGCCTCCGATCCCGCCGCCGAAGCCGACCGCGTCGCGCTCGACGGCGCATCGCTGCGCGCCGAGCTTGCCGCTGAACTTGCCGCCGATCTGTCCGTCGAGCCCGAACGGCTCGACGCCGACGCGAACCTGCTGCAGCTCGGCCTCGACTCGATGCGCCTGATGGCGTGGCTGAACCGGCTGCGCTCGCGCGGCCATACGCTGACGCTGCGCGAGCTGTACCGCGAGCCGACGCTCGCCGGCTGGCTCGCGCTGATGCGGCGCAGCCCTGCGCGCGCCGTCGAGCGGCCCGCCGCGCCGCGCTCGTGGCCGACGATGCGCGACGGCGAAGCGTTCTCGCTGACGCCCGTTCAGCATGCGTATCTCGTCGGCCGCTCCGCGCAGCAGCCGCTCGGCGGCGTCGGCTGCCATCTGTATCAGGAATTCGACGGCGCGGGGCTCACGCCCGACAGGCTGGAATCCGCCGTGCGCGCGCTGATCGCCCGTCATCCAATGCTGAGCGTCGCGTTCCGCGCGGACGGCAGCCAGCAATGGCGCGCGCGCTCGAGCTGGCCCGGCGTCGCCGTGCACGACTTGCGCGAATGCGGCGAAGCGGCGCGCGACGCTGCGCTCGCCGCGTTGCGCGAACGCCTCGGCCATCGCGTGCTCGACGTCGAGCACGGCGAGACGTTCGACTTCCAGCTGTCGCTGCTGCCGGGCGGGCGGCATCGCCTGCACGTCGATCTCGATCTGCTCGTGCTCGACGCGGCGAGCTTCACGCTCGTGTTCGACGAACTCGCGGCGCTCGTCGGCGGCCGCGCGCTGCCGGACGTCGGCGGCGGCTACGACTTTCGCGGCTACGTCGCGCAACTGGCGCACGACGGCGCGGCCGCGCGCGACGCCGCGCAACGCTACTGGCGCGCGAAGCTGCCCGCGCTGCCCGCCGCGCCGCGACTGCCGCTCGCGCAGGAGCCCGAGCGCGTCGCGCCGGTGCGCTTCCGCCGCCGCCGCGCGGAGCTCGTCGACGCCGACTGGCGCGCGTTCAAGGCGCACGCGAGCGCATCCGGCGTCACGCCGACGATGGCGCTCGCGACGTGCTTCGGCGCGGTGCTCGCGCGCTGGAGCGGCGAGCCGCGCCTGCTGCTGAATCTGACGCTGTTCGACCGCGAGCCGCTCGATCCGGCCGTCGAGCGGATGATCGCCGATTTCACCAACATCCTGCTGATCGATCTGGCCGCCGAAGGCGAGCCGTTCGACGCGCTCGCGCGCGAGAATCAGGCGACCTTCGCCGACGCCTACGAGCATCGCCGCTGGTCCGGCGTCGAGCTGCTGCGCGAGCTGCGCAAGGCGCAACGCCATCCGTACGGCGCGCCCGTCGTGTTCACGAGCAATCTCGGCCGGCCGCTGTACGGCCGCGACACCGCCGCGGCGCTCGGCGAGCCCGCGTGGGGCATCTCGCAGACGCCGCAGGTGTGGATCGACCATCTCGCGTTCGAGCACGGCGCGTCGGCGTGGCTGCAATGGGACAGCATCGACGCGCTGTTTCCGCCGGGCCTCGTCGACGCGCTGTTCGACGCGTACGTCGCGCTCGTGCGGCGCCTCGTGCGCGAGCCCGACGCATGGCGCAAGCCGCTGCCCGATCCGATGCCCGACGCGCAGCGCGCGGCTCGCGCGCGCGCGAACGACACCGCGCGGCCGGTGCCGGAAGGCCGCCTGCACGACGGCTTCTTCGACGCGGCCGCGCGCACGCCCGACGCCGTCGCGCTGATCCATCGCGACGCGCGGCTCAGCTTTGCGACGCTCGCCGAGCAGGCGCGCCGCTGCGCGGGCGCGCTCGCGGCGCGCGGCGTGCGCGCGGGCGACACGGTCGCCGTCAGCATGTCGAAGGGCGTCGGGCAGATCGTCGCGGTGCTCGGCGCGCTGCACGCGGGCGCGGTCTACGTGCCCGTGCCGCTCGACCAGCCGGACGAGCGGCGCCGCAAGATCTACGACGACGCGCGCGTGAAGCTCGTGCTCGCGTGTCGCGACGATCCGTCGGCGGTCGCGGCGGCGGACGATCCGGCGCGCTACCTCGCGTGGCAGGACGCGATCGCGGCCGACGCGCTGCGCGATCCCGTCGCGGTCGATCCGCGCACGCCTGCCTACGTGATCTACACGTCCGGCTCGACCGGCACGCCGAAGGGCGTCGTGATCCCGCATCGCGGCGCGCTCAACACGTGCGCGGAGCTCACCCGCCGCTACCGCGTCGGCGCGGGCGACCGTGTGCTCGCGCTGTCCGCGCTGCACTTCGATCTGTCGGTCTACGACATCTTCGGCGTGCTCGCGGCGGGCGGCGCGCTCGTGCTCGTCGACGAAGCGCAGCGGCGCGACCCCGCCGCGTGGTGCGAACTGATCGACCGCCATCGCGTGACCGTATGGAACAGCGTGCCCGCGCTGTTCGACATGCTGCTCACGTACGCCGACGGCTTCGCGCTCGGCGCGCCGTCGGCGCTGCGCATCGCGATGCTCTCGGGCGACTGGATCGGCCTCGACCTGCCCGCGCGCTACCGCGCGTTTCGCGCCGACGGCGAGCTCGTAGCAATGGGCGGCGCGACCGAGGCGTCGATCTGGTCGAACGCATACGACGTCGGCGACGTGCCGCCGCAATGGCGCTCGATCCCCTATGGCTTTCCGCTCGCGAACCAGCGCTACCGCGTCGTCGACGAGCAGCGCCGCGATTGCCCGGACTGGGTGCCGGGCGAGCTGTGGATCGGCGGCGAAGGCGTCGCGCTCGGCTACTTCAACGACGCCGAGCGAACGGCGCGGCAGTTCGTCGACGACGCGAACGGGCGCTGGTATCGGACGGGCGATCTCGGCTGCTACTGGCCCGACGGCACGCTCGAGTTTCTCGGCCGGCGCGACAAGCAGGTGAAGATCGGCGGCTATCGGATCGAACTCGGCGAGATCGACGCGGCGCTCAATCGCATTGACGGCGTCAAGACCGGCATCGCGCTCGCGCTCGGCGAACGCGACAAATCGCTCGCCGCGTTCGTCGTGCCGTCGGGCGACGCGCTGTTCGACGAACGGCGCGCCGATCCGGCATGGCCGTCCGACTTTCGCGCATGGTTCGCGCCGCCGGACGCATCCGGCATCGCGCGAAGCGCCGATGCGGATGCGGATGCGAACGGCGACGACGCCCGCTCCGCCGATGTCGATGTCGATGCCGATGCCGACACCGGCGGCGACCCGCGCGCGAACGCCGCCGCCTGCGACGCCCCCGCCGCGATCGCGAAATCCGATGTGGACGTCGAGCGCCTCGTCGCCGATTTCCTGCACGACCATCTGCAACGCGAAGGCGTGATCTTCGACACGCCGCTCGACGTCGACGCCGCGCTCGCGCGATACGGCGCGCAGCCGGCGTGGCGCGCGCTGTTCGCACGCTGGCTCGCGCTGCTCGCCGCGCACGGCCGCGTCGCCGAAGAGCGCGGCGCATACCGCCGCGGCCCGCGCCACGACGGCGCGCGCCGCCGGCCGCGCGCCGACGATCCGCTGTTCACGACCGCGGACGCGCTGCTCGCCCACCACGACGCGCTCGCCGCGATCCTGCGCGGGCAGCGCCCGGCGCACACGCTGCTCGATCACCCGTTCTGGTCGCCGGAATCGCTGCTGCTGCGCAGCGACGGCGCCGGACAGACGATCGACGCGCTCGCCGCCGCGCTCGCGGCGCTGTCCCGCACGCTCGCGCGGCCCGTGCGACTCGTCGAGACCGGCGCGCGCAGCGGCATGTTCGGCGAGGCGCTGCTGCGCCGTCTCGACGCGCGGCAGCTCACCTACACGGCTATCGACGCATCGCAGGACATGGTGCTGCGCGCCCAGGCGCGCCTCGCCGAATTCCCGCATGCGCAAGCGCGGCGCGCGGACCCCGCGGCGCTGAAGGACCTCGCGCACGCCGCCGACGCGATCTGGGCCAACAACGCGCTGCACCGCCTCGGCGAGCCCGCGCTCGGCGAACTCGCCGCGCTGGCCGCGCCGTCGGCGCTCGTCTACGTGACCGAGCTGCGTCGCGCGTCGGCGCTCGCGCTCGTCAGCGCCGACCTGCTCGCGCACGGCGCAGCCGCGCAGCACGGCCTGCGCGGCGCGCAAGACTGGCGGCGCGCGTTCGACGCGCGCGGGCTCGCGTGCGAGCAGGCGGACGACGTCGGCGCGCACCAGCGCTTCGTGCTGCGCGCGCCCGCCGTCGTGCGCACGCCCGATCCGCGCAAGCTGAGCGAAGCGCTCGCCGCTCAGCTGCCGTCGTACATGCTGCCGCAGCGCCTGCATTTCATCGACGCGCTGCCGCTCACCGCGAACGGCAAGATCGATCACAAGGCGCTCCTCTCGCACTGCTCACCCGCCGCTGCCGCCGCTGCCGACGCCGCGCGGCAAGCGCCGCAGGGCGAAATCGAGACGGCCGTCGCCGACGTGTGGCGACGCCTGCTGCAGATCGATGCCGTGCATCGGCACAGCCACTTCCTGCAACTCGGCGGCGACAGCCTGCTCGCGACGCGCGTGATCGGCGAGCTCGATCGGGCCGGCTACGCGGCGCGGCTCGGCGATCTGTTCGACTACCCGACGCTCGCCGCCTTCGCCGCGACGCTGCGCCCGCGCGCCGAGCCGGCGGCCGCCGCGTTGCGGCGCGACGCCGCGTCGCGCTTCGCGCCGTTCCCGCTCACGAACGTCCAGCAGGCGTATCTGGTCGGCCGCCAGGCCGGCTTCGCGCTCGGCGGCGTCGGCTCGCACTTCTTCGTCGAATTCGAAGTCGAGCGGCTCGACGTCGCGCGTTTCGAGGCGGCGTGGAACCGCCTGATCGCGCGTCACGACATGCTGCGCGCGGTCGTGCGCGACGGCCGGCAGCAAGTGCTCGCCGACGCGCCGCCGTTCGTCCTCGCGCGCCATCGCGTCGCGAGCCTCGATGGTCCCGACGCAATCGCGCTGCGCGAGCGGCTCGCGCACCAGGTGCTCGACCCGGCGCGCTGGCCGGTGTTCGACGTGCAGGCGGCCGAAGACGGCGGCGCGCGCAGCCGGCTCTACGTATGCCTCGACAATCTGCTGCTCGACGGCCTCAGCATGCAGATCCTGCTCGCCGAGCTCGAACAGCTGTACGTCGCGCCCGATCGCGCGCTGCCGCCGCTCGAGATCGGTTTTCGCGATTACGTGACGCACGCCGCCGGCCGCCGCGCGAGCGAAGCGTCGCTCGCCTACTGGCGGCGCCGGCTCGACGATCTCCCGTGCGCGCCGCAACTGCCGCTTCGCCGCGCGCCCGGCGAAATCGGCACGCCGCGCTTCGCGCGCCTGTCGGCGCGGCTCACGCGCGCGCAATGGGACGCGCTGAAGGCGCGCGCCGGCGCGGCGAGCCTGACGCCGTCGGCACTGCTGCTCGCCGCGTACTCGGCCGTGCTGTCCGCGTGGAGCGCGCAGCGCGAGCTGTGCGTGAACCTCACGCTGTTCGACCGGCAGCCCGTCCATCCGCAGATCGAGCAGGTGCTCGGCGATTTCACGTCGCTGCTGCTGCTCGCGTGGCAGCCCGCGAACAACTGGCTCGCGAGCGCGCAGCGATTGCAGCAGCGGCTGTGGCAAGACCTCGCGCACCGCGACGTGTCCGCGCTTTGGGTGATGCGCCAGCTCGCGCAGCGGCACGGCCGCGCCGCCGCCGAGATGTCCGTCGTGTTCACGAGCGCGCTCGGCTTCGAGCACGACCGCTTCCTCGCGCACGCGTCCTGGCTCGAACCGCGATGGGGCATCTCGCAGACGCCGCAGGTCTGGCTCGATCACCAGGTGTACGAATCGGAGGGCGAGCTGCGCTTCAACTGGGATGCGGTCGAAGCGCTGTTCGAGCCCGATCGGCTGCGCGCGATGTTCGATCAGTACGTCGCGCTGCTGCAGCGGCTCGCGTCAGACGCATCGGCGTGGCGGCTGCCGCTCGACGTCCTCGTGCCGCGTGTCGGCCAGGCCGGCGCGCGGACACCGCGCGGCGACGCGCCCGCCGCCGCGAACATCGCGACCGCGACGCACGCCGCGCGCTCGACGCACGCCGCCGCCGCGCCGATCGACGCAGCCCGCGGCGACACGCCCGTCGACGCCGCGCTCGTCGGCCGGCTGCGCCAGCACTTCGAGCAAACGCTCGGCCTGCCGATCGCCGCGCGGCAGAGCTTCTTCGAGGCGGGCGCGACTTCGCTCGAGCTCGTCCAATGGCACGTCAGGCTCCGGCACGCGGGCTACGCGTCGCTCGCGGTGACGGATCTCTTCACGCACGCGTCGCCGCACGCGCTCGCCGCGCATCTCGGCGGCGCGAGCGCGCCCGCCGCGGCCGACGACGCGAACCGCCGCGCGCGCCTCGATCAACGCAAGGCGAATCTGCAACGCCGGCGAGGAGCCGCCGCATGAAGCGCTATCTGCCGTACTGGTCGTACTACGCGCACCAGGGCATGGTCAGCGCGCTGACCATGCAGGGCGTCGTCGGCTACTTCCGGCATGCGGGCGCCGATCTCGCGCAACTGAGCTGGCTGTCGCTCGCGATGCTGCCGTGGGTCGGCAAGTTCCTGTGGGCGCCGTGGTGCGAGCGTCATGCACGGCCGCTGCGCGGCAACCGCTATCTCGGCAGCCTCGTCGCGCTGCAGCTCTGCATGGCGGCCGCCATCGCATGCATCGGCCTGTTGCCGCCGGCGCGTGCGGCCGGCGCGATCGTCGCGGCGCTGACGCTGCTGTCGCTGCTGTCCGCGAGCCACGGCATCTATGCGAACGGCATCGCGATCTGCACGACCGACGCGCGCAGCCGCCCGCTCGCGAACGTCGCGCAGGTCGGCGGCAGCTATCTCGGCATTCCGCTCGGCTCGTTCGTGTTCCTCGCGATCACCGAGCATGCCGGATGGCGCTACGGCTTCGCGGCCATCGCCGCGCTGTCGCTGCTGCTCGCGATCCCGCCGCTGCTGATCCGGCAGCCGATGCAAGCCACGCCCGCAGGCTCGGCGCGTCCGCGACTGCGGTGGCGCGATCTGCGCGGCATCGGGCCCGCGCTCGCGCTGACCGCGGTCTACCTCGTCGCGATGCGCGGGCTGATGGCGCTGCAAACCGTGCTGCTCGTCGACGCGGGGCTCGGCCTCAGCGCGCTCGGCGAAGTCGTCACGATCTACAGCACGGTCGCGAGCGGCGTCGGCATCGCGCTCGGCGGCTGGGCGATGCGCCGCTTCGGCCCATGGCGCTGCGTGCTGCCCGTGATGCTCTCGTTCCCGCTGATCGCGGGCGTGCTCGCCGCGGGCTATCCGCGTTTCGGCGTGCGCGAATGGACGCTCGCGTTCGGCGCCGTCAACGTCGCGGCGGCGATCGGCTTCGTCACGCTCTACAACGTGCTGATGGGGCTCACCCGCCCTCACCAGCCGGCATCCGACTATGCGCTGTTCCAGTCGACCGACATGGCCGTCGCCATGCTGATGTCGATGGCCGTGCTGCGCGTGAGCGACGTCACCGGCTATCGCCCGGTGCTCGCGTTGCTCGCCGCGCTGGCCGTCGCGAGCCTGTGGCCCGCGATCCGGCTGTGCCGCCGGCTCGCGCGGCCTGCCGCGGCCGCGCCCTCACCCGCCGTTCACGAACCCTCTCTCGAAACCAGTCATGGATAAAGCCACCTCGTCCGCGCGCCCCGCCGCGGACCTCGACGCGCTGCTCGCGACGCACTACCCGCACGGCGAGCCGATCGCCGTGATCGGCCACGCATGCCGCTTCCCCGAAGCGGACGACAGCGACGCGTTCTGGCGCAACCTGCTCGCCGGCGCCGAATGCAGCCGCCGCTTCACGCGGCAGGAAATGCTCGACGCGGGCCTCGACGCCGCGACGATCGATGCGCCGAATTTCGTCAATGTCGGCACCGTCGTGCGCGACGCCGACGCGTTCGACGCCGCGCTGTTCGGCTATTCCCGTCAGGAAGCCGAATCGATCGACCCGCAGCAGCGCCTCTTCCTGCAGATCGTCTGGCATGCGCTCGAGCACGCGGGCTACGCGCCGCGCAACGTGGCGCATCGCACCGGCGTGTTCGGCTCGGCGCGCGTGAGCACGTATCCGGGCCAGGAACCGCTGCGGATCGCCGAAGTCGCGCAGGTCAAGGGCCTGCAGTCGCTGATGGGCAACGACAAGGACTACGTCGCGACGCGCGTCGCGTACAAGCTGAACCTGCGCGGGCCGGCGCTCGCCGTGCAGACCGCGTGCTCGAGCTCGCTCGTCGCGGCGCACCTCGCATGCGAGAGCCTGCGCTCCGGCGAATGCGACATGGCGGTCGCGGGCGGCGCGGCCGTGTCGTTTCCGCAGCACGCGGGCTATCTGCATCAGCCGGGCATGATCTTCTCGCCCGACGGCCGTTGCCGGCCGTTCGACGCCGACGCGCAGGGCACGTTCGCCGGCAACGGCGTCGGCGCGATCGTGCTGCGCCGGCTCGGCGACGCGCTGCGCGACGGCGACCCCGTCGTCGCGGTACTGCTCGGCAGCGCAATCAACAACGACGGCGACCGCAAGGTCGGCTACACGGCGCCGTCGGCGGCCGGCCAGCGCGACGCGATTCGCGACGCGCTGATGCTCGCGGGCGTCGACAGCACGCAGATCGGCCTCGTCGAAGCGCACGGCACCGGCACGCCGCTCGGCGATCCGATCGAACTCGAAGCATTGCGCGGCGTCTTCCATCGGGCGGACGAAGGGCCGCGCTGCGCGCTCGGCTCGGTCAAGGGCAACGTCGGGCACCTCGACACGGCCGCCGGCATCGCGAGCCTGCTGAAAGCCGTGCTTGCCGTCGAGCGGCGCGCGATTCCGCCGAGCCTGCATCTGCGCAAGCCGAATCCGGCGCTCGGCCTCGACGACAGCCCGTTTTTCGTGCCCACCGACGCGCAGCCGTGGAACGACGCATCGCGCGTGGCCGGCGTGTCGTCGTTCGGCATCGGCGGCACGAACTGCCATATGGTCGTCGCGTCGCTGCCGGACGCGCTGCGCGCGGCCGTCGGCGGCAATGGCGACGGCAATGGCAATGGCAATGGCGACATCGACTGCAATGGCGACGGCAAAACCGAAAGCGAAGGCGAAAGCGAGAGCGAAAGCGACGACAGCCACGCACAGCCGGACGCGGGCGCGGCGCTACTGCTGAGCGCGGCGAGCGAGCCGGCGCTGCAGCGCCTCGCGCGCAGCTATGCGGATGCGTTGAAGCGCGCGAACGCGCGCGACCTGCTCCACACCGCGCTGCACGGCCGGCAGCTCGATCTGCCGCACCGGCTCGCGGTGCCGTTCTGCGCAGAGACGATCGCGGCGCTCGACGCGTTCGCGGCGGGCGAAGACGATGCGCTCGTCCATCGCGGCAGCGGTGAAGCCGGGCAGATGGCCTGGCTCTTCACGGGCCAGGGTTCGCACTGGCCGGGCATGGGGCAGACGCTCTACCGGCAGTCGAGCGCGTTCGCCGCGTGTCTCGATCGCTGCTTCGCGGCCTGCGACGGCGAACTCGACGTCCCGCTGCGCGACGCGATGTTCGGCGAGCGCGGCGATCTGCTCGAACGGATGGACTACGCGCAGCCCGCGATCGTCGCGTTCGAACTCGCGATGGCCGCGCACTGGCGGGCGCTCGGTCTCGAACCGCAGCTCGTGATCGGCCATTCGGTCGGCGAATACGCGGCCGCGGTCGTCGCCGGGCATTACGAGATCGAGCAGGCGATGCCGCTCGTCCGGCTGCGCGGCGCGCTGATGCAGCGCTGCGCGCAGGGCGCGATGCTCGCCGCGTTCGCCGGCGCCGACGCGTTGCTGCCGCTCGCGGCGTGCGCCGGCGTCGACGTCGCCGCGTACAACGACGAACGCCATCTCGTGTTCTCCGGCCGAAGCGATGCGATCGACACGCTCGCGGCCGATCTCGTCGCGCGCAACATCCGGCACGCGCGGCTCGCGGTGACGGGCGCCGCGCATTCGGCGCTGCTCGATCCGGTTCTCGACGCGTTCGAGCGCGCGACCGCGCAGCTGAATGCCGCGCCCGGCCGCGTGCCGCTCGTGTCGACGCTGCTCGGCGGGCCGATCGATGCGCACGGGCTCAACGCGCGCGACTACTGGCGGCGGCACATGCGCGAGCCGGTCCGTTACGCCGACGCGATCCGTCACGCGCTCGCGCAGGGCGCGGACGTGTTTCTCGAACTCGGGCCGGATGCGCAACTGACGGGCATCGGCCTGCGCGGCGCGCAGCCGGGCGCGCGCTGGATCGCGAGCGCGCGGCGGCGGCAACCCGCGCTCGCGCAAACGCGGCAGGCGCTGCTCGAGCTCTATGCGGCGGGCGTCGCGCTGCCGTGGGCGAAGGTGCTGCCTTCGTCCGGCCGCAAGCTGCACGCGCCGCGCTATCCGTTCGATACCGAGCGCTATTGGCGCGACGCGCGGCCGGCGGCGGCCGCCGCACCGCCCGCCGCGCACGGCGGCGATTTCGATCTCGCGCTCGCCGAAGGCCGGCGAATCGCGGCCACGGCCGCCACCTCGCTCGATCTGCCGCGCCTGCAACGGCTCTACGATTGCGTCACGCAGTTGCATGCGATCTACGTCGACCGGCTCGTGCGCCGCTGCGTCGGCGAGCGCTTCGACGAAGGCGCGAGCGCACTCGGCATCCTGCGCGCGGGCCGTCTGCTGCCGCGTCATCGCCAGTTGCTCGTGCGGTTGCTGAACGCATGCGTCGAAGACGGCTACTACCGCCGCGACGGCGACCGCTACGCCCCCGCCCCCACGCTCGCCGTGCCGCACGCCGATCGCGACGCGCTGCTGCAAATCCTGCGCGAGTGCTGCGAAGGCTTCGACGCGATCGCCGACACCGTCGCGCGCGCCGGGGACAGCCTGTACGCGATGATGCGCGGCGACATCGAGCCGGTCGCGGTGATCTTCCCGGACAGCGCGTCGAGCGGCGTCGAGGTGCTGTATCAGGAATTCAGCTTCGGCCGCTATTTCAACCAGATCGCCGCGGGCGTCGTCGCGGGGCTCGTCCGCGAGCGGCAGGCGGGCCGGCGCGCGCATCGCCCGTTCCGAATCCTCGAAGTCGGCGGCGGCACGGGCGGCACAACCGCCTGGCTGCTGCCGGAGCTCGACGGCGCGCCGAACGTGCGCTACGACTTCACCGACATCTCGCCCATCTTCACGCGGCGCGCCGAGCAGAAATTCGCCGCTCACGGATGCGTCGACTATCGCGTGTTCGATTTGCAGAAAGATGCGCAAACGCAAGGCTTCGAAGCGGGCGCATACGATCTGATCGTCGCGGCGAACGTGATCCACGCGACGCAGCACGTCGGCCGCACGCTCGCGAACCTCGCGCCGCTGCTGAAGCCGGGCGGCCGCCTGCTGATGCGCGAGATCACGCGGCCGATGCGGCTCTTCGATTTCGTGTTCGGCCCGCTCGTGCTGCCGCTGCACGACGAGGACGCGCGCGGCGGCGAGCTGTTCCTGTCGACCGCGCGCTGGAAGGCGCAATGCGTCGAGGCGGGCTTCGAGCGCGTCGACTGGCTGCCGGACGACGGCGCGCCGACGTCCGGCATCAGCGAGCACATCGTGCTCGCGAGCATGCCGGGCCGCCCGGCGAGCGCCGCCTCGTGGCTCGACGAAGACGCCGATCCGCTGGTCGGCCAGCCGCTCACCGACGACGGCGTCTATCTCGCCGACTGGTCCGATTGCGCGGGCGAGCGCGACGCGTGGCGGCAACGGCTCGCGCGCAGCGCCGCGGAACTGGCGGCCCGCCACGGCGGCGGCTGGGCGGCTCCGGCGATTCGTGCGCCCGAATGCGCGCCCGCATGGCTCACGCTCGTGCGCCTGCGCTGGTGCGGCAGCCTGTTCGGCGCGGCGCGAATCGCGCTCGACGCGCGCGACGAGGCCGGCGCGTGGCGGCCGCTCGACGCCGACGCCAATGCCGACTCCGGCCATGGCGGCTCCGGCTCCGACGCCCGCGACCTGCCCGCGCCGCAGCCGGCGCGCGACACGCATTACGGCTGGCGCTGGCGGCCCGTGCCCGACGCGTCGCCGGATGCGAGCGACATCGCCTTGCACGCCGAATCCGCGCCGCTCGCCGACACGCTGCGCGCGGCGGGCGTCCCGGTCTCGCCGAGCGCCGAGTGCCGGCTGCTCGTGCTTGACTCCGACGCGCATTCGCCGCACGAGGTCGCCGCCGCCTTGCTCGACGCGCTGTCCGATGCAAGCCGTGCGCCGCTCGTCGTCGTGACGCGCGGCGCATGGAAGATCCGCGCCGACGATCCCGTCGCGCCCGCCCATCGCGCCGCCTGGGGGCTGCTGCGCGTCGCGGCCGCCGAGCAGCCGGACCGCATGCTCGCCGCGATCGATCTGCATCCGCACGCCGCATGGCGCGATCTGCCGCCGGCGCTCGGCGCGCTCGGCCACGGCGCGCGCTGGCTCGCGGTTCGCGACGGCCGCGTGCATGCGCCGTCGCTCGCGGCTCAGCCCTACGCCGCGCCCGCGTTGCCCGCCGGCGGGTTCGCCGACGAACGCTGGCACGTCGTCACCGGCGCGTTCGGCGGCCTCGGCCGACTGAGCGTGCGCTGGCTCGCGCGCCACGGCGCGCGCCGCATCGCGCTCGTCGCGCCGCGCGCGCACGACGACTGGCCCGCGTTCCAGCGCGAAATCGCCGCGCAGCATCGAGGCGAATTGCGCTGGGTGCGCTGCGACGTCGCCGAGCCCGCGCAACTGGCGGCGGCATTGCACGCGCTGCACGCTGACGGCGGCGTCGCGGGCGCGATTCATGCGGCTGGCATCCTCGACGATGCGCCGCTCGCCGCGCTCGACGCCGAACGCGTCGCGCCCGTGCTCGCGCTGAAGGCCGACGCGGCGCGCGTGCTGCGCGACTGGCTCGGCGCGCACGGCGCGCGCTATCTGGTTTGCTATTCGTCGGCGGCCGCCGCGCTCGGCGCGCCGGGGCAAGGCGCGCACGCGCTCGCGAGCGCGTATCTCGACGGGCTCGCCGACGCGCACGCCGGCGACGAAACGCCGAGCGTGATCTCCGTTGCATGGGGCGCGTGGGGCGAAGCCGGCCGCGCGGCGCAATCCGCGTTGCAGCGCAAGCTCGCGGAAAACGGGATGGGCGTGCTGTCGACCGCGGAGGGCCTATGGCATCTGGAACAGGCCGTGATGCGCGGCGCGCCGTACCGGCTCGCGATGCGCGTGCTGCACGAGCGGCTCGACGCCGGCCGCCGCGCGCTGTTCGGCACCGACGCCGATCAATCGCCCGCCCGACTCGCGCGCAACCCGGCGGCGGGGGTTTCCGCCGAATCCTGCGCACCGGCCGCCGCCGGCGCAACGCTCGCCGCCGAGCGCCCCGATCCGCGCGACGTCGAGGCCGTCTGCCGCTGGCTGACCGCGCGCATCGCCGCGCAACTGAAGCTCGACGACCTCGCGCAGCTCACGCCGACACGCGATCTGCTGAAGCTCGGCCTCGATTCGCTGCTGTTCCTCGAATTGCGCAGCGCGGTCGAGTCGCAGCTCGGCGTGAGGCTCGACGCCGAGCGCGCGTACCGCGACATGACGGTCGCCGGAATCGGCCGCCTGATCGCCGAATCCGCGCCCGCTGGCGCCGGCGCGCCCGATCCGGCCGCGGGCGTCCTCGTCCACGATCCCGCGAACCGCTTCGAGCCGTTCCCGTTGACGCCGATCCAGCACGCGTACTGGCTCGGCCGCACGGATCTGATCGCGTACGGCGGCGTCGCGTGCCACGTGCTGTTCGAATGGGACATGCGGCACGACACGTTCGACCTCGCGCGCTTCGAGGCCGCGTGGAACGCGCTCGTCGCGCGCCACGACATGCTCCGGATGATCGTCGACGCCGACGGCCGCCAGCGGATTCTGCGCGACGTGCCCGCATACCGGCCGCAGCGGCGCGACCTGACGCGCGCCGCCGCCGACGAGCAGGCGCGCGCGCTCGAACGCACCCGCGACGAGCTGTCGTACCGCGTGCTGCCCGCCGACCGCTGGCCGCTCTTCGAGCTCGTCGTGACCGAGCTGGACGACACGCGCTACCGGCTCCACATGAACCTCGACCTGCTGCTGTTCGACGTGCAGAGCTTCAAGGTGATGATGGACGATCTCGCGAGCGCGTATCGCGGCGCGGCGCTCGAGCCGCTGCAGATCACGTTCCGCGATTACGTGCTCGCCGAGCACGCACGCCGCGACGCGCCCGACTGGCAGGCATCGTGGCGCTACTGGCAGCGCACGCTGCCGCAATTGCCGCCCGCGCCCGTGCTGCCGCTCGCGCCCGCGCGCGCAGACGATGCGCGGCCCCGCTTCACCACGTATCAGGCGCGCCTCGCGCGCGCGGACTGGGACACGCTCAAACGCGAATGGCAGCGCTGGGGCGCGACGCCGTCGGCCGCGCTGCTCGCGCTCTTCGCGCACACGCTCGAACGCTGGAGCCGGCATCCGGACTTCACGCTGAACCTGACGTTCTTCAACCGGCGGCCCGACCATCCGCAGGTCTCCCAATTGATCGGCGATTTCACGTCGGTGCTGCTGATCGATTTCGCGCTCGGCGGCGGGCCGACGCTGCGCGACACGATCGAGCGCACGCAGCAACGGCTCTGGCAGCGCCTCGCGCACAGCCAGGTCAACGGCGTCGAGCTGATGCGCGAGCTGTCGCGCGGCCGCGCGCACGATCCGCGCCGGCCGCTGATGCCGGTCGTGTTCACGAGCATGCTCGGGATGTCGCTCGACGGCCTGAGCATCGACCAGGCGATGACGAGCCTGTTCGGCGAGCCCGTTCATGTGTTCACGCAGACGCCGCAGGTCTGGCTCGACCATCAGGTGATGGAAGTCGACGGCGATCTCGTGTTCAGCTGGTACTGCATGGACGACGTGCTCGCGCCCGGCGCCGCGCAGGCGATGTTCGACGATTACCGGTGCCTGCTGCGCGGCGCCGCCGCGCAACCGGAGCGGATGATGCAGCCGGGGCTCGCGAAGCTGCGCGACGACGGCGCATGGGCGGATTTCGAACGTCGGCGCTGGCCGCTGCATGTCGGCAACGCAGGCGATTCGGAAGACCCGGTCGACGCCGGCGTCGATCTGCGCGACATCGAGGACGCACTGCGCGCGCAGCACGGCGTGGCCGACGCCGACGCCGCGCTCGCCGAGGACGGACGCACGCTCGACATCGTCGTCTGCGCTGCGCACGCATGCGGCGCGCCGCCGCCGTCGCTCGACGCGCCGCTGGCGTTGGCATCCGCGCTGCCGATGCTCGACGCCGCTCAGCTCGCGGAAATCGACGCGACGTGGCGCTGGCTCGAAGCGCGCGCGCTGCACGGCATCGCCCGGACGCTGAATCGCCACGGCCTGTTCGCGCAAGCCGGGCAGCGCCACGATCTCGACGACGTGCAATCGCGCCTGCGCGCGCTGCCGCAGTATCGCCGGCTGGCGCGCCAATGGCTGATCGCGCTCGGCGAGCGCGGCTGGCTGCGGCGCGAAGGCGACGCGTTCGTCTGCGAGCGCGCGCTCGATGCGGTTCCCGATGCGGCCGAAGCGCTGCCGCAAGCCGACTGGAGCCGCGCGCTCGGCGCGTATCTCGACGCATGCATCGCGCGCCACGACGCGTTGTTCGACGGCACGCAAGCGCCGCTCGCGCTGCTGTTCGACGACGACGATGCGGTCACCCGCGCGCTGTACAGCGACAATCCGGCGATCGACTGCCTGAACCGAAGCGCCGCGCAGATCGCGCGCGCGCTCGGCGAGCCGGCGGGCGGGTTGCGCGTGCTCGAAGTCGGCGCCGGCACCGCGGCGACGACGCGCCATCTCGTGCCCGCGCTCGACGGCCGGCTGCACGGCTACCGCTTCACCGACGTGTCGACGCTGTTCCTCGACGCCGCGCGCGAACGCTTCGCCGATCACGCGAAGCTCGACTACGCGATCTTCGACATCAACGCGCCGGTCGATTTCGATGCGCATCCCGAAGCGGGCTACGACGTCGTGGTCGCGGTCAACGTGCTGCACGACGCGAGCGACGTCGTGCGCTCGCTGCGCCGCCTCGGGCGCTTGCTGAAGCCGGGCGGCCGCCTGCTGATGATCGAGGCGACCGAACGCGACAGCGCGCTGCAGATGGCGAGCATCGGCTTCATCGAAGGCCTGAACGGCTACGAAGACTTCCGCACGGCCGACGACAAGCCGATGCTCGATCTGCCGTCATGGCGCGACGCGCTCGGGCAGGCGGGCTTCACCGTCGAGCTCGCGTGGCCGGAGCAGGAACGCAGCCCGCTGCGCCAGCATCTCGTGCTCGCGCGCGCGACGCACGTCGGCCGGCTCGAGCCCCGTGCGCTCGAACGCGAGCTGCGCGCGCGCTTCGGCCGCGCGCTGCCGCCCGCGCGCATCCGGCAATGCGAGCGCATCGATCGATATGCGGACCGCGTCGCCGAGCGGCATCGCGAAGCGGCCGACGAAACGCCGGCCCGCGCGGCGCGCGCGCCCGTCGCGCCGCCGCGCGACCCGCACGCACAGGCCGCGCTCGAGCGCAGCGTCGGCGAAGCATGGCAGGCGCTGCTGAAGTGCCCGATCCATCGCGACAGCGACTTCTTCCAGTCGGGCGGCGACAGCCTGATCGCGACGCGCATGATCGCGCAGCTCAATCGCGGCGGCATGCGCGGCGCGAGCCTGCAGGCGCTCTTCGCGCAGCCGACGCTCGGCGCGTTCTGCGCGACGCTGACCGCGCCGCCGGCGACCGAAGCGCAGGCGGGCGACTGCGTCGTGCCCCTTGCCGAAGGACGCGATCCGGCGCGCGTGTTCGTGTTCCACGCGTCCGACGGCGAGCTCGCCGCGTACGTGACGCTCGCGCGCCGCCTCGACTGCCGCGTCCACGGCCTGCGCGCGCCGGACGCCGCGCTGCCCGCCGATCTCGGCGCGCTCGCCGGCCGTTACGTGCAGGCGATGCGCGCATCGCAGCCCCACGGGCCGTACACGCTGATCGGCTGGTCGTACGGCGCGACCGTCGCCGCCGAGGCCGCGCGCCTGCTGCACGCGCGCGGCGAGACGGTCGAACTCGTGCTGCTCGATCCCGTGTGCCGCGACGATTTCCGCCACGCCGATCGCGCATCGCTGTTGCGTCTGCTCGCACGAGGGCGCGTCGCCGTGCCGCTGCCCGACGATCTCGAACAGCGCGACGCGGACGAGCAGACCGCATGCTTCGTCCACGCCGCGCAGGCGGCCGGGCTGCTGCCCGAACGCTCGAACGCCGCCGACGGCGAGCGCTGGCTCGCACGCATCGGCGATCTGCTCGGCCTGCTCGCGCGCCACCCCGCGCCCGCCCCGCTGCCGATCCGCTGCCTGTGGATCGCCGCCGCGCATCGCCCGTCCGTCTGGCAGCCGGCCGAGCGCGACTGGCACGGCTGGGGCGCGCACGCGCAACGCCACACGCTCGACGCAGACCATTGGACGCTCGTGATGGACGACGCACGAGCGCAACATGTCGCCGCCCTGTTCCGGCAGTGGCGCGACGACCATCGCCGCCCGCAGGAGAAAGTCGCATGAAATCCACTCACGCGCGCAACAGGCGCGTACTCGTCGCCGGCGCGAAATTCGGCGAAACCTATCTGAACGCGTTTCTCGCGCCGCAGCCGGGGCTCGAGCTCGCGGGCCTCCTCGCGAACGGCAGCCCGCGCGCGCGGCAACTGGCTCACGCGTTCGGCATTCCGCTCTACACGTCGATCGACGAGGTGCCGGGCGACATCGACATCGCGTGCGTGGTCGTCCGCTCGACGGTCGTCGGCGGCGCCGGCACGTCGCTCGCGCAGGCGTTCCTCGAACGCGGCGTGCACGTCGTGCAGGAGCATCCGCTGCATCCGGACGACATCGCCCGCCTGCAACGGCTCGCCGCGCAGCGCGAATGCGCGCACTGGGTCAACAGCTTCTATGCGCACACGCCGGCCGGCCGCTGCTGGATCGATCGCGCGCGGCGCGTGCGGCATGCGCTCGGCGGCGAGCCCGCGCATTTCGCGCACCTCGCCACGAGCCGGCAATTGCTCTATTCGTCGCTCGATCTGCTGCTGCAGGCGAGCGGCGCCGTCGACGCGACCGTCGACGGCGCCGCCGACGACGATCCCGCGTTCCGCACGCTGCGAATCGGCCTGCCCGGATGCCGCGCGACGCTGCGCTTGCAGACCTATCTCGATCCCGACGATCCCGATCTGCACAGCCTCGCGATGCATCAGCTCACGCTCGGCTGGCCGTCCGGCTATCTGTCGCTCGAGGCAAGCTACGGCCCGGTCGTCTGGACCGCCGCGCTGTACGACCCGCGACATCGCGACAGCCAGCGCAGCGCGTACCGGACGACGGGCGCCGACGGCGCGCATCTCGACCTGCCGCCCGCACTGCCGCTGCATCCCGCGCCGGCGAGCTGGCGCGACGCGCTCGAGGCCGACGGCCCCGCGGGCGTCGCGCACGTGCTGCACGCGCTGCGCCGGCATCTCGACGGCGCGCCGCCGCCCGCCGCGTTCGACGCCGCCTACCAGCTCGCGCTCGCCCGCGTCTGGCAAAAGGCGCTGCAATGCGCGGGCCCCGCGCGCGAGCGCAGCGTCGCGCCGCCGCCGGCGATCGATCCGCGCGCGCTCGTCGACGCGCAATCCGACGAGCAGGTGGCGGCATGAACGAGCGGCGGATGCTGCGCCCATGGATCGCGTCGCCGGAGCCGGCCGCGTGGCGGCTCGTCATGTGCCCGTTCGCGGGCGGCAGCAGCAGCGCGTTCCGCGACTGGCGCCAGGTCGACGATTTCGGCGTCGACGTCGCGCTCGCGATCTATCCGGGCCGCGACCACCGGATGCGCGAGCCGGCCGCGGACGACATCGGCGGGCTCGCCGATCAGCTCGCCGACGAGTTGATCGACACGCGCGCGTCGCCCGGCAAGCTGATCCTCGCCGGCCACAGCATGGGCGCGCAGGTCGCGTTCGAAACCTGCGAGCGCCTCGAGCGGCGCGGCGCGCCGCCGTTCGCGCTCGTGCTGTCCGGCTGCCACGCGCCGCACCTGCAAGGGCGGCGCCTGCTCAGCCATCTCGACGACCGCGCGTTCGTCGATCAGCTCGTCGAGATCGGCGGCAGCGACCCGACGCTGCTGTCCGATCCGTCGCTGCTCGCGATCTTCCTGCCGATGCTGCGCGCCGATTTCCGGATCACCGAGGCCTATCGCCGCCCGCCGCATGCCGCCCGGCGCCGTATCGACACGCCGACGCTGCTCGTCTACGGCAGCCGCGACGCCGAGGCGTCGCGCGACGAAGTCGCCGCGTGGCGCGACTGGCTCGCTCACGCGGACGAGCCGATCGCGATGCCCGGCGACCACTTCTACGCGACCCGCAGGCCGCGCGCGTTTCTGCAACAGATCCTGCGCCGGCTCGAGTCGACTTCCGCATGTGTGTGACCCTCAGAGAAGCTCATGGAAACTCTTCTTCATCCGAATCCGAACGAAACGGCCCGCACCGTCGCGGCCGCCCCTGACCACTCCGGCGCCGCGCTGCCGCTCGGCGAGCATCTGCGCCGCTGGGCGGCCGATCACGCGACGCGCACCGCGCTCGTCGCGGGCGGCGAGCGCGTGCCGTTCGCCGCGCTCGATCGCCGCGTCGATCGGCTCGCGGCCGGGCTGCACGGGCTCGGCCTGCGCCCCGGCGACCGCGCGATGGTTCAGCTGCCGAACGGGATCGCGTTCGGCACCGTCTGCTTCGCCCTCTTTCGCCTCGGCGTGGTGCCCGTGCTCGCGATGCCGACGCAGCGCTCGCGCGACATCGACGCGCTCTGCCGCATCGCCGAGCCCGCCGCCTACTTCGTCGCGGACGAAACCGACGGCGTCGACGCGCGATCGCTCGCCGTCGAGATGCTCGACGCGCATCCGTCGCTGCGCCGCGTCGTCGTCGACGGCGGGCCGGGCCGGCACGGCGACGAACGCATCGTGCCGCTCGCGTCGCTCGACGCGCCGCCGCGCGCGTTGACGCCGCCCGCGCCGGCCGACGTCGCGCTGCTGCTCCTGTCCGGCGGCACGACCGGCACGCCGAAGCTGATTCCGCGCACGCATGCGGACTACGCGTACAACTTCGGCGCGTCGGCCGAGCTCTGCCGGCTCGACGAAGCGAGCGTCTATCTGGCGGTGCTGCCGGCCGCGCACAACTTCACGCTCGCGTGCCCCGGCATACTCGGCACGCTGTCGCGCGGCGGCACCGTCGTGCTGTCCGACACGGCGAGCTGCGACGAAGCGATGCCGCTGATCGCGCGCGAGCGGGTCACGCACGTCGCGCTCGTGCCGCCGCTCGCGCAGCTCTGGGCGCAGGCGCGCGAATGGGAGCGCAGCGATCTGTCGAGCCTGCGGCTCGTCCAGGTCGGCGGCGCGCGGCTCGATCCGCCGCTCGCGCGCCGCCTGCCCGACGTGCTCGGCTGCCGTCTGCAACAGGTGTTCGGCATGGCCGAAGGGCTGCTCTGCTACACGCGGCTCGACGATTCGCTCGATACGATCGTGCACACGCAGGGGCGGCCGCTGTCGTCGCGCGACGACATCCGCATCGTCGACGCGCACGGCCGCGACGTCGGCGCCGGCGAGATCGGCGAGCTGCTGACGCGCGGGCCGTACACGATCCGCGGCTACTATCGCGCGCCGGAGCACAACGCGCGCAGCTTCACGGCCGACGGCTATTACCGCACCGGCGATCTCGTGCGCCGCGATGCGGCCGGCAACCTGATCGTCGAAGGCCGCATCAAGGAGCAGATCAATCGCGGCGGCGAAAAAATTTCCGCCGCGGAAATCGAGCAGTTGCTCAATACGCTGCCGGGCGTGCAGGATTCGGCCGTCGTCGCGGTTCCCGACGCGCTGCTCGGCGAGCGCATCTGCGCGTTCGTGCGCCCGCAGCGCGATGCGCTCGACGCCGCCACGCTCAAGCAGGCGCTGCGCGCGCGCGGGCTCAGCGAATTCAAGCAGCCGGACCAGATCGAAATCGCCGCGCATTGGCCGTTGACGTCGGTCGGCAAGATCGACAAGCAGCGCCTGATCGCGCTCGCCCGCGCGCGCGACGCCGCCCCGGCGCGGCGTTACGTCGAGCGGCAACTGAGCGTGCGAAGCGAGCCGCTCGAGCTCGCGTCGCGCGTGATGCGCGCGTTGCCGAGCCGGCATTGCACGCTCTACGAGCGTGACGGCGAATGGAGCGTCGGCATCGATTCGGCGTTGAGCGTGATTGTCGAGCCGGACGGCGCGGTGCGCCGCAGCGACGGCGCATGCTGGCGCAACGTGCCGCCGTGCGACGCGATCGCGACCGCGCTCGCCGACGTCGGGATCGACGCATGGCGCGCGTACGGCCGCGCCCATTTCGAGTTCGCGCATCTGACGTACGGCGTCGCCGGCGCGCGCGGCGACGCGCCGCTGCTGCGGCTCGCGATTCCGCAAAGCGAGATCCGGATGTCGAGCGGCCGCGCGCTGATCCGCAGCCTGGAGCCCGACGCGCTCGCGACGCTCGCCGAGCTGGTCATGACGCAGGACGCCGCGCGCGACGCCGAGTCCGGCGCGCGTCTCGAGGCGATCGACGACGATCGCGACGCCGCCGCATACAAGGAGCAGGTCGCGTCCGCGGTGCGCGAGATGCAGGCGGACGCGTATCAGAAGGTGATCCTGTCGCGCGCGGTCGAGGTTCCGGCATCGCTCGACACGGTGTCGAGCTACGTCGCGGGCCGCCGGACGAACACGCCGGCGCGCTCGTTCCTGCTTCGCGACGGCGCTTTCGAAGCCTACGGCTTCAGCCCCGAGACGGTCGTCGAAGTGAGCGCCGACGGCTTCGTCAGCACGCAGCCGCTCGCCGGCACGCGCGCACTGACGGGCGACGACGCCGAAGACGCGCGCCTGCGGCGCGAACTGCTGCGCGACGCGAAGGAAATCGCCGAACATGCGGTATCGGTGCAACTGGCGATGGACGAAATGTCGTCCGTCTGTGACGCCGATTCGCTCGGCGTCAGCGAATTCATGAGCGTCTACCGGCGCGGCACCGTCCAGCATCTCGCGTCGCGCGTGCGCGGGCGGCTCGCGGCGGGCCGCCATGCGTGGCATGCGTTCGAGAAGCTGTTCCCCGCCGTCACGGCGTCGGGCATTCCGAAGCGGGAAGCGCTCGACAGCATCCGGCGCCACGAACGGCGCTTGCGCGGCCTGTACAGCGGCTGCGTGTTCGTCGTCGACAGCGAAGGCGCGATGGACGCGGCGCTCGTGCTGCGCTCCGTGTATCGGGACGGCGAGCGCTGCTGGCTGCAGGCCGGCGCGGGGCTCGTTCCGCTGTCGACGCCGGAGCGCGAATGGACGGAGACTTGCGAAAAGCTCGCTTCGGTCGCGCGTCATCTGCGGGGGCGGGCGGACGCGTAGGTGTGGGGAGGCGCGGCTTTGCTTTGCTTTGCTTTGCTTTGCTTTGCTTTGCTTTGCGATGTGATGTGATGTGATGTGGTGATGTGGTGATGTGGCGTGGCGCGATGCGGTGCGTACGATGCGACGCGACGCGATGCGATGCGATGCGATGCGATGCGATGCGATGCGATGCGATGCGGCGCAGTGTAGCGGAAGCGCTTGAAACGCCGCATCGCACGGCGACATGTCGCGTCGCCCGACCGTACCGAGCCTGTCGGCGCCCGGCCGGCGCACGCCTCGATCGCCCATCGCCGATGAGTCGCACGAGCGGCTTGCGCAAGCATCGGCATGCGCAAGCCGGCGTTCGCAAGTGCGCATGCCGCGTGCCTTCGATACGGCCGCGCCGATCGCGCGCCGCGCCCTTGCGGCGCGACGCATCGCGTGCCGCCCGTCGACAGCGTGCCGCATCGCAACGATGCGGTTCCTCGCGCCGAGACACGAAAAACCGCGAAGCGGCTGCACATTCGCGCATCGTGCGACATCACGCGTGCGGCGTGCGGGCCGCGCGCGCCGAAGCGCCGCCGTGCTTCGCGCGAGACATCGTGAAGCCGACGTCTCCGGCAAGCGTGCACGCGTGCGGCGTGCGCGCCGAATGCCCCGCACGTCGTCGCCGGTCTTGAATGCACGACCGTCGCCAGCGAACGAGCGGCATCTTTCGAAGCATCGTCGCGCCCGGCGCAACTCGCCTCGCCGGCGTTGCAAGCGGCGAATCGATCGCCGGCACGCGCGTCCGCCGATTCGACGCACGCCGTCACGCCGCCCTCCGGCGCGCGCTAGAATGACCGCTTCGGGTCCATTCTCCAGCCAGCTGCCCGCCCGCCATGTCCGTCACCGGCCTCGATCACTACAATCTGCGCGCGCCGCGTCCGCTCCTCGATACGCTGCGCGACTTCTATGTCGACGTCGTCGGACTGCGGCCCGGCGATCGCCCGCCGTTCCGCAGCCACGGCTATTGGCTGTATGCCGGCGCGCAGGCCGTGCTGCATCTGTCTGAAGCGAGCCCCGGCGAATCGCGCGCGCCGAACGTCACGAACACGTTCGATCATGTCGCGTTCGCGTGCAGCGATCTGCCGGAAACGATCGCGCGCCTGCAGCGGTTCGGCATCCGGTTTTCGAGCGCCGACGTGCCGCTCACGCGCCAGCATCAGCTGTTCTTCGACGATCCGGCGGGCAACGGCGTCGAATTGAATTTCGCGGCGAACGTCGACGGCTGACGCTCGCGCGCGACGCGGGCACGTGCGCGCAGCGGAAGAACGAGCGCGCACGCGAACCCGCGAACCATCCAGCGGCAAAAGCGCACATCCGGCACGTTCGCGCCCGGCGCGCCATCCATCGCCCGCCTTCCGTCCGCCTTCCGCGCGGCATTGCGCCCCGCATCGCACGCCGCCCGCGGCATTTCTCCCGCCCGCGCATAAGCTTGTCACCAAACAAGCTAAAAGCGCGCAACCGCGGCTCCTATAATCGGCCGACACCTTCACGAAAACAGGCCGACCGGAGACCCATCATGACCGAACCCGCATCCGCCGACTGGCGCCTCGAAACCATCGCCGTGCACGGCGGCTATCGCCCCGATCCGACGACGCGCGCCGCCGCGGTGCCGATCTACCAGACGGTCGCGTTCGCGTTCGACGACACGCAGCACGGCGCGGACCTGTTCGATCTGAAGGTTCAGGGCAACATCTATTCGCGGATCATGAATCCGACCAACGACGTGCTCGAGCAGCGCGTCGCGGCGCTCGAAGGCGGCGTCGGCGCGCTCGCGCTCGCGTCGGGGCAGGCGGCCGTCACCTATTCGATCCTGACGATCGCCGAAGCGGGCGACAACGTCGTCTCGTCGAGCACGCTGTACGGCGGCACCTACAACCTGTTCGCGCACACGCTGCCGCAGTACGGGATCACGACGCGCTTCGCCGATCCGCGCAACCCCGCCGCATTCGAGGCGCTGATCGATTCACGCACGAAGGCGATCTTCGCGGAATCCGTCGGCAATCCGCTCGGCAACATCACCGACATCGCCGCGCTCGCCGACGTCGCGCATCGCCACGGGCTGCCGCTCATCGTCGACAACACGGTGCCGACGCCTTATCTGCTGCGCCCGTTCGAGCACGGCGCGGACATCGTCGTGCATTCGCTGACGAAGTATCTCGGCGGACACGGCACGAGCCTCGGCGGCGCGATCGTCGATTCGGGCAAGTTCCCGTGGGCGACGCACGCGGACCGTTTCAAGCGGCTGAACGAGCCGGACGTCAGCTATCACGGCGTCGTCTACACCGAAGCGTTCGGCGAGGCCGCGTACATCGGCCGCGCGCGCGTGGTCCCGCTGCGCAACACCGGCGCGGCGATCTCGCCGTTCAACGCGTTCCAGATCCTGCAAGGCATCGAGACGCTCGCGCTGCGCATCGACCGCATCAGCGACAACGCGCTGAAGATCGCGCAGCATCTCGCTCGGCACGAGAAGGTCGAATGGGTCGACTATTCCGGGCTGCCGAACCATCCGGATCACGCGCTCGTCGGCCGCTATCTGTCGGGCCGCGCGCCGGGCATCCTCACGTTCGGCGTGAAGGGCGGGCGCGCCGCGGGCGCCGCGTTCCAGGACGCGCTGCAGCTCTTCACGCGGCTCGTCAACATCGGCGACGCGAAGTCGCTCGCGACGCATCCCGCTTCGACGACGCACCGCCAGTTGTCGCCGGAAGAGCTCGCGAAGGCGGGCGTGAAGGAAGAGACGGTGCGGCTGTCGATCGGCATCGAACATATCGACGATCTGCTCGCCGATCTCGATCAGGCGCTCGCGAAAGTGTGAACGACGACGACGCGAATCGAACGTCCGCGCGTTCGATTCGCGGCGCAAGGCGCAGCGGCAGTGGTCGACGCGTCGGTGTTTCGGTGTTTCGGTGTTGCGGTGTTGCGGTGTTGCGGTGTTGCGGTGTTGCGGTGTCCCTCTATTCCGCCAGTTCTTCAGTTCTTCAGTTCTTCAGTTCTTCAGTTCTTCAGTTCTTCGGTGCATCGGTGCATCGGTGCATCGGTGCGTCGGTGCGTCGGTGCGTCGGTGCGTCGGTGCGTCGGTGCGTCGGTGCGTCGGTGCGTCGGTGCGTCGGTCCGTCGGTCCGTCGGTGCGCCGGTTCATCGGCTCGTCGGTCCGTCGGTCCGTCGGTTCATCGGCTCGTCGGCTCGTCGGCTCGTCGGCTCGTCGGCTCGACACGATACGTCCGCCGACGCTCGAAGTGACGGGCGAAGCCGCGCGACGCACACTGCCGGCGCGCGCTCGTTTCCGCGCCACCACCCTCCTCGCCGCTTCGCCGTCAACTAGCGGCCTGCGTCGTGAACGCCTCCCGGTTTCGCCTCGGCGTCGCGCCGACGATCCGCCCGAAGCGCTCGCGCAACGCGTTCGCCGAGCCGAATCCCGCCTCGGTCGCGATCTGCTCGGCGGCCGATAGCGCCGTCGTCTCCGGCCATTGCTGCGCGCGCCTCGCACGCGCGGTCTGCGTGGTATACGCGGTCTGAAGCCACCGAGGCGGCGACTTGCCGGTCAGCCCGCGGAAACGGCACGTGAGCATGCAACCGTTCATCACATTCCGCCGCGCGATGAAGTGGAATGTCGATCGCTCACGCACATTGCGCTTCGGCCATTCCATCACGGCCTGCGGCGCCACCGCGCGCCGCGGCGGCCCGACGGCCGCCCTTCCGCTACCGGCTTATCGCCCGCCGCGCGCCGACACTCAGCGGCGTCACACCGCCGCGCGCGTCGTCTGCAACTGCTCGCCGAGCCCCGCGACACCGCAGCGCACCGTCTGCCCCGGCTTCAGATAGACGGGCGACGGCTTCACGCCCATTCCGACGCCGGGCGGCGTGCCGGTCGAGATCACGTCCCCGGGCTGCAGGCTCATGCAGCGCGACAGGTACGCGATCAGCTGCGCGACCGTGAACACCATCGTGCGCGTGTTGCCGTTCTGATAGCGCCGGCCGTCCACGTCGAGCCACAGATCGAGCGCCTGCGGATCGGCGATTTCGTCGCGCGTGACGAGCCACGGGCCGATCGGCCCGAACGTGTCGAAGCCCTTGCCCTTGTCCCACTGACCGCCGCGCTCGATCTGCCATTCGCGCTCGGACACATCGTTGACGACGCAATAGCCGGCGACGTGCGACAACGCGTCCGCCTCGTCGACGTTCTTGCACGCGCGGCCGATCACCACGCCGAGCTCGACTTCCCAATCGGTCTTCACCGAACCGCGCGGAATCTCGATGCCGTCGTGCGGGCCACACACGGCGCTCGTCCACTTGCCGAACACGACGGGCTCGGCCGGCACCGCGAGGCCCGCTTCCGCCGCGTGGTCCGCGTAGTTCAGGCCGATGCAGACGAACTTGCCGATCCGGCCGACGCACGCGCCGATCCGCGGCTCGCCGGGAACGAGCGGCAGCGACGCGGGATCGGCGGCGGCAAGCCGCGCGAGACTCGCGTCCGACAGCGCGTCGCCCGCGACGTCGCCGATCAGCGGCGACAGATCGCGAATGCGGCCGTCGGCATCGAGCAGACCGGGCTTTTCCTGGCCCACGGGGCCGTAACGAAGCAGTTTCATGGCAGGCGACCTCTTCAGTTCTGGACGGACGGGAACCCCGCGAGCGCGATGCGGCCGGCGCGACGGCGCCGTGCGTGAGCCCGTTGCGGAATTTGTACCACCCGTCGCACACGGTGAGACGTTGCATCGCGGATAACGACTATTGGAGCAGACGCTGGCGACGTGCGGGATCACCGTCGGCGACGGCGCCCGACGCCGTTCGTCATCGCCGCCGAAGGCCCGCCGCGCGGGCCTGCCGCGCGCATCCCCGCGCCAACGTTCGCACCGGTGCGCGTTCCCGGCGCCGGTTTCGCGCCGAGTTCGCGCCGGGCTCCCGCCCCACGCCGATTCTTGCCGAGCAGCCCGACGCATACTTTGACTCCATCGACGCAACACCGATACTCTTATTCAACAATTGTCGGCAAAGTTAGCGTTGATTTCGCATCCGTTGATTATCATTGCCGTTGGAGCAGTTACTTAATTTACAGACAAATCAATGATCCATCGATGCATGCGCGCGGCCGCGAAGCAGGCGCCGCGCCGGCGATCGATGCGTCGCGTTCCACCAGATCGACTCACCGATGAAACCCAGGAAAGACCAGCCCGCCGACGCCGCGGAAGAGACGCAGGATTGCGAGGAAATCGAACGCTATCGCGCCCCTGCGCTCGACAAGGGGCTCGACATCCTCGAACTGCTCGCCGAACAGAAGGAAGGCCTCACGCGCACCGAGATCACGAAGGAGCTCGGCCGCAACGCGAGCGAGATCTACCGGATGCTCGAGCGGCTCGTCGCGCGCCAGTACGTGATCCGCTCGCCGGGCGGCGACCGCTACACGCTGAGCCTCAAGGTTTATACGCTCGCGCATCGCCATCCGCCGCTCAAGCGGCTGATCGCCGAGGCGTTGCCGCCGATGCAGCGCTTCGCCGATGCCGCCGAGCAGTCGTGCCACCTGTCCGTCTACGACCGCGGCAACCTGCTCGTGATCGCGCAGGTCGACGGGCCGGGCGGATGGGGCATTTCGGTGCGGCTCGGCTCGCGCATCGGGCTCGTCGACACCGCGTCTGGCCCCGTGATGCTCGCGTTCCAGACGCCGGAGCAGCGCGCGCAAATGCTCGCCGAGCATACGAAGGTGGAAGGCGAGACCGCGCTCGACATGGGCGAATTCGACGCGCTGCTGCGCGAGATTCGCGCGACCGGGCGGCTGCTGCAGGGAAGCCGCCAGGCGTTCGGCGTCACCGACATCGCGTATCCGGTGCTCGGGCCCTCGGGCCATGCGATCGCCACGCTCACGTGTCCGTACATCCGCCGGATCGACGCATACGTCGCGCCGCCGATCGACGACGTCTCCGCGCAGCTGCGCGCAACCGCCAGGCATCTGTCGATGTGGAAGGAGACGGCCGCCTGACGCCCACTCGGCATCCGTCCGAAGCAAATGTGAAATCATCTGGGCCTCGCCGTTCCGATCCAGCCGAAAACGCGCGCCGCGTCCGCCGGCGCGCAGCACAAGGAGACAGGCCCATGTCGTCACACCGAGAAACCTTCGCCCGGCCCGCCAGCGTGCGGGACGTCGCGGACGCCGTGAACAGCGGGCGCACGCCCGCGATCCGGCACGCCGAGGCCGCACTCGAACGCCTCGCGCTCATCGAGCCGCTCCGCGCGATGACGCACGTCGCGCCGGACATCGCGCGCGAGGCCGCCGCGAACGTCGACGCGCAGATCGCGAGCGGTCGCAAGTTGCCGCTCGCGGGCGTGCCGTTCGTCATCAAGGCCAACATCTTCACCGCCGACATGCCGACGCACGCGGCAAGCCCCGCGCTGCTCGGCTTGCGCGCGGCGCACAACGCGACGGCCGTCCAGCAGTTGCTCGACGCGGGCGCCGTGCCGATCGGCAAGGCGAACATGCACGAGCTCGCGTTCGGCATCACGAGCGCGAACGGCCATTTCGGCGCGGTGCGCAATCCGCACGATCCGGCGCGCATCGCGGGCGGCTCGAGCGGGGGCACGGCGTCCGCCGTCGCGGCGGGCATTCCGTTCGGCCTCGGCACCGACACGGGCGGCTCGGTGCGGATTCCGGCGGCGTTCTGCGGCGTCGCCGGGCTGCGGCCGACGCCGCGCCGCTATTCGACGGAAGGCGTGCTCGCGCTGTCGCCGACGCGCGATACGGTCGGCCCGATCGCGCATAGCGTCGACGATCTGCTGCTGCTCGACGCGGTGCTGACGCGCGACGCGTCCGAGCCCGCGCCGCTCGCGCTCGCCGGTTTGACGATCGGCGTGCCGGACGCGCCATACTTCGACGGGCTCGATCCGGCCGTCGCCGAACTGACCGAGCGCGCGCTCGCCGCGCTCACGGGTGCGGGCGCGCGGCTCATCCCGCTCGCCGCCCGCGCGCTGTACGAGGCGGACGAAGCGTGCGGCTTCCCGATCGCCGGTTTCGAGGCGCTCGCGTACTGGCAACGCTTCAGCGCCGAGCGGCTCGATCAACCGTTCACGGAGTTCGTCGCCCGGCTCGGCAGCGACGACGTGCGGCACATCTTCCGAACGCTGATCGACGCGCCGCCGTCGAGCGATGCGTACGCGGCCGCGATCCGCGTGCTGCAAAGCATCGTGCGATGGTATGACCAGGCGTTCCATCGGACGGGCGTCGATTGCATCGTGCTGCCGACCGTTCAATGCGAAGCGCCGCTCGTCGCCGACAGCGGCCACGATCTTCCGCCCGACGCCGCGCACGCGCTTTTTGCACGCGTTATTCGTCAGACGGGGCCGGCGACGCTCGGCGGCGTGCCGTCGGTGTCGATTCCCGCAGGCCTGTCGAAGCACACCGGCATGCCGGTCGGGCTGATGCTCGAAGGCCCGGCCGGCAACGACCGCCGTTTGCTCGCGATCGCGCGCGAAGTGGAGCGGCTGCTCGCACGCATCGCATGACGCACACGCGGCGCGTCGCACAGCGCGCGAGCCGCGCACACGATTCCGCCACCCGCGCGGCGCTACGCTAAAATAGCGCCCCCTTCAAAACGCTGCCGCCGTCTTCGCCGACGGCGGGCGACTCATGGATGTCATGGCCAAACTTCTGACCGATCTCGAATTCCAACGTTTCTCCGAACTTCAGCAGAAGCAGGCAAGCTTCACGATCACGCCCGAAGAGGCCGACGAACTGCGCGACATCGTCGCGCGCGCGCAGAAGAAGCGCGACGATCGCGCGGCCGCGATGCAGGCAATCGAAGACCACATCGCGCAATTCGACATCACGCCCGACGAGCTCTTCTCTCCCGAGCAGATCGGCGAAGCCGCGCGCACCTACGGCCTGATCGCGGCGGGCAAGAAGGAGCGCTCGCTGCCGCCGTCGCTCACGTTCAACGGCAAGCCGTATCAATGGACGAAGACGCTGCCCGACGACGTGCGGCTGCCGCTCTTCGACGCATTCAAGGCGGGCGAATCGATCAAGCGCTTCATCGCGATGCCGAAGGACAGCGCGCGCTGCGCGCTGACGGTCGCGCGCCTCGAACGCGAGACGGGCGCCGTCTACTCGGAAGCGCTGCTCGAAGAGCTCTCGGTCTCGCGCATGCAGGTGGATGAGGCCGCGACGAAGCTCGCGGCCTGATCCCGTCCGGCAAGCGCGTTCACTCGCGCTCGGGCGCGACGGATCGACGGACGCGCGTTCGTGCGTGCCCGCCGATGTGTCGCCGCCCAGCCCGATGTGGTCGATGACGAGCCGTTCGCGCCGCGTTTCGCGTCGGTCGGTTCGTCTCCCGAAAAATCTCACCTGCCTTCTGAAGGTGCGTCCCGTAAAGTCTCACCGCCGGCGGTTGGCGTTGTTGGCGTTGTTGGCGTTGTTGGCGTTGTTGGCGTTGTTGGCGTTGTTGGCGTTGTTGGCGTCGGTGGCGTCGGTGGCGCCGGTGGCGACAATGGCAACCGGGACGCTGAAATCGTCGGCCGCGGTCTGCGGTCAGCAATGTTGACGGCTTGAAAAATTTCGGCAACGCCCGAAGCACCGTCCGCGCCTCAAGCATCGGATTTCAAAACCTCGGCCACATCGACGATATCCGGCAGCGGCTACTTAACCCCTCATCCGAACGCACGCGCACGACGCCGAATGCCACGCCGCCGGGCTCACGGCTGCAGTTTCAACCTGAGCCCGACCACCCCCGGCTCTTCCGTCGCCGACACCGCGAAGCCGCTATTTTTCGCGAGCGTGATCATCGCCGTGTTCTCGCGCAACGCTTCGCCGATCATCCAGGCCGTTCCGCGCGAACGCGCGTATTCGATGATGCGCGCCATCAGCAGCCGCCCAAGCCCCTTGCCCTTCTGATCGGGCCGCACCGCGATCGCAAACTCGGTCGCTTCGTTGTCCGGATCGGTCACGGCGCGCACCGCGCCGAGCGTATGCGCGCGGCCGTCGGCGTCGTTGACCGTCGCGATCAACGCCATCTCGCGGTCATAATCGATCTGCGTCATCCGCGCGATCTGCGAGTGATCGAAGTTGCGAACCGCGCCGAAGAAGCGCATCCGCAAATCGTCCGGCGTCATCGCACTCAGCAACTCGCGATGCGCTGCCTCGTCCTCGGGGCGAATCGGACGCACCGTGATGGGCTCTCCGTGCCAGTCGATTCTCTGCTCCAGGTAACGGGGATACGGCACGATCGCAAGCCGGCTGCGTCCCGTCGCGAGCCTGATGCACGGCCTCACCGCGATGACGCGCTCGGATTTCACGCGCAGCACGAGCGACATCTGGACGACCTCGCGCACCTCGCACACCGCCTGAGAAAGCGCGGTCAGCGCATGCAACAACGGCTCGGGCGGGGCGCGGCGCGCATACGGCGAACGCGCGACGACCGCTCGCGCAAGCACAGTGTTGAAAGGCGGCAGTCCGTAGACGACAAACGGCGCGGAGATGCCGTCCGCCGGCGGCACCGAATAGCGGAACACCGGCCCGAAGTTCTGGTCGTCGTACATCTCGACCGTAATGTCGACGATCGCATCGCCGACGTCCGCCTCGCTCGCACGCTCGACGCCGAAACCCGCCAGCCAGCCGAGCGCCGCGTCGCCCTCGAACACGTCCCGCCCCTGTGCGAGCGCCGCGCGCGCCGCCTGTTGCGCAGCGGCGACCGACGCAGTCGGCTGCGGCGGCGTGCCCTCCGGCGTCTGCATCAATAGTTCGCGCCCCAGTTGATAGTCGACGAGGCGCGCATGTGCGCGCGCGAGACGCTGCGGGGTCGTGTGCACCGGAATGCCGTGCTCGTGCAACGCGTCGCGCGTCGCGGCATCGACGCCGCCGAAGAAGCATGCAAGCATGCCGCGGCGCGCGAACTTGCGCGCTTCGATCAGCACGCGCGCGACGTCGTCGGCAGGCGCGCTATGCGACGTTGCGTGCACCACGAACAAGGTGCCCGTCTGCGGGTGCTGCGCGAGCGCCTTCAGCGCCGCGCCGAAATATTCGGGACGCGCATCGTCGCCGAGCAGCAGCGGATTGCCCGCGTCGATGCCGGCGGGCAGCGCGCCGCCGACTTCGTCGACGGCGGCCTGCGGCCATTGCGCGAGCGTCTCTCCGGCCGCCGCCAGCGCATCGACGGCGAGCTTCGCAACGCCCCTGTCGCTCGTCACGAGCGTCGCCGCGCCGCTCGCCGCGGCCCTGCCGACGCCGAGCGTCTCGATTTCGTCGAGGAGATCGTCGAGCGCGTCGACGCGCACCATCCCGGCGCGCTGAAACGCGGCCGTATGAAGCAGATCGCCCGAATCGCCACGGCCGGTGCGCAATGCGAGCACGGGCTTGTTGCGCGCCGCCGCGCGCGCCGCTGACATGAACTTGCGCGCCGACTTCACCGTGTCGAGCTCGAGCAGAATCGCGCGTGTCGCGGCGTCGCTCGCGAGGTAGTCGAGTACGTCGGCCGCGTCGACGTCCGCCTCGCCGCCGAGCGCGATCGCATGAGAGAAACCGAGCCCGCGCGCATGCGCCCAGCCGAGCACCGCGTTCGTCAGCGCATTCGACTGCGACACCCACGCGACCCCGCCCGCCTTCACGATGCATGCCGGCGCGCCGAAGTGCGCGTTCAGCGCGGGCGAAACGACACCCAGGCTGCCCGGCCCGATGATCCGCAGCAAATGAGGCTTCGCCGCGGCGAGCGCCCGTTCGAGCGCGGCCCGATCGGCGCTCGATCGGGCCGCGCCGACGATGATCGCCGCGCGAACGCCCAAGCCGCCGAGCTTGCGCACGATGCCGGGCCATGTCGCGGGCGGCGTGCAGACGATCGCGATCGACGGTGCGCTCGGCAGTTGATCGACATATGGATAAACCTTGTGCCCGTTCAGTTCGCCGTACTTCGGATTGACGGGCCAGATCGCACCGCCGAACCGGCCGTCGAGCACGCACGCCCAGACCATCGCGCCGACGCTGCCCGGACGCGGCGACGCGCCGACAACGGCGACGGAAGTCGGCTGGAACAACGCATCGAGATTGCGAACGGTCACGGCAACTCCGTTGAAAGGTTGAATGACGGCACTCGACGGCGCGGCCGGGCCGAACCGAACCTGTGAGCCCATAGGATAGGCGAAGCGCCACACGTCGCCTATATGCCGTTCGGCCGAGTCGCCGATTCGCGCAAGCGTCGGCATCATCGACATCGACACCTCCCTGCCGGTCGCCGACGCAGCCCCATCTCCGCCGGAAACACGGAACGGAGATACCGGCCTTTTGAAATGGAGCAGGACAACATGCAAGGATGGATCGAGCAAGCCACGCAATCGGCGGCGGCGCTACCCGTCTTCGACGAAGCTGCCCGCCGGCTTTGCCGCGAACGCGGCAATGCGGACCAACGGCGCGCGGCGCGAAATTCGCCTGCCTCGGCGGCGCGGCTCGCGATACCGCTGCCCGACACACGGCCGGCCACGGTCCGCCCGAACGAGCGCCCATTCCCCGGAATCGATTACAGAAGACGCGCAATCCCGAAACGGCCCGTTCGTCCGCATTTGATTGCACGCGCAGACATGTCTCGCCACACGGCTTTAAAAGACATGCTGATTCGTGTTGAAACGATCGTCTCGAAAATCCGATCCAGCCGGATGAAGCATCGCGCGCCCCGATTCAACGAATTCGATGCATTGCTCAATAGCGGCCAACTTTCGTGCGGTGTGCGGCCTCACTGCGGAATCGGTCGAGCGACGAAGTCCGGCATGCGACCGAAATCGCGTTCATTGCGCGGCTCCATCGCACGATTGCGTTCGAATGCGGGCGCAACGGCCATTGCGCATGGCGCTTCGTCGAACGGGCCTGCGATCGAGGTCCCGCAAGCGACATGTCGCTCGCAATGTAGCGGTGCCGGCGCCGGCGCTTCACGACGAACGCGAATGCGCATGCACACCGGCAAACATTACAAGCCGTTAAGAAATATATCTCGCGAAAACAACGAACGCATTCCATTCTCGCCGGCCGCCGTGCGACTCAAACCAATCGTCAATCGGATGAGAAGCCCGTCTCAAAAATGCCGTCCGCACACATTCGCGGTTCGAATGCGATGTCCATTCCGGCATACCGTTCGGCGAATCAGGACCGAGGAATCGCATCATCGACACGTCATCGCGTCTTTGGCATCGCGATCTAAGCGCGTGCCCGGCTTCCGAACCGAGTCTCGAAAGGTATGCCCCGCCGCGACGAATACGAGGCTCGCTTCGCCCGTCAAAGGTGAGCGTTTTCGGGAGTCATGGTGAGGATGTTCGGGATAGGTCGTCGAGTCGCGCCGAAATCTCGAATCAAAACGGGAAATTCGCGAACGCCGTCCCATATGCGCGATGCGGTGTGAAACAATTTCAACGAATCGGAAAATTCGCTTCGATTGTGAAATGACGCAATATCCGTCCAAACCCACGGGTTTCATCGCCGAATCAGCGTGCAACCATGTGCGGCACGACATCGCGTGGCTGCCGTGAAACAAGCAGCCGTTGGGCCAAAACAAAACGGTGCGAATGGCAGGCTTGCCGTTCGCACCGTCGTTCAAGGCGCCAAAGGTGAGGTTTTTCGGGATCAGTCCTTGATCAGGAAACGGTTGCGGTTCTTGCCGAGCCACGCCGGCGCACGGCCACGGCCGCTCCAGGTCTCGCCCGTCTTCGGATTGAGGTATTTCGGCGGCAGCTGGCGCTTCGGCTTCGCCGCGGTCTTGATGCTTCTGAACCCCAACTCCTCGGGCGTGATGTCGTATTCCTCGATCTTCGCCCGGATATCGGCAATGGCGTCCGCGATTGCTTTTTCGCGTTCCTTGTCGATTTTCTGCTGAAGTTTTTCGAGCTGTGCGGTCAGTTGCCTATAGGTCGCCATATGGATGAAGCTCCGTCTCGTTATTTATAGAGGGAATTATATGAATCTATTCAGGATCAATCGAATATTTTTTGCATTGCTTTCATATTCCGCAAGCGATGCTCAAAAGCCATTTCTAGCCTTGCATGCGAAGAGAAGGTTTCGCACGCCGTTATCGACCGATTGCTTGATCGTATCGAAATCGCCGCCGCAAATGCCGCGCGCATTCTGAATGCAGGTGTCCCAAGGACCGCCTTCCGGACACTGGACCATCGTGGTCGCACGCCCGTCCGGCGTAAACAGCGGCGCGCTACCCCCGCAGCCCGAGAGCACCGCCATTAAAGCAATCAAAAATACCGTCCGCAAGAACGCGCCGCATTGCCCCGGCGCTGGCGCACCCGTCTGTTTCATGAATCTGCCTATCGCTCCGCTTTCTTCTTGGACGACGCGAGTATATGCCAACGCGCGCGGCAAAGGGTCAATCAGGCGCAACGAGTGTCTTGTAGGGCGCACGTCCGCGCGGATCGTCGGTAAGCCGAATGAATACCTGCTCGACGTCCGGCAGCGCTTCGAGCCTGCGTCGCAGCGCATCGCGATCGAACGACGCAGGCGCGCATCCTTCGGCATAAATGAAGCGGCGCTGAATCGTGATCCAGATGCTCGTGCCCGCCAAAGCCGGATCGCCGGCGAGAAATCGCTGCTTCAGTTCTTCGGCAATCTGCTTGTCATATAAATAGGAATTCGGTTTGCTGCAGCGATGTGCGAGCCAGCAAGTCGTTCCGCGCTCGACGCGGTAATGCGCATCGTCTTCCATTTGCGCACGCGTCATCAATGGGCCCAGCGGCATCGGACATTCGGCAATCGAATTCGACAATACAAAAAAAGGATCGTCGTACCAATTGCGTCGTTCGATCGAAACGGTCGATCCCGGCGATGCGTCCGGCACCGACGAAACCGATGATTCCGGCGATGCCGGTGACGTTGACGATGCCGGCGACGACGCCACGAAAATCGTCGACGCCGACATCGCGGGCAACGACTTCGCAGCCGATTCGGACGATGCAAGCGCTGCAAGCGACGCAAGCGGTGCGGACGGCACAAACGGCACAGACGACGCAAACGATGCAGGCGATGCAGGCGATGCAGGCAATACGCGCACCGCGCCGCCCTGCGCAAACGCCTGCGCGGCGACGGCGACGAACGCCACGCACGATGCGGCGAATCTGATGCGCTTCATCGCGACCTCCACACGGATGCGCCCGCTCGGCGTGCGAGCGCCGACGCGTTCGCAGCGCACGTGTTCCGCGCGTCGCGCGAACCGTCCGCTATGTATCGATGCCGAGCGCCGCGAGCTTCTTGTAGAACGTCGCGCGCCCGATGCCGATGCGCGCGGCCGCTTCCGTCACCTTGCCGTTGCATGCGGCCAGCGCGTCCGTCAGGAACTGACGCTCCCACGCGGCCAATGCGTCCGAGTAAGAAGAAGATGCAGCGCTTGCGTTGGACACGGCCGCCGGCGCCGCACCCGCGGCCAAACCCGCGCCCGCCCCGAAGCCGGCGCCGGCGCCCGACGCCGCGCCGCGCCCCGGCCCGATGAACGGCGCGAGCGCGCGCGCATCGATCAACGCGCGATCGGACAGCATCAGCGCCCGCTCGAGCGTGTTGCGCAATTCGCGCACGTTGCCGGGCCACGGATACGCGCATAGCAGACGCAGCGCGTCGTCGGTCAGTTCGCAGTGCTCAGCGAGTCCGTGCTGCGCGGCGAGTTCCTCGAGCATCGTGTAGACGAGCGCCTCGATGTCCGACGCGCGCTCGCGCAGCGGCGGCGCGTGAATCGTCAGCACGTTCAGCCGGTAATAGAGATCCGCGCGAAAGCGCCCTTCGGCGACGAGCGCCGGCAGCTCGGCCGACGTCGCCGCGATGATCCGCACGTTCGCGCGCACGATCCGGTTCGAGCCGACTGGCTCGAACTCCTTGTCCTGCAGCACGCGCAGCAGCTTGCCCTGCAGCGGCAGCGGCATGTCGCCGATTTCGTCGAGAAAAAGCGTGCCGCCGTCGGCGAGCTCGAACTTGCCGACGCGGCCTTTGCGGTCCGCGCCCGTGTACGCGCCCGGCGCCGCGCCGAAGAACTCGGTCTCGAGCAGCGCATCAGGAATCGCCGCGACGTTCACGGTCACGAGCGGCTTCAGCGCGCGCGCGGACGCCGCATGAATCGCATGCGCGAGCAGCTCCTTGCCGGTGCCCGTCTCGCCGAGCAGCAGGACGGGCGAATCGACTTGCGCGGCGCGCCGCCCCTGCCGCTTCGTCTCGAGAATCAGCGCGCTCGTGCCGACGAAGCTCGCGAACGTGTATTTCGGACGCCGTGCCTGCGCGAGCGAGCGCTGCGTCGCGATCAGCTCCTGCTGGACCTGCATGTAGCGGGAGAAAAGCGGCGTCAGCGTCTTCAGCTCGTCGAAGAGCGCGAAGCCGATCGCACCGACGGTCTCGCCCGCGTCGTCCGTGAGCGGCAGGCGCGTGACGATGAGCGGCTCGCGGCCGGTTTCCATGATGTCGAGCAGAATCGGCCGGCCGGTCGCGACCACTTCGCGCATCAGGCTGTGCGGAATGACCGCTTCGCAATCGCGGCCGATCGCCTGCTGCGGATCGGCGAACCCGAAGCGCGCGGCGTAACGCTGATTGATCCAGACGACGCGCGCGTCCTTGTCGACGATCAGCGTGCCGACGCTCGAATGCTCGAAGGTCTTGAAAAGCGACGCCGCCGCGCGCCGCAGCACATCGCCGTAATCGGCGGGCAGCGCGGCCCAGCCGTCCGAAATCTGTGCACTCGTCTCCACTTTTTCATTCTTGTCCACAAAACGAGACGAATTATCTCACGCGGGAGACATCCGGCAAGCGCTTGTCAATAAAGACCAAACCACGAAACGACGAGCACCGGGCGGCGCATTCGTCTAGCCAAAGAGACGTTTTCTGTAGAATCGGACGCAGCCGGCACCCGGCCGCCGCGCGCGCCCCCTCGCCCGTGCGGCAGCGGCCCGCCGCACGGCGGATGGCACGAATCCTGCGGCAGCGCCTGCCGCGGCATCGCGCCGTCCGCGAGGCGCGCACGCTCGCACAACAACCAAGATTAGGAGACTCTCTTGTCATTCGTGATCGTCCTCGCCGCGCTGGCGTTCCTGATGTTCGCCGCGTACCGCGGCTACAGCGTGATCCTGTTCGCGCCCGTCGCCGCGCTCGGTGCGGTGCTGTTGACCGACCCCGCCGCCGTCGCCCCCGTCTTCTCCGGCATCTTCATGGAAAAGATGGTCGGCTTCGTGAAGCTCTACTTCCCGGTGTTCCTGCTCGGCGCCGTGTTCGGCAAGGTGATCGAGCTGTCCGGCTTCTCCGAGGCGATCGTCGCGGCCGCGATCCGCTACATCGGCCGCTCGCGCGCGAATGCGGTGATCGTCGCGGTGTGCGCGCTGCTCACCTATGGCGGCGTGTCGCTGTTCGTCGTCGTGTTCGCCGTCTATCCGTTCGCGGCCGAGCTCTATCGTCAGAGCAACATTCCGAAGCGCCTGATGCCGGGCGCGATCGCGCTCGGCGCGTTCTCGTTCACGATGGATTCGCTGCCCGGCACGCCGCAGATCCAGAACATCATCCCGACCACGTTCTTCAAGACGACCGCGTGGGCCGCGCCCGCGCTCGGCACGATCGGCTCGGTCTTCATCATCGTCGTCGGCCTGTCGTATCTCGAATGGCGCCGCCGCTCGGCGCTCGCGCGCGGCGAAGGCTACGGCACGTCGCTCGTCAACGAGCCGGAGCGCGTCGAGACGCAGTCGCTGCCGAATCCGATCCTCGCCGTGTCGCCGCTCGTGCTCGTCGGCGTCGCGAACTTCACGCTGACGAAACTGATTCCAGTGTGGTACGGCGGCGCATCGTACACGGTGCCGCCCGACGTGCTGCCGGGCGTCCACACGCCGATCACGACGCCGATCAAGACCGTCGTCGCGATCTGGTCGGTCGAGGCGGCGCTGCTGCTCGGCATCCTGCTCGTCGTCATCACCGCGTTCAGGCGCGTGCACGAGCGCTTCGCGACCGGCACCAAGGCGGCCGTCGGCGGCGCGCTGCTCGCCGCGATGAACACCGCGTCCGAATACGGCTTCGGCGGCGTGATCGCCGCGCTGCCGGGCTTCATCGTCGTCGGCGACGCGCTGAAGAACATTCCGAATCCGCTCGTCAACGCGGCCGTGTCGGTCAGCTCGCTCGCGGGGATCACGGGCTCCGCGTCGGGCGGGATGAGCATCGCGCTCGCGGCGATGTCGGATCTCTTCATCAAGGGCGCGCAGGCCGCGCAGATTCCGATGGACGTGCTGCACCGGGTCGTCGCGATGGCGAGCGGCGGCATGGATACGCTGCCGCACAACGGCGCGGTGATCACGCTGCTCGCGGTGACGGGCCTCACGCACCGCGAATCGTATCGCGACATCTTCGCGGTGACCGTCATCAAGACGCTCGCGGTGTTCTTCGTGATCGCCGTCTATTATCTGACGGGGCTCGTCTGATCCGGCGACGGGCGCAACGCGCCCGTCCAGCGGCGGCAGCCCGACTGCTTCGGCGCGGCGCCGCCCGCTGCATCGGCCCGGCGCTCGCCGATCGACGGCGCGCCGGGCCGATTGCGTTTTCGCTCATACTTTTTGCCGTGACGCGCCGCCGCAACATGCGGGTTTGCGCGTACACCGAACGGCTCATTGTTCAACGCGCCGCAGCGCGCCGTCGGGCCGCCCGGCCCCACGGCTCCAACATCTCGCAAAATTCTCATTGCCGTCGTCCGGTTCGGCTAAACTGCATTGAAGCAGTTCGCAGAGCAACATTTCCTACTTCACGACACGAGGACACGTTCAATGCGCACGACCGGTTCTTCCGGGGCCATGACCCTGTTGACCGAATTCGATCAGGCCGACGGGCGCGAGCTTCGCTCGCTGCGTCTCGCGGCCACCGAAGACGGTAAAAGCGTACTGCTTATCGAAATCGACGAACGCAAACCCGGCATCCATCGGGAAGTACGCTACGAGATCACACCCGCCGAGTTGATCGCCGCGATACGTTCGCACGGCGCGGAACTGCCGGGCGAAACGCACGGCACCGTTCCGCTCGCCCGCACCGCGGCGCCCTGATCCGCCGCCGCGGTGAAGCCGAGGCTGGCCCGCGCCCTCGCCGTCTTCGCCGCGCGTCCATGCGCGGCGCGATCTCCTTTCCGAAAATAGCCGATAATCGGCACATCAACGCGCTTCATGCCGCGCGCGCTTCGCGGCGATCGTCCATCGTTTCGTCATGCTTCATGATCTCGTCGCCCGTTTCGGGCCGCTCATCGTGTTCGTCAACGTGCTCGCGGCCGCGATCGGCCTGCCCGTGCCGGCCATGCCGACGCTCGTGCTGTTCGGCGCGATGGCGACGCTGCATCCGGACGCGCTCGGCGCGCAGCTCGCGCCCGTGCTCGCGCTCGCGGTGCTCGCGGCGCTGATCGGCGACACCGTGTGGTACGTGGCAGGCCGGCATTTCGGCGGCCGCGCGCTGAAAACCTTATGCAAGCTTTCACTGTCGCGTGACAGTTGCGTGAAGAAGACCGAGCGTTTCTTCGGCCGCTGGGGCGTGCGCGTGCTCGCCGTCGCGCGCTTCATTCCCGGTCTGTCGCTGATCTCGGTGCCGATGGCGGGCGCGCTCGGCACGCGCTATCGCACCTTCGTCGGCTACGACGGCCTCGGCGCGCTGTTGTGGGCGGGCTGCGGCGTCGCCGTCGGGTTCGTGTTCGCGCGGCAGATCGACTGGCTGTTCACCGGCGCGAACCAGCTCGGCCGCGCGGTGCTCGCCGTGATCGTCGCGCTGCTCGCGCTCTATACGGCCGTGCGCTGGATGCGCCGCCGCGCGCTGATTCGTCAGCTCGCGAACGCGCGGATCGACGTCGACGAGCTCGATCGGCTGCTGCAAACCGATTCCGCGCCGATCGTCTTCGACACGCGCTCGGCGGAGCATCGCAAGCTCGACCCCTATGCGATCCCCGGCGCGCAATTCGCCGACGAGCGCGATCTGCGCGACATCGTCGCGCGCTATCCGGCGACGCAGAAATTCGTGATCTATTGCTCGTGTCCGAACGAGGTGTCGGCGGCGCTGATGGCGCAGCGCCTCAAGCAGGCAGGCTTCGCCGATGCGCTCGCGCTGCGCGGCGGCCTCGACGCATGGCGCGACACCGGCCGGCAGTTGATCGAGCTCGATTCGCAACTGGCAAGCGAAGTGGGGCTCGCGCCCGCGCACAAAACCGCCTGATCCCACTTCCGCTGATCGGAGCGATCCGTCCTGGCTGCCCGATTCGCGTGATCGGTCGGGCGCGCGGCCGCACACGCGCGCATCACGCGAATCAGGCCGAACGGTGCCGGCCGGCGCGTGAACACTCACGTCGAACGCCGTCGCCGAACACCGATGCCGCAACCGCCGTCGCCGCGGCCGAAAGCGCGAACGCCCCGTCGGCCGCCTCGCGCTCGCCGCCGCTCGAATCGTTTCGGCGTGCTCAGAACACCTTCACCGGCACGTTCACGACGAGCCGGTATTCCTGGTTGGTGCTGTCCGAGTAATGCGCCGAACCGACGTGCCACATCGCGATGAACGTGATCTTCGTGTCCTTGAACTTGCCGCTCTGGATCGTGTACGACGGAATGAAGCCGAACTCGTGATGGCGGCCCTGCACCGGCGCGCCGTCCTTCCAGTAGATGCTCGAGCGCGTCGGATCGAGCGCCGCGCTCGCGGAGCCGTCCGCGCCCCAGCCCGTCACGCCCCACACCGTCGCCTTGAAGCCGGGCAGGCCCGCGTCCTTGCCGTAGAACGTGTAGCGCAGCTGCAGCGATTTCTCGTGCGGCGCGTTGTAGTCGACGTCCATCGAATCGACGAGGAAGACGCCGTTCGTTTCGTTCAGGTAATCGAAGAACTGGTCGCCGAGCACCTGCTGATAGCCGAGCAGCAGCTCGTGCGGGCCATGCTGCGCGGCGAGCGACAGGCTGTATGCGTTGTTGTCGATCTTGCCCTGGCGCGCATCGCCCGTGTCGTGCGTCGAATAGAAGTTGCCGAAGCCCGTCCACTTGATCGTCTGCGGCGAGCCGTAGCTCTGCTTGACCGAGCCGTAGTACTGGCGCCATACGTCGTCGGCCTGGCCTGCGTAAAACGTCGCCGAGCCCGTCGACGAATAATCCCACGTGCCGCCCAGATACGTGAAGCGATCCACGCGCGTGCCGCCGTATTGCGTCGTCAGGTTCGTGAGCGTCGTATGGCCGCGCGCGTTGGTCTTCGTGAAGCTGCCCGCTTCGAGCATCACGTTCTTGAATTCGTTGCTGACGATCGTGGCGCCGAGGAACGTCGGCGGCAGCGCGCGGTTGTCGTGCTGCTCCATGAACGGATTGTCGACCGCCTGCAGGCCGTACTTGATCACCGTGTTCGAGATGCGCGCCTTCACGTCGTAGATGCCGGGAAAGGCCCACGCGAGCTGGTTCGAGCCGCCGCCGCCCTTCGCGATGTGCACCATGTTGCCCGCGCCCGCGCCGCCGTCGAGCTTCAGCGCCGCGTAGATCGACGCGTCGACGCCGAAGCCGATCAGCCCGCCCGTGTAGCCGGACTCGAAGTTCGCCATCACGCCCTGCACCCATGCATGGCGATGCGGTCCGCCCTTCGCGTCGAGCACGTCCGCGTAGTTGCGCAGCAGCACGTCGAAATGGCTGTCGGCAATGAAGCCCTTCGACTTCGCCTGGCTCGACACCGGTTCCGCCGGCATGACCTCCTGCGTGGCGTCGGCGTTGATGACCGCGTTCGGCGTCGTCGCCTGCTGCGCGAGCGGCGCGGCGGGCGCCGCATCGTCCGCGCGCGCCGCGCCTGCGATCGACACGCCGGCAAGCACCGGCAGTCCCCACGCGAGCACGACTGCCCGCGCGACCCTCTTCATCGGTTGATGTTGTGTCATTGCGCTTCTCTTTTTATGTTGACTACCCACGCGCCGGCCGCGATGCGCGGCCGGCGACACCCCAACGCGCCGCCGTAACGGCGCGTCTTCCCACGGCGCGAAGTTCTTTCGCGCCGTCCACACCCCTGTTGGCTTATTGTGTCTTTGTCGGTACTGCTCAGCGCTGCGCGCCGGCGACGCCTGCCCGGATGCACGCGACGCGCGCGGACGATCCGCCGCGCACCTCCGGCTGCGGCACCTCGCGCGCGCATGCATCGATCGCATCCGGGCAGCGCGTGCGGAACACGCAGCCCGATGGCGGATCGAGCGGAGAAGGCATCTCGCTCGCGAGCAACAGCGGCCGCCGCGCGCGTTCGCGCGCGGGCTCCGGCGTCGGCGCGGCGGCGAGCAGCGCGCGCGTGTACGGGTGCTGCGGCGCGCCGTACACGTCGCGACGCGCGCCGAACTCCATCACGCGGCCGAGATACATCACGAGCACGCGCTGGCTGATCGCCTTGACGACCGCGAGATCGTGCGCGACGAACAGATAGGAGAGCGACAGTTCGCGCTGCAGATCGCGCAGCAGATTGACGATCTGCGCCTGGATCGACACATCGAGCGCGGACACGGGCTCGTCGCAGATCACGAGATGCGGCTCGCCGATCAACGCGCGCGCGATGCCGACGCGCTGGCACTGGCCGCCGGAAAATTCATGCGGATAACGAAGCAGATGATGCGCGTTCAGGCCGACGCGCTCGAGCATCGTCAACACGCGGCGGCGCACCTCGTCGCGGCCGATGCCTGGCCGATGCGTGACGATGGGCTCGGCGACGACCTGCTCGATCGTCATCCGCGGATCGAGCGACGCGAGCGGGTCCTGAAAGATCATCTGCATCTCGCGGCGGATCTTGCGCGCGTCGCGGCGCGCGCCCGTCACGATCGGCTCGCCGCGCCACTGCACGGTGCCCGCCGTCACCGGCGCGAGGCCGATCAGCGCGCGCGCGAGCGTCGACTTGCCGCAACCCGATTCGCCGACGAGCCCGACGGTCTCGCCCCGCTTCACGTCGAACGACACGCCGTCGACCGCGCGCAGCGTGCCCTTCGGCGACCACGGATAGCCGCCGAGCGGCACGCGGAAATGCACTTTGAGATCGCGCACCGACAGCAGCGCATCGGCATCCGGCGGCGCGCCGTCGCGTTGCGCATCGGCATTGGGCGCGCCGATGCCGGCGGCGCCCACGCCGCCCGACGCATCCGGCGAATCCGGCGAATCCGGCGCGAACGAGGACGTAGAGGAAATGAGATCAGTCGCGGCGCTCATCGCAGCCCTCCCATGATTTCCGCGATGGGTCGATGACACGCGCGCACGGCGCCCGCGTCCGAATAGGCGGCCAGCTCGGGGCGCTCGGCGCCGCAGCGATCCGACGCGTGCGAGCAGCGCTTCGCGAACGCGCAGCCGCGCATTCCCTGGCCGGGCAGCGGCGGATTGCCGGGAATCGCGACGAGCGGCGCGCCGTCGGGCGCATCGAGGCGCGGCAGCGCGTTCAGTAGCCCGATCGTGTACGGATGCGACGGCGCGGAGAAGATCGCGTCGGCGCTCGCGTACTCGACCGTGCGGCCCGCGTACATCACCATCACGTCGTCGGCGAGCCCCGCGACGACGCCCATGTCGTGCGTGATCAGCACGATCGACGTGCCGCGCTCGCGGTTCAGCTCGCGCAGCAGCTCGATGATCTGCGCCTGCACGGTGACGTCGAGCGCGGTCGTCGGCTCGTCGGCGATCAGGATTTCGGGCTCGAGCAACAGCGCCATCGCGATCATCACGCGCTGGCGCATGCCGCCCGAGAATTCGTGCGGATACATCCGGATTCGGCGCGCCGCGTCAGGAATCCTGACCGATTCGAGCGCCTCGACCGCGCGTCGGATCGCATCCCGGCGCGACATCTTCCGATGAAGCTGCAGGCTTTCCGTCATCTGCCGTTCGATCGTCAGGAACGGATTGAGCGACGTCATCGGGTCCTGAAAGATCATGCCGATCCGGTTGCCGCGCACTTCGTTCAACTGCCGCGCGCTCATCCGCAGCAGGTTCTCGCCGTCGAACAGCGCCTCGCCCGATGTCGAGCCGTTGCCCGCGAGCAGGCCGAGCAGCGCCATCACCGTCTGGCTCTTGCCGGAGCCCGATTCGCCGACGATGCCGAGCGTCTTGCCCCCTTCGAGCGAGAACGACACGCCCGACACCGCGTCGACCGGCTCGCCTTCCCTGCGCGTGAAGCGCACGCCGAGATTCTTGACTTCGAGTAGCGCCATATCTCAGCGGTCCTTCGGGTCGAGTGCGTCGCGCAGACCGTCGCCGACGAAGTTCACGCAATAGAGCGTCACGCACAGCATCACGGCGGGCGCGAGCAGCAGCCACGGCATCGCTTCGAGCTTCTGCGCGCCGTCCTGGATCAGCACGCCCCAGCTCGTCATCGGCTCCTGCACGCCGAGCCCGAGAAACGACAGCACCGATTCGGTCAGCACGATCGCCGGCACGCTGACGGTGGCATAAACCACCACCACGCCGAGCAGGTTCGGCACGATGTGGCGCCGGACGATCGCGGCCGGCGTGACGCCGATCGCACGCGCCGCGTCGACGAACTCGCGCGTGCGCAGCGACAGCGTCTGGCCGCGCACGACGCGCGCCATGTCGAGCCACGAGAACGCGCTGATCGTCAGCACGACGAGGATGAACGAGCGGCCGAACAGCGTCATCATCAGGATCGCGATCAGCAGATACGGAATCGCGTACATCATGTCGACGACCCGCATCATCGTCGCGTCGACGCGGCCGCCCGCGAAACCCGCGATCGCCCCCCACGCTACGCCGAAGAGCCCCGACACGAACGTGCCGAGCAGGCCGACTTCGAGCGACACGCGCCCGCCGATCAGCGTGCGCACGAGCAGATCGCGGCCGAGCTCGTCGGTGCCGAACCAGTGCATGTTCGCGACGGTCGGCGCGAGGCTGATCGACGACCAGTCGCTCGCGGCCGGATCGTTAGGAGAAAGAAGCGGCCCGACGAAGCACGCGAGCGCGATCAGGACGAGCACCGCGAGGCTCGCGAGCGCCGCGCGGTTGCGCACGAAGCGCCGTGCGGCGAGCTCGAGCGGCGTGCGCGAGCGCGGCGGCGTATCGGCCGGCTGCGGCACCTCGATCGAAGAGGAAACAGGCGTCATCGCGTCGCCCTCTCAATAGCGGATGCGCGGATCGAGCCACGCGTACGCGAGGTCGACCAGCAGGTTGAACAGCACCGCGCAGACGGTGGTCAGCACGACGAGGCCGAGCACGAGCGTGTAGTCGCGATTGATCGCGCCGTTGACGACGAGCTGGCCCAAGCCCGGCAGCGCGAACACCGATTCCGTCACGACGGCCGCGGTGATCGACGAGATGCAGACCGTGCCGAACAGCGACACGACGGGCATCAGCGCGGGCTTCAGCGCGTGGCGCAGCACGATCGTGTGGCCGGGCAGGCCCTTCGCGCGCGCGGTGCGGATGTAGTTGCTCGACAGCGTCTCGATCATCGAGCCGCGCATCACGCGCGCGAGCAGCGACACGTTGATCAGCGTGAGCAGCGTGACGGGCAGCACGCGATAGCGCCAGCCGCCGTCGCTCCAGCCGCCGGCAGGCAGCCAGCCCACGCCCTCGGAGGTCTTCAGCAGGATCGCGAAGATCAGCACGAGCACGGGGCCGAGCACGAACGGCGGTATCACGTTGCCGAAGTTGCCGATCAGCATCACGAAGCGATCGACGAAGCTGTCGCGCCGCACCGCGGCGATCGTGCCGAGCAGCACGCCGAGCACGATCGACAGCGGAATCGACACGCCGCCGACGCCGAGGCTCACGGGAAACGCCTTGCGCACCAGATCGTTGACGGACCAGTCCGTATAGCGGAACGACGGGCCGAGATCGCCGTGCAGCAGGGAGCCGAGATACAGCAGGTACTGCTTCCACAGCGGCTCGTCGAGATGGTATTTCGCGTTCAGGTTCGCGAGCGTCGCGGCGGAAAGCTGCTTCTCGCTGTCGAACGGCCCGCCGGGCGTGAAGTGCAGCAGCAGGTAGCAGACGGTGACGACCGCGAGGATCGTCGGCACCGCCCACAACGTGCGCCGCAATGCATAGGCCAGCATGGTCGGCTCCGCTCAGTGCTTGGTCAGGTACATGTCCTGCGAGGCGCGCATGTCGATGTAGTTCGTCAGCGTGTAGCCGCCGACGTAAGACTTCACGAGACGGTCCGCCGAATACTGGAACAGCGACAGCATCGGATAGTCGCTCATCGCGAGATCGTGCGCCTGCGTGAGCAGCGCCGTGCGCGCGCCTTCGTCGAGCTTCTGGTTCGCGTCGGCCACGAGCGAATCGACCTTCGAATTGCAATAGCCGACCGTGTTCTGCGGGCTGCCGCAGCGGATCAGATCGAAGAACGTCATCGCATCGTTGTAGTCGGCGAACCAGCCGTCGCGCGCGACCTGCACCTTGCCGTCATGACGCTGCTTCATCAGCACCTTGAACTCGACGTTCTCGAGCTTCGCCGTCACGCCGAGCTTCGTGCGCCATTCGGACGCCGCGAAGAGCGCGACCTTCTTGTGCAGGTCGTTCGTGTTGTAGGTCAGCGTGAACACGAGCGGATTCGCCTCGCCGTAGCCCGCCTGCTTCAGCAGATTCTTCGCGTAGTCGACGCGCTTGGCCATCGGCCACGACGCCCAGTCCGGCGTGAACGGCTTCTGCACGCCCTTCACGCCCTTCGGCATCAGTCCGTACATCGGCACTTCGCCCGCCTGCGTGATCTTCGACGTGAGGATGTCGCGATCGAGCACCATCGCGAGCGCCTCGCGCACGCGCTTGTCCTTCAGCGCCGGATCGCTGTTCTTCAAGTAGTAGTAGTACGTCGCGAGCTGCAGCCCCGGGCGCAGCTCCTTGCCGAACTGCTTGTTGACCTGGCCGAAGGCGCCCGCGGGAATCGAATACGTGTAGTCGATCTGGCCCGCCTGGTACATGCGCAGCGCGGTTTCGTCGTTCTCGATCGGCAGATACGTGACCTTGCGGATCACGACGTTGCGCGCGTTCCAGTACTTGTCGCTCTTCGCCATCAGGATGCGGTTGTTCGGCTGCCAGTCGACGAGCGTGTACGCGCCGTTGCTCACGATGTTCTTCGGGCGCGTCCACGCATCGCCGAACTTCGCGACCGCGTCCTTGTTGACGGGCGCGAGCGGCGCCATCGCGGTGAGCTCGGGGAAGTACGACACCGGCACCTCGGTTTGCACTTCGATCGTGTACGGATCGGCCGCGCGAATGCCGAGGCTGCTCGGCGGCTGCTTGCCCGCGATGATCGCCGATGCGTTCTTCACGAACTCGACGAGGATCGTGTACTTCGAGCCCGTCTTCGGATCGACGAGACGCTGCCACGAATACACGAAATCCGCGGCCGTCACCGGCTGTCCGTTGCTCCACTTCGCGTCGCGGCGCAGCTTGAAAATCCACGTATCCGGCGCCTTGTGCTCCCACGATTGCGCGACGCCCGGCACCACGCTTCCGTCCGCCGCGATACGCGCGAGCCCTTCGAACAGATCGAGGCCGATCGTGTTGCCCGTCCACGATTCGATGTGCGCGGGATCGAGCGACTCGACCTCCGCGGGCATCTGTCGCGTCATGTCCTGCTGATCGGCGAGGACGACGTTCGAGGGAACGGAGACGGCCGAGGCGGATTGCGACGTCGTCAGGGCGAGCGCGGCCAGCACGGCCGCGAAGGCATGCGTGTGTTTCATCGTGTGCGATTGGTAGTGATAGCGGGAATGCAGCGCGCGACACGAGGCCGTGCGCGGCGCGGCGCGAAGAACGCTTATGGGCGCGCGAAAACGGGAGGCCCCTGGTTCCTGAATTTCATATTAGTCATCCTTACGTTCCTTTCGACAGGCACCCCGTCGAAAGAACGAAGGAATGCCCCGTCTTAGAACAGCCTCGGCGTCCCGACCCAGACCACCACCGACTCGATCTTCGCGGTGTTGACCCAGCTGTGCGGGACCGTCGACTGGTAATGCGCACTGTCACCTGCATACAGAACGAACGACTTGCCTTCCAGCGTCAACGAAACTTCACCCTCGATCACATACAGGAATTCCTCGCCTGCATGCGTCGTTACCTCGGAGCGCTTCTGCCCGGGCGGCATCCGCACGAGAATCGCCTCGAGCTGGCGCCCTTCCGGCACGTTCGTCAGCCGCGCGAACAGGTTCGCCGAATCGGCGAAGCTGAAGAAGCGCAACTGATCGCCGCGGCAAACCGAACGCTCCTCGCTCGGCGTCTCGACGAAGTACTGCACCGTGACGCCCAGCGCGTGCGCGATGCCGGCCAGCGACGTGATGGACGGCGATGCGAGCCCGCGTTCGACCTGCGACAAAAACGGCTTGGAAATACCCGCGGCGGTCGCTGTTTCGTCGAGCGTGCGCTTCAACCTCTGCCGCAGCGCCCGAATCTTGCTCCCGAGCGCGATGCCGGCATTGGCAGGCCGCGTGTTTTCAGTGGAAGGAACCATAGCAGGCCGAAATCTTATCGTCAAAAAATGTTTGATGGAAAATAACGAAGTTTGATAGATATGACTTACTCTTCGTCGTCTCGCGCAGCGCTGTCGCCCCGAAGCGGACGCAGCAAGCCGTGGCGCCGAAATCGAGACAGCACGCTATCTTGCCAGACTCGCCGCCTTCACAGGCAAGCTGCAAGCGGGTTTGCGGGTGTTGCGGCGGAGCTCGACCAACGGCTTTCAACCCGCCCACGACCATGAGCAGCAAAGAAGACAGCCCTCTTTTTCGGGGATTACCCTGAGTGACGAAGATCCGACACGCCGCGAGAATCGCGGCCGCCCGGCGGACTGCGACGATCTCGCGGTCCGCATGTTTTTCAACGGTGAAGTCGCGCGGACCATCCGCCGCGCGCCGCGCCTCGTCTTGCGCCCCGATCGGTGCGCTTGCCCGCTTATCGACATGACGACCCTTTCCACTTTGCCGCGCGCCACGCGCGCGCGCCTGAGCACCTCGCCCCCTTCACCGCGCAACCCTCCGGCCGGCACCGATCCGCCGGGACCGGTTCGCGGCCGCACAGCGGCCGGCGTCTCGCCCGCCATCCGCCGCGCCGCCGCGCGCGGCGTTTCGTCTGTTCAATCCAGAGGTGCACAATGAATACTCGCGTCTCCCAGACCCGCTCGTTCACGACGGTCTTCCTGATCGAAATGTGGGAGCGTTTCGGCTACTACGGGATGGCGGCCCTGCTCGTCCTGTTCATGGTCGACAAGCTCGGCTTCACCGACGGCCAGGCGAACCTGACCTGGGGCGCGTTCACCGCGCTCGTCTACGCGTCGCCGTCGATCGGCGGCTGGATCGGCGACAAGGTGCTCGGCGCGCGCCGCTCGATGATCATCGGCGCCGTCGTGCTGTGCGCGGGCTACCTGATGCTTGCGATTCCGAACGATCATCTGGCGTTCATGTACGCGTCGCTCGGCGTGATCGTCGTCGGCAACGGGCTCTTCAAGTCGAACGCCGCGAATCTCGTGCGCCGCATCTATGAGGGCGACGACGCGCGCATCGACAGCGCGTTCACGATCTACTACATGGCCGTCAACATCGGCTCCACCGCGTCGATGCTCGCGACGCCGTGGATCAAGGATCACTGGGGCTGGCACACGGCGTTCGCCGTCTGCTGCGCGGGGATGGTGCTCGGCATCCTCAACTTCGTGCTGATGCACCGCACGCTCGCGCGCATCGGCTCGCAGCCCGACGCGCAGCCCGTTCACTGGCGGCGCCTCGCCGCGGTCGCGGCGGGCGGCATCGCGCTCGGCCTCGTCACGATGTACGTGCTCGGCCACAAGCAGCTCGCGGTCGCGAGCGTGTGGGCCGCCGCGTTCGCGATCCTCGCGATCTTCGCGTACATGATCGCGAAATCGAACCGTTCCGAGCGCTCGGGCCTCATCGCCGCGCTGCTGCTGATCGCGCAGGTGATCCTGTTCTTCATCTTCTACGTGCAGATGCAGACGTCGCTCACGCTGTTCGCGCTGCGCAACGTCGATCCGCGCTTCATGCTGTTCGGCACGACGCTCTTCACGTGGAGCCCCGCGCAGTTCCAGGCGCTCAATCCGATCTGGATCATGCTGCTGAGCCCCGTGCTCGTCGCGATCTACAACGGGCTCGGCAAGCGCGGCCGCGATCTGCCCGTCGCCGGCAAGTACGCGCTCGGCTTCGCCGTCGTCGCGATCGGCTATCTCGCGTTCGCGATCAGCGGGCGCTTCGCGGTCGACGGCCGCGTGTCGTCGTGGTTCATGGTCGCGGGCTACGGCTTCTACTCGCTCGGCGAGTTGCTCGTGAGCGGCCTCGGCCTCGCGATGATCGCGCGCTACGTGCCGGCCCGGATGGGCGGCTTCATGATGGGCGCTTACTTCGTCGCGACGGGCGTATCTCAATATCTCGGCAGCGTCGTCGCGAATTTCGCGCAGATGCCGTCGAACGATCTGCCGGCGACCGCGTCGCTGCCGCTCTACATCGAGCTGTTCACGGGCCTCGGCTGGCTCGCCGCGGGCGGCACGGCGATCGGCCTGCTGATGCTGCCGCTGATGAACAAGCTGTCGCGTGAGCATCACCGCTGCGAGACGGAGCGCCGCGAAGCGCAGGCGGTTGCCGCGCACTAGTGAAATCCCTCGACATGTAACTTGCGCGCCACATTCTCCCTACGGTTCGCCCGCAAGCGTCCTACACTGAAACCAACTCGCCGGCACGGGCGACATCGGCAGGGAGAGAACGATGAAAAACAAGACTACGAGGCTTTGGCGGATGCTGTCGGACATCCGCCGCGCACAGCGCTGCACGGCGCTGCGCGCGGCGGCGGCCGCCGCTGACGTGGACGCGCTCCTGACCGAGCGCGACGACGATCCTCCCAACGCGGACGACGCGACGCAGGACGACGCGTCGAGCGCGAAGCGCGCGAGGACCGATCTGCGCCATTGACACCGCCGCGCCGCGCGCGCCGCCTGCGCGCGGCTTTTTCGTCCCGTCAGCTCGGCAACAGCATCAACGTGTCGCCGACGCCTCTCTCGCCCGTTGCGTCGGACGGATGTCCGACCGTTTTGCCGCCGATCACCATGTTGCTCGAGCCGCCCCCGTCGAGATTGACGGCCGACGTCGCGCCGAGCCACGCCATCACCGCCGCCGTCTCCGGAATGCTCGTGCCGACGCTCAGCGCCGGCTGCCGGCCGTCGATCTCGACGAGCAGGATCGTGCCGTCGGCCGCGACGCCCGCCGCCGTGCGCCCGTTGCGCGCGACGTACCAGCCGTTGTACCAGCTGCCGTTCGCGGCGCCGCCTTCGCCCGCGTCGACGCCGCCCACCGTCGGCGCAAAACCCTCCTGCGCGGCGCTTTGCGCGAGATTCGGCACCGACAGCGTCGGCCCCGCCTCGACGAGCGACGTGCCCGACGCGAGCGCGAGATCCGCGCCGTTCGCCGACAGCCGCTGCGATGCGGCGAGGCGCGTGCCCGGCGCCGCGTGCGCCTGCAGCCACGCGGCGCTCGCGCCGAGCCCCTGCAGCACGTAGCCGTTCGGCGGCGGCGCCGCGCCGAGCGTCGCGTGACCCGCGACGACGACGCCGTTCGCATCGACCACGAGTTCATATCGCGCGCCCTGATAGCCGGCGTCGACGAGCGTGTTCGATGCGCCGCCGCGCAGGTACAGCGCGTCGTACATCACGAGATCGTCGTAATTCGTGCAGACCGTGTCCTGCGCGGGCTCGCTCGTCGGCACTTTCGCCTGCACGCCGCAGTTGGCGACCGTGCCGAGGATCGGCCGATTCAGCGTCTGCACCGCGATCGTGCCGCCCTGCGCGTCGGTCAGCGTGATCGCCGTCGCGAGATTGCGCGCGATCGTCGCGCGCTGGCGGCCGTTCGCGTCGCGCGTGAGCAGCAGGCCGGGACGCTTGCCGATCGCCGCGGCGACGAGACGCCCGTCGACCACCGTCGCGCCGACGGGCGAGCGCGGCGGCAGCGGCGCGCCGAACGGATTGACGTTCGTGAAGAAGCCGCCGTTGACGCCGGCGAGCGCGTCGACGCGCGCCCGCGCGGCCGACACCGTCTCGCCGCCCGCGCCGAGATCGTTGCCGCCCGGCAGCGCAATCGACAGCTTCGCGCCGGCCTGCGACGGATCGATCGCGAGCACGTTGACGATCCACGGCCCCGTCGTCGGATTGCCGGCGAGCGACGTATGCCGCGTGCCGGGCTTGTAGCGGTTCTGCGTCGCCTGCGCGATCTGCGTGGCCGCGGCCGTTGCATCGGCCTGCGCCGCGTAGCGGCCGACCGACAGCCAGTAGCCGAGCACCTTGCCCTGCAGGTCGGTGCCCGCCGACGCGTCGACGCGCGTCGCGAAGCCGGCGGCGGCCAGGTTCGCCGCATCGGCCTGGGTTGCGGCCTGCGTCGCGTAGAAACCGATGTTGACGGTCCAGAAATCGGCCGCGCTCGGCGCGCCGCGCTTGATCTGGTAATAGGCGACGCCCGTCGCGACCGTTTGCGACGACACGTTCTGCGCAAGCCCTTGCGGACCGAGCGGCATTTCACTCGCGGGCATCGCCCAGCGCTGCGCGGCGGGCGTCAGATCGTCGCCGCCGCAGCTCGCGAGCGCCAGCGCGAGGGCGGGAAGTAGGCGCGCGGCAAGGATGCCAATTGAATTCGTAGTCCGCAAGATTCTTCCTCGGTCGATTTCGTCCGTTGCTGCCCATTGCGACGCAACGGCGGGGACCGAGTATACGAACCGCCCATGACGGCGCGGTTAAACGCAAGGCGACGCACGCGAGCGGGCGAGCGAGCGGGCGGGCGGGCGCGGACGCGTTGGTCAAATGGATCGATCGCGCTGGAGCGGCGAAGCCGGCGCGCGCAATTCGAGCCGAACGCACGACAGGCGCAATGCACGCAATGCGCGCTCGCGCCGCGCGACGTAACGCCTCGCGTCGCCCGGCCGACCGCGCTCGCCTTTTCGGGCAAGCCGCGCCGATCGATTTCGTCGACGATGTCCGCCATGCAATCGTGCGGCGATGCGTGCGCGACGCTGCCGTCGTCGTTCGCGACGATGCCGATGCAGCGGCCGCGTTACGGACTCCGTATCGAGCGACGGTTTGCGGTTTGCGGTTTGCGGTTTGCGGTTTGCGGTTTGCGGTTTGCGGTTTGCGGTTTGCGGTTTGCGGTTTGCGGTTGGCGGTTGGCGGTTGGCGGTTGGCGGTTGGCGGTTGGCGGTTCGCGGTTGGCGGTTCGCGGTTCGCGGTTCGCGGTTCGCGGTTCGCAAACACTTGGCGCAAACGGCGCGGATACGTTCACGGCAAGCGGCAACGTATCGAACATGCTTGCCGCGACGAGCCGGTACGGCGCATCGACCGCGCGCGGTACAAGGCGCACATATCGGCGCGCATATCGGCGAGCATCGCGGCGATCAGGCGGCTGTCGGCAGGACTGATCGACACGTTGGAGCGTCGAGCGCGGCTAAGGCGTTCGAGCGTCAGCGGCTCGTGCGCGTCCGGACGACGGCGGCTCGACACGCAGACGAGTCGGCCCGGAAACGGCAACTGCGGCGAAATCGAATCCGGATGCGCGTCGCCCGCTTGCTTCACGCAATGACGCTTCTGCGCAAGCGCTGGAACAGGAGATCCGAGCTCGCGACGGTCAGCATCAGCGTGAGCGCGCACGCATCGGCGGCGAGGCCGACGCCGAATTGCAGCATCCGCGCGTTGCCTTGCATGCCGTGCAGCAGCGAATCGAACGTCAGCGAGATCGCCGCGCCGACGACGAAGCACAGCATCCCGCGCTGCCCGACCGCGACGACGGGCCACGCCGCCCGCGCGATCCGCGCGATCCAGCCGTGGCGGACGAGCTCGGCCATCAGCCACGCGAACGCGACGAAGTTCATCACGCGCGGCCACGCGAGATGGCGCTTGAGCTCACCCTCCGGCAGCGGCAGCCCGGCAAACAGCTTGTAGTACGCGCACGCGAGCACGACCGCCAGCGCGACCGCGGTGATCGCCGCGCCGCCCGGCCGCGCCGCAACGTCGCGATGCAGCGGCCAGCAGCGCACGATCACGCCGACCACGAACATCAGTTGCCACGCGAACGGGTTGAAGCTCCAGCGGAACGAATCGGTGTCGAGAAGATCGGCCGCGAGCCACGGCGCGCAGCTCCACATCAGCACGCTGCCGAACAGCAGCCACCACGGCTTCGCGCGCGCGAGCGGCACGACCGCGGGCGTCGCGAGCGCGAACAGCACGTACATCGGCAGCACCGAAGCGAGATACGGCTGGCGCTTGAAGGTCAGCAGCTCGACGAGCCCCGTCAGCGGCGATGCGAGCAGCACGCTGATGTCGTCGAGCGCCATGTTCGGCGCGTCGATGCCGTAGTGATCGAGCGCGGCCGATACCACGAGCATCAGCGTCGACGTCGCGAGAAACGCGCGGTAGATCTGCGCGGCGCGGCGCACGAAACGGCGCCGCGCCGCGCCCGCGCCGTGGCGCGCACAGACCGCGAGATACGCGCTCGCGGTCGCGAAGCCGCCGAGGAACACGAACACCTCGGCCGCGTCGCACAACGCGAACGCGTGCAGCGTCACGCGCGACAGCACGCTCGCGCCGATGTGGTCGACGACGATCGTCAGCAGCACGAGGCCGCGAAAGAAATCGACCTCGATCGAGCGTCCGGCGGCCGCTTGGGCAGACATGACGGGAACGCTCATCGCACGGCCGGACCGATGCGCGCGGCGCGCGCCGGGCGAACTGCGGAAAGCGGGAAAGTCGGGCTTGCGAGCCGTTCTGCCGCGGCGCAATGCAAATGCCGGCTGAAAATCCGGCGATGCGCCGACGTGACGGAGCAACGCCCCTGCGACGTGAAAACATGACCGTTCATGGGCGGGCCCGCGGGCGAAAGAATTCGTCTAAAAATTTTAATCGCCGCTCAGGGTATGCCCTAAGTAACAAAATGCAACGAAATCTTTAGCCGGATTACAAGACGGATCGCGCGTCGCGAATGCCGCCGGGCATGCGGCGTGCTCGGCGCAACGGGATTGATTCGCGTGCGTGTCATGCGGTCGGCGCGCGGTGGGCGTCGGCAAGCGCGTCGCCGCGCAGCAGCGAATCGCGCGGCGGACGCATCGTGTAATCGGCTGCAATGCGCCGGCTCGCATCACGGCCGTCGATTGGCGAATCCGTCAGCCGGGATCTCCGTGACGCAGCGCGTCACCGGTCGCCGGTCGTGGTTCGACGTTGATCGGTCATCGAATTGCGGAATTGCCGATTTGCCGATTTGCCGATTTGCGGATTTGCGGATTTGCGGATTTGCGGATTTGCGGAATTGCGGAATTGCGGAATTGCTAATTCAGCCGTTCAGCCGTTCGGCGGTTCGGCGGTTCGGCGGTTCGGCGGTTCGGCGGTTCGGCGGTTCAGCGGTTCAGCGGTTCAGCGGTTCAGCGGTTCAGCGGTTCAGCGGTTCAGCGGGTCGACGGGTCCGCAGGTCGATAGGTCAGCGCGCCGGCAGGTCGGCATGGGCAATCCGCTCCCATCGCCCAGCCAGCCAACGCCCGCCATTCGAGCCACGCGCCGCGCCATCGAACACGCAATCGCCATGCGCACCGAACGCGCGCGCCTACCTCCGTGCGAGCAAGAATCCGTGCCACGCGGTCAGCGCGACCGCCGCCCAGATCGGCACGTACGTCGCGAGCTGCTCCCAGCTCAGCGCCTCGCCGAGCACGAACACGGCAACCGCGACGAGCAGCACCGGCTCGACGTAGCCGAGAATCCCGAAGAGCGCCATCGGCAGCATGCGGCTCGCTTTCAGATAGCTGGCGAGCGCGAACGTGCTGATCGCGCCGAGGCCCGGCAGCAGCATCGCCCACAGGAGCGGCCGATCCGCGACGCGCGTGCCGCCCATCGCGAGCGTCGCGGCCGCGACCGGCAGCAGCGCGAGCATTTCGACCGAGAACAGCGCGAGCGAATCCGCATTCACGCGGCGTCGGAGCACGAAGTACGGCGGATAGCCGAGCGCGACGACGAGCGTCGGCCACGCGAACGCGCGCATCGCCCAGATCTCGTGCGCGACGCCCGTGGCCGCGCACGCGAGCGCGAGCCATTGCAGCCCGCTCAGACGTTCGTGGTAGTAAAAGCGCCCGACGAGCACCATCGTCAGCGGCAGCAGGAAATAGCCGAGCGACACCTCGAGCATCCGGCCATGCAGCGGCGCCCACAGGAACAGCCATAGCTGCAGGCCGAGCAGCGCGGCGCTCGCCGCGAGCGACAGCGCGATCCCGCGCCCCGCCTGCGGATAATCGGCCGCGGCGCTCAATGCTGCTGGAAGCGCTCGAAGCGCTTGTCCGTCCGGCGCTCCTCGAACGTCACCTCGGTCACGCGCGCGGCGGGCGGCCCGTGCCGCAGCCACGCGAGCATCCGGTCGATCTGCGGCGCCGGGCCCTGCAGCATCGCCTCGACCGAGCCGTCGTCGAGATTCGCGACCCAGCCGCGCAGCTTGAGCGCATGCGCCTCGCGCACGGTCGCGTGCCGAAAGCCCACGCCCTGCACCACGCCGCGCACCCGCACGTAATAGGTTTCGATCCGCTCGTCCAGACGCTCGTCCAGATCGTCGCCGCTCATCGCATCCCCCGTGTCATCCAGTCGATCCAAGCCCGGCATTGTAGTCGCGCGCCGCGAACGATGCTCGACGAAACCGCGCGCCGCCCGCGCGAGGCGACCACGTACAATCTCGCACGACGCACAACACGCCGCGCCGCACGAGCGCGCGGCCATGAGGACTATGACTGACACACAACGCGATCTCGTTCTGGTGACCGGCGCCTCCGGTTTTGTCGGCTCCGCCGTCGCGCGCGCCGCGCGGCAGCAAGGCTATCGGGTGCGCGTGCTCGTGCGGCCGACGAGCCCGCGCACGAACGTCGCGGATCTCGACGCCGAGATCGCGACGGGCGACATGCGCGACGAAGCGTCGATGCGCGCCGCCCTGCGCGGCGTGCGTTACCTGCTGCACGTCGCGGCCGACTACCGGCTGTGGGCGCCTGATCCGCTCGAGATCGAGCGTGCGAATCTCGAAGGCGCGGTCGCGACGATGCGCGCGGCGCTCGCCGAGGGCGTCGAGCGGATCGTCTACACGAGCAGCGTCGCGACGCTGAAGGTGACGCCGTCGGGCGCATCGGCCGACGAGTCGTCGCCGCTCACGGCCGAGCAGGCGATCGGCGTCTACAAGCGCAGCAAGGTGCTCGCGGAGCGCGCGGTCGAGCGGATGATCGCCGAGGACAAGCTGCCCGCCGTGATCGTCAATCCGTCGACGCCGATCGGCCCGCGCGACGTGAAACCGACGCCGACCGGCCGGATCATCGTCGAAGCCGCGCTCGGCAAGATTCCCGCGTTCGTCGACACGGGCCTGAACCTGGTGCACGTCGACGACGTCGCGCACGGCCACCTGCTCGCGCTCGAGCGCGGGCGGACCGGCGAGCGCTACATCCTCGGCGGCGAGAACCTGCCGTTGCAGACGATGCTCGCCGACATCGCGCAACTGACGGGCCGCAAGGCGCCGACGCTCGCGCTGCCGCGCTGGCCGCTGTATCCGATCGCGCTCGGCGCGGAAGCGGTCGCGAAGATCACGAAGCGCGAGCCGTTCGTGACGGTCGACGGGCTCAGGATGTCGAAGAACAAGATGTATTTCACGTCGGCGAAGGCGGAGCGCGAGCTCGGCTATCGCGCTCGGCCATACCGCGAGGGCATTCGCGACGCGCTCGACTGGTTCCGGCAGGCGGGTTATTTGCGCTGAGCGGGGTTTCGGCGTTTCGGCGTTTCGGCGTTTCGGCGTTTCGGCGTTTCGGCGTTTCGGCGTTTCGGCGTTTCGGCAGCAATTCTGCGTGTGCCGTTCACGGTCCGCGCAACGTTCCGATTTTTCGCCGACTCATCGTGGACCGCGACGGGTTATCGACGCATTCGCCCCTCTTCCCGGAAAACGGGACGCCCGCATCCGCGTGCCGGATCGAAAATCGGCGATCGCGACGCATCGCGCGGCGCTCGGCTCGCCACGAGCGGCCCGCGGCTGCGATGCGCATTCGCGCCGTCGCTCTTCTTGTCGCCATCAGGCAAGATCCCCATCGATCTTGAAGCGATCGATGCGAACGCGTCGAGCATGTGATCGCCCGACGCTTTCGATCGAGAAAGACCCTCGAGCAGGCTGCCGCAGCAGCAAAGCGTGCGGCAACCACGGGGCAAAAGACATCTCGCCGCCCAACCAGCGTTCGCGCCGCGATCTCGCCGCGATCTCACTGCGATCTCACCGTATCGCGGCCGATACGACGACGGACCTGCCTAACGGGCCGCCGGCGGGGCCGCCGGCGCGCGTCGACCGCCCTTTCCGATCGCCGCTGACACGAAACGCCCCCATGCGGCCTCGAAGATCGAAGACGATCCGGGAGGCGCCGGCCCACACTTCGGGCACACGTCGACCTCGGCGGCACCATCCGTCGACTTCTCGCCCATTACGTCAGCCAATGTCGCCGAACCGCTCCAAGTGCGCGGTCCGACACGCGCTCGCTGCCGCGTCCGCCACGTTGCCAGCATTTTGTTACATGCAACGTTCGAACCTGGACAGGGCCTGCGGGTAAAATCGCGGGTCTTACGTAGAGAATGCACGCATGAACTTGAACGATCAGATCGATACGCTCGACAGCCGCGTCGATCAGCTCATCCATACGGTGTGCGACGTAGCGAGCGCCGCGCAGGAAGCCGCCGCGACCGCCGCCGCAGACAAGGCCGCCGCGCAGGCCGCCGCCGAAGCCGCCGCGGCGAAGCACGCGGAAGCCGCCCGAATGTCCGTCGAGCAGTCGACGCTCGAATCCCTCGCCACCCAAGCGGCCGCCGACAAGAAGGCGGCCGAAGCGTTCGCGACGCAAGCGGCCGCCGTCCAGGCCGCGGCCGAAGCCGCCGCCGCGCAGGCGGTCACCGACAAGACCGCGGCCGAAATGCTCGCGATGCAGGCGGCCGCGGATCGGGCCGCCGCCGAACAGGCCGCGGCACAAGCAGCGGCGGATAAATCGGCCGCCGAAGCGCTTGCCGCCCATACCGCAACGGAACGCGCGGCGACGGAACAGGCGTCGTCCGACAAGGCTGCCGCCGAAGCACTCGCCGCTCAGGCAGCGGCGGATCGCGCCGCCGCCGCGCACGCGACGGCGCAGGCCGAGGCTAACAAGACCGCCGCCGAAGCGCTCGTCGCGCAGGCGACGTCGGAGCGCACGGCGGCCGAGCATGCCGCCGCGCTAGCGGCCGCGGACCGAGCCGCCGCCGAACACGCTGCGACGCAGGCGGCCGCCGACAAGGCCACGGCCGAATCGCTCGCGGCTCGAGCGGCGAGCGAGCGCGCAGCGGCGGATCGGGCCGCCGCCGAGCAAGCTGTCGCTCAGGCCGCCGACGACAAGGCAAAGGCGGACACGCTCGCCGCGCAAGCCGCGGCGGACCGCGCCGCCGCCGAGCAAGCCGCCGCTCAGGCGGCGGCCGACAAGGCCGCAGCCGAAGAGATCGCCGCCCAGGCGGCGGCCGATCGAGCCGCAGCGGAATTGCTCGCCGCGCAGGCCAGCGCCGAGCGCACTGCGGCCGAAACGCGCGCAACCGAACGAGAGACGGCGGAACGCAGCGCCGCCGACGCAGCGGCCGCACAAGCCGCCAACGACAAGGCGGAAGCCGAAACGCTCGCCGCCCTAGCCGCGGCGGACCGCGCCGCGGCCGAGCAGGCCGCGGCCCAGGCGGCGGCCGACAAGGACGCGGCCGAGTCGCTGTTCGCGCAGGCCACGACCGAACGTTCGGCCGCCGAGGCCGCCGCCGCACGCGCGGCGAGCTACAAGGCGGCGGCGGAATCGCTCGCGTCGCAGGCCGAGCAGAACCGGGCGGCCGCCGAAGCCGCGGCGCCGGTCGCGGCAGTGCAAGCGGCAAACGGCGAGCTATCGCTGCACGTTGTGCGGCCGTCGCAGGACCAGATCACGCTCACGCTCGGCGAGCGCTCGGTGTCGCTGCCGCCTCAGCAGCTCAGCCAGTTGATCGAGGAATTGGCGCACGTGCGCGCGTCGATGACGATCGAGCAGCCGAACGGGCTGCCGAACGGCTGGCGCTTCGTGACGACGCGCAATCCGCTGATGGCGGTGCAGAAGCAGGCGAACGGCGACCGCCTGCTCGTCGCGCGGCACAGCGGGTTCGGCTGGGTGCCGTTCACGTTCTCGCCGGAGGTCGTGATCCAGCTGTACATGCTGCTCACGCAGAAGTGACGCGGCGCGGCCGACCACGGCCAGCGCCGGCGCCGCACCGTCTGAAGGAAAGGGGAAGTGGTGACCGGAACGGCGGTCGAGACGGCCGCCGGCCGGGAAATGGCGAAGTCGCCCGATCGAGCGAGCGCATTCTCCTGAATAAACGCGGCGGACGCGCTCAATCGAGACCACTGACAACGGATAACGGCCCGCAGCAGCAACCGAGCCCCGCGGGTCCGCAAGCATCCGCAGTTTTCGCGGCGCCGGCGCCACGCCCGCACACGCACACGCACCCGGACGATCGGGCAAACCGGGCCGCGTGCCCCGTGCCCCGTGCCGCGCCCTCGCACCCCGACGAAACGCTTCGCGCAACAGCTTGCGCGCGCAGTCCGGCAAAGATCGCAGTCGAAGCCAAAACCGACGAACAACCGGCCGACGCGGCCGCTCCCGAACGCCGCCGACCGGCCCGCAACGGTTCAGCGATCCTGCACCGGCGCCTGCACGCGCGCCTTCCACTGCCCGCCCTTGCCGCGCCAGTAGCGCACCGCCGACGCGAACGTCGCGCCGACATAGAACAGCGCGACGAGCGGCAGCGCCGGCGCCCACCACGGCGAGCGGCGGTAATAGCTCAGCATCGGCGCATACGCGGTGCACATCGACGCCCACGCGAGCCACGCCGGCCACGCGCGCGCGCCATACGCGAGCGCGGCGACGGGCGGCATCAGATAGATGATCGTCATCCCGACGAGCGTGCCGAGCAGCAGCACCGGCGAATAGCGAAGCTGCGTGAACGCGGTGCGCGCGATCATGTTCCAGATGTCGCGCCAGCTATCGTACGGACGCAACGACACGCTGCGCTCGGCGAGGTCGAGCCGGATCGGGTGATGACCGGCGCCGCGATGCTTGATCTGCGCGGCGAGGCTGCAATCGTCGATCAGCGCGCCGCGAATCGATTCGATGCCGCCCGCCTCCTCGAGCGCGTCGCGGCGCACGAGCATGCAGCCGCCCGCCGCGCCCGCCGTCTTGTTGCGCGGATCGTTGACCCACGAGAACGGGTACAGCTTCGCGAAGAAGAACACGAACGCCGGGATCAGCGCCTTTTCCCAGAACGAATCGCAACGCAACCGCACCATCAGCGACACGAGATCGCGCTGCTCGGCCTGAGCGCGCGTGACGAGCTGCGCGAGCGCGTCCCGCGGATGGCCGATGTCGGCATCCGTCAGCAGCAGATAATCGGCGGGCAGCCCGAGCGAGCGCACCGCGGCGATCCCCTGCGACTGCGCCCACACCTTGCCCGACCAGCCGGCAGGCAGCGCCTCCGCGGTCAGCACGGTCAGCCGGTCGACGCGGCTGGCGGCGGCCGCGGCCGCGCGTGCGGCGTCGGCGGTGCCGTCGGTGCTGTGGTCGTCGACGACGATCAGATGAAACGAGCCTGCGTAGTCCTGCTCGACGAGCGATTTGACGGCCTCGCCGATCACGTCGGCCTCGTTGCGGGCGGGCACGACGGCCGCCACCGCGGGCCAGCCGGCGTCGGCGGCCACGCCGCGCGCGTCGCGCGGCAGGCGCCGCGCGGGGCGCGCGCGCCAGAAGCCGCCGCGCCCGAACAGCAGCACGAGCCAGATCACGAGCGACAGGCACGACAGCAGAAACACGACGATGAGCGTCATGCGCGGCCCTCCGCCCGTGCGCGGCGGCGGCCCGGCGCGCCGCCCGGACCGGCGGCCGCGCGCGCCGGCGCGCCCGTTTCGTTACGATCGACTTCCATGCAAATCAGCCCTTTAGGTGCCCTCCGGCGTCAGCGAGCCGAAAGGTTCGGTGAAAACCGCCTAGTTTACTGGGTTTGACGCGCGCAAGCGCCGGACCTCCGGGGTTGCTCCAATTGCCACAACGTCAGGAACGGTAAAGCACGCAAAAGCCGATAGGGTTAAAATGCGCGATTACTTCGGGGTGCCGGGCCCGTTCCTGCATTCATAACATCCAAGTTGGGGCGATCGGCCCGGCCTGCCGGCCGCTCGCACCCCGCGTCAGTCGTCGGAGTTCGCCCAAATATGCGAGTCATCCTTGCCCAGCCTCGCGGCTTTTGTGCGGGGGTTGTCCGCGCGATCGAGATCGTCGAGCGCGCGCTGCAACAGCACGGCGCGCCGGTCTATGTACGTCACGAGATCGTCCATAATCGGCACGTAGTTGAAAACCTGAGAAATAAAGGGGCGCGATTCGTTGAGGAGCTCGACGAAGTGCCGCATGGCGCCGTGGCCATCTTCAGCGCGCACGGCGTCGCCCAGACCGTCGAAAAGGATGCCGATGCCCGGGGCCTCGACGTCCTCGACGCGACGTGCCCGCTCGTCACGAAGGTGCACGTGCAGGGGCGCCAGTACGTCGCGGCCGGCCGCCGGCTGATCCTGATCGGCCACGCCGGCCATCCGGAAGTCGAAGGCACGATCGGCCAGATTCCGGGCGAGGTGATCCTCGTCCAGAGCGAAGCCGAGGTCGATACGTTGACGCTGCCGGCCGACGCGCCCGTCGCGTACGTCACGCAGACGACGCTGTCGGTCGACGACACGCGCGGCATCATCGAAGCGCTGCAGCGCCGGTTCACCGACATCGTCGGCCCGGACACGCGCGACATCTGCTACGCGACGCAGAACCGCCAGGCGGCCGTGCGCGAACTGAGCGAGCAGGTCGACGTGCTGCTCGTCGTCGGCGCGACGAACAGCTCGAACTCGAACCGGCTGCGCGAGATCGGCGCCGAAAGCGGCGTGCCGAGCTATCTCGTCGCGGACGGCTCGGAAATCCGCACCGAATGGTTCGCGAACGCGCGCACGGTGGGCCTCACGGCCGGCGCGTCGGCGCCCGAGGAAATGGTCGAGGACGTGATCGCCGCATTGCGCGCGCTCGGCCCGGTCGAGGTCGCGACGATGTCGGGCCGCGAGGAAAAAGTCGAATTCAAGCTGCCGGCGAAGCTCATGCAAGCTGTCGCCCGCGAAGTTTAAGGAGGACATCTCTTGTCTATTCCGCTGCTCCAGCAAGCCCGCGTCGGCGCGTACATCGTGCGCCAACACCTGTCCGGCAACAAACGCTATCCGCTCGCGCTGATGCTCGAGCCCCTCTTCCGCTGCAACCTCGCGTGCAACGGCTGCGGCAAGATCGATTACCCCGATCCGATCCTGAACCAGCGCCTGTCCGTCGAGGAATGCCTGCAGGCCGTCGACGAATGCGGCGCGCCCGTCGTGTCGATCGCGGGCGGCGAGCCGCTGCTCCACAAGGAAATGCCGGAAATCGTCCGGGGCATCATGAAGCGCAAGAAGTTCGTCTATCTGTGCACGAACGCGCTGCTGATGGAAAAGAAGATGGACGACTACCAGCCGAGCCCGTATTTCGTCTGGTCGGTTCACCTCGACGGCGACAAGGACATGCACGACCATTCCGTGTCGCAGGACGGCGTGTACGACAAGGCCGTCGCGGCGATCAAGGAAGCGAAGCGCCGCGGCTTCCGCGTGAACATCAACTGCACGCTGTTCAACGATGCGATCCCCGAGCGCGTCGCGAAGTTCTTCGATACGCTCAAGCCGATCGGCGTCGACGGCATCACGGTGTCGCCGGGCTACGCGTACGAACGCGCGCCGGATCAGCAGCACTTCCTGAACCGCGACAAGACGAAGAACCTGTTCCGCGAAATCCTGAAGCGCGGCGAAGGCGGCAAGCGCTGGTCGTTCAGCCAGTCGTCGCTGTTCCTCGATTTCCTCGCCGGCAACCAGACCTACAAGTGCACGCCGTGGGGCAACCCGGCGCGCACGGTGTTCGGCTGGCAGAAGCCGTGCTACCTGGTCGGCGAAGGCTACGTGAAGTCGTTCAAGGAACTGATGGAGACGACCGACTGGGACAACTACGGCGTCGGCAACTACGAGAAGTGCGCGGACTGCATGGTCCACTGCGGCTTCGAGGCGACCGCCGTGATGGACACGATCGCGCATCCGCTGAAGGCGCTGCGCGTGAGCCAGAAGGGCATCAAGACCGACGGCCCGTTCGCGCCGGACATTCCGATCGACAAGCAGCGTCCGGCCGAGTACGTGTTCTCCCGCCACGTCGAGATCAAGCTCGAAGAGATCCAGCGCGCGGGCAAGGGCAAGCTGCAAAAGTCGCCGAAGCCGGCCGCGACGGCCTGACCCGACGATCGCCGGCGACGCGCCAGATTGCGCGCCCGCCGTCGACGGCCGAGGCGCCCCGAATGACATTCGGGGCGCCTTTTGTTTTGGCGCGCGCGTCGCCGGGGTCCGGCCGCGCCTTTGCGCAGTTCGCCGCGATGCGTATTCTCGGCGCGCCGTGCGTCGGTTGCGATACGTCGGTCGGCGCGCGACGGACGATGTTTCGGGATGAATGAGCGGTGTCAGGCCGGTGGCGGTGGCGGTGGCGGTGGCGGTGGCGGTGGCGGTGGCGGTGGCGGTGTCGGTGGCGGTGGCCGTGGCCGTGGCCGTGGCCGTGGCGGCATCGGTACCGATATCGATGCCGATGCGATTTCGCATCGTCGAACGCCTCGACATGGAAATCCTGGCGCACGTTCAGCGAAATTCCCCGCTTCACGCGTCTTTGTCGCACTTTTTCGTCACGTCCGCTTACGCGGCCGATCGATGTCGCATGCGACGGCCGCCGAGCCGAGCCGGCGCCACACACACCACTTGCGCCGCTAACCCGCAAGCACGCTTGCTCGCGCCGCGTTACGATGCGCGTTGAGCCGGCGCCAACGACGCGCCGCCACCGACAACGATGCGCACGGGCGCACGACGCCGCCGCGCACGCGCAGACATTCCGAGAACCGCCATGACATCTTCCGACGTCGCCGACATCATCGGCTGGCATGCCCACGTATATTTCGACGCATCGAGCCGCGACGCCGCGTGGGCGTTTCGCGCGATCGTCGAACGACGCTTCGGCGCGACCGTGCAGCTCGGCCGTTTTCACGAGCGACTCGTCGGGCCGCATCCGACGTGGTCGTATCAGATCGCGTTCGAGCCGGCGCAATTCGCCGAAGTCGTGCCGTGGCTCGTGCTGCACCACGGTGCGCTCGACGTGTTCCTTCATCCGAACACGGGCGACGAGCTGCGCGATCATCGCGACGCCGCGGTCTGGATCGGCCATTCATATGCGTTGAATCTCGATGCGTTGAGCGGCTAAACGACGCGACGCGCGCCGCATCGGCGTATCGCGCCGCGAAGTCGGCCACGTCGCGAAAGCGGCGAATCGGGCCGGATAACGTCGGGTTCGACCGGGTCACGCTCGACCGGCGAACGCTCGACCGGCGCACGTCGAGCCGGGTTGGGTCGCGTCGAGCAGGGACATGTCGGACCGGACCGGGTCGGGTCGGACCGGGTCGGGTCGGACCGGACCGGGTCGGGTCGCGTCGCGTCGAGCCAGGCCACGCGGGCCGAGTCACGTCACGTCGCGTCGCGTCGTGCCAAGCCGGGCCGGGCCACGTCAGACCGAGTCGCGTCAGCCTCAAACCGGCGCACGTCAGACCGAGTCGCGCCGGGCCGAAGCACTTTCGCCCGCTCCGCATTCGATCGCGTCATATCGAGCTCGGCCCGCGTCGCAATCGAAGAAGTTCCGTCGAACGTCACGCCGCACCCACGTCGACGGCCCGTCATCCGGATCGCGCGTGCGAGCGCCGTGCGGCGACACCGATCGCCCATGCAGCCGAATACGCGCGGATCTGCGCGAATATCTCGCCGCGAGACCGACATCGCAACGGATTGAGCGGCGACGCAGTTCGCGCGCCGTCGCATGCCCGAACCGGCGAACGAAGCCGCCGATACGTTCATCGAGCGTTGCGCGCCGCGCAATCGATGCGTGCGCCGCGGTAACGCCGGACGATCGACTCTCGCACTACCATTGCGTGGCATGCACGCCACGACACGGAGAAGCCGATGGCCCCCGATCTGAATCTGCTGATTGCGCTCGACGCACTGCTCGAAGAAGGCAGCGTCGTCGGCGCCGCGCGCCGCATGAATCTCAGCCCGCCCGCGATGAGCCGCACGCTCGCGCGCATCCGCGAAACCGTCGGCGATCCGATTTTCGTCCAGGCCGGGCGCAGGATGGTGCCCACGCCGCGCGCGCTCGCGCTGCGCGGCGTCGTGCGCGAGACCATCGAGCGCGCGTCGCAACTGCTCGCGCCGAGCGCCGAAATCGATTTGCGCACGCTCGACAAGCAGTTCAACGTGCGCGCGAACGACATCTTCGTCGGCATGCACAGCGGCCGGCTGCTCGAGGAGATGGAGCGCGGCATGCCGCGCGCGATGCTGCGCTTCACGCCCGAGGAGGACGACGTCGACGACGACGCGCTGCGCAGCGGCCGCATCGACCTGTTCATCAGCGCGTCGCGCCGCCTCGGGCCCGAGATCCGCGTGCAGCCGCTCTTCACGACGACGTTCGTCGGGCTCGCGCGCAGCGATCATCCGATCTTCGGCGACGACATCACGCCCGAGCGCTTCGCGCGCTGGCCGCACATCGGCGTGTCGCGGCGCGGCAAGTCGTCCGGGCCGATCGACGCCGCGCTCGCTGAGCGCGGGCTGAAGCGCCGCGTCGCGCTCGTCGTGCCGACGCCGTACGCGGCGGTATTCGCGCTGCACGCGTCGGATCTGATTCTGCCGCTGCCCGAGCATCTCGCGTGCGGCGCAGTGAAGGCGGGGCTCGACGTGCGCGCGTTCGAGCTGCCGGTGCCGCTCGAGACCGTGCTGATCACGCAGGCGTGGCATCCGCGCTTCCAGAGCGACCCCGCGCATCAATGGCTGCGCCGCGTCGTGCGCGGGCTGTGCACGGGCCCGACCGCGTTGCAGCCAGCGCACGCGTGACGCGCGCGCGACGCGTGCGTCTCACGCACGCGCCGATTGCAAAGACTTCACTTTTCTGAACGCGAGCGACGCCCGTAGACTGCCTCCGTCATTCATCACGGAGCGCGATCAGTGCGTGACGCAGCAGATCAGACGGCCGCCGTTTCGGCGGCGCGCGGACGGCCGAGCCGAGCGACGGCGGCGCTGCTCGCGCGCCTCGAGCGATTCGAATTCGATCTGTTCACGCCGCGCGGCGCGTATGTCGCGCGCTCGATCGCCGCGGCCGCGCTCGCGCTCGGCGTCGCGTATCTGCTGGCGCTCGAGACGCCGTACTCCGCCGCGTCGACGGTGCTGCTCGTGATCAATCCCGTGCAAGGCGCGGTGATCGGCAAGGGCGTGTGGCGCGTCGCCGGCACGATCGCCGGGATGCTCGTCGCGTTCGTGCTGATGGGCTGCTTCGCGCAGCAGCCGCTGCTCTTCATTCTAGGCTTCGGCTTTTGGCTCGGCCTATGCGTCGCCGGCATGACGATGCTGCGGCACTTTCGCGCGTCGGGCACGGTGGTCGCCGGCTACACGATCGGCCTCGCGACATACGGCGCGATGCTGCGCCCCGAGCTCACCTTCGAACGCGTGATCGGCCGCGGCTCGACCGTCGTGATCGGCGTGCTGTGCCTGAGCCTCGTGTCGATGCTGTTCAGCGCCCGCGACGTTCGCGGCAAGCTCGAAGCGCTGGTGACGCGGCTCGCCGCGGCGGTCGCGCGCGCGATCGCCGCGCAGCGCGGCGGCATCGCGGCCGCGCCCGGCGACGACACGCGGCTCGCGCTGCTGGCCGACATCTACGGAATCGACGATCTGCTCGCGCTCGGCAAGGCCGAATCGGAGGACCTCGCGCAGCGCGCGATGGCCGTGCGGCACGGGATGGCGTCGCTGTTCGGCGCGCTCGCGGGCGGCACGCCGCCGCTGCCCGCCGACAGTCCGGGCGCACGCGCGATCGCGCGCCTGCAACCGCGGCTCGAGGCGGCGTGGCGGGCCGCCGCCGACGCGCTCGACGACGGTCCCGACGGCGCCGCGCACGCGGCCGCGCTGCTCGGCGACGCGCGCACGCGCTTGCGGAACGCGCTCGCCGGGATCGCGTTCGCCGACCCGCGCGACGAGGCGACGCTGCTGATCGCGGGCGAGCGCCTGATCGAGCAGATCGACGACTATCTCGCCGCGCTGCGCGGCCTTGCCGAGTTGCAGCGGCCAAGGCCGCAGGGCAAGCCCGCACCCGTGCGCTTTCATCGCGACGCGCGCTCGGCCGTGCGCAACGGCGCGCGCTCGATGTGCGCGATCGTGATCACGGGCGCGATATGGTTCGCGACCGGCTGGGATCAGGGCGACATGATGCTGCTCGTCGTCGCGCCGTATTGCGCGCTGCTCGCCACGGCCGGCGATCCCGCAGCAGGCGCGAAGGCATTCATCAAGGGCACGGTCGCCGCGGTGCCGGCCGCGTTCGCCTGCGCATTCGGCGTGCTGCCGCGCATCGAGGGCTTTCCGCTCCTCGTCGCGACGCTCGCGCTGTTCTGGCTGCCGGGCATCTATGCGACGAGCACGCCGAAGACCGCGCTCGCGGGCCTCGCGTATCTCGTCGCGTTCAACACGCTGAACGCGGCGACCAATCCGTTTCGCCCCGACCTCGGCCTGTTCCTCAATCAATCGGTCGCGTGGGTGCTCGCGACGTTCGTCACGCTGCTCGCGTTCCAGCTGATCCTGCCGCGCAACCTCGCCGCCGACATCGCGCGGCTACGCCGCACGATCCGCGACGATACGCTCGGGCTCCTCGCTTCTCGCCACAGGCGGCCGGCGGCGGCCCAGTGGCCGCAGCGGCAGCAACACCGCATCGCGCAGCTCGCCGCGCTGCTGAAAAGCCGGCCGGCCGCGATGACGCAGGCGAGCGTCGAAGGGCTCGCCGCGCTGCACGTCGGCAAGGAATTGCTGCGCATCCGGCGCTTCGTCGCGCGCGGCGATCTACCCGCGCCCGCGCTCGACTGCGCACGCACCGGCCTCGCGCGGCTCGCGCGCCGCGCCGCCGAGCCCGCGCGCGCGGCGCGGCATGCGCGCCGCGCCGCCCGTGCGATCGCCCGGCTCACCGCCGCGCATCCCGGCCACGACGCCGAGCTGAAGCGGCTGATGGCCGCGTTCGCCGACGTGCACACGCTGCTGCACACGCATGCCGCGTACTTCACCCCCGTTCCGCCGAGGTCCCGCCGTGCTCAGTGAATTCGCCGTGGCCGGCGTCTACCTGCCGCCGTTCTTCGTCTATGCATGCGCGACCGTGCCGCTCTACCTGGCCGTGCGCGCCGCGCTCGCGCGCGCCGGGCTGCTGCGCCGCGTGTGGCACCCGGCGCTGTTCGAGTTCGCGGTTTCGCTCGTGCTCGTCGCCGCGCTGATCCTCTTTCTCTAGTTCGCCACATCGCACCATGTCGCTCAAACCCCTGACCCGCTCCGTGGCGACGCTCGTCGCGATCGGCCTCGCGATCGCGCTCGTCGCCGCCCTCTGGCACGCGTACGTGCTCGCCCCCTGGACCCGCGACGGCCGCGTGAGCGCGCACGTCGTGCGAATCGCGCCGGAAGTGTCCGGAACCGTGATCGGCGTCGCTGTCGCCGACAACCAGCGCGTATCGAAAGGCGACGTGCTGTACCGGATCGATCCGCGGCGCTTCGCGCTCGCGCTCGAGCAGGCGCAGGCGCAAGTCGCCGCGAGCGCCGAGGCGATGCGGCAGAAACGCGACGAGGCGCGCCGCCGCACCGGCCTCGACGATCTCGTGCCGCAAGAGGACATCCAGCGCTCGGGCCGCGCGGTGTCGATCGCGCAGGCCGAATACCGCAAGGCGCTCGCCGCGCTCGAAGTCGCGGAGCTCGATCTCGAGCGCGCGACGCTGCGCTCGCCGGTCGACGGCTACGTCACGCAGCTGCGCTTGCGTCGCGGCGACTACGCGGTCGCGGGCAAGCCCGGCATCTCGGTGCTCGACGCGCACAGCTTCTGGATCACCGGTTATTTCGAGGAAACGAAGCTGCGCCGCATCGCAACGGGCGCGCCCGCGCGGATCAAGCTGATGGGTTTCGATCCGCTGCTGAGCGGCCGTGTGGCAAGCATCGGCCGCGGCATCGCCGACGAGAACGGCGGCCTCGACGAACTCGGACTGCCGAGCGTCAATCCGATGTTCAGCTGGGTGCGGCTCGCGCAGCGGATTCCGGTGCGCATCGAGCTCGATCGCGTGCCGGCGGGCGTGCTGCTCGCGGCCGGCATGACCTGCAGCGTCGAGATCGGCGAGGCCGGCCGCCGCTCGACGCCGCGCGGCCGGCTCGCGTCGTGGCTGCACACGTTGATGTAGGCGGCGGCGATGCGATCCATTTCTTTCCGTCCGCCACGATGCGCCGCCGCGCTCACGGCCGGCGCCTGCGCGATCGCGCTTGCCGCGTGCACGGCGGTCGGCCCCGACTATCGTCCGCCGCGGCCCGCGCATCCGTCCGACTGGACGGCGCGCGGCGGCGACGCCGCGCCGGCCGATCCCGCGCAATCGCAGGACTGGTGGCGCGCGTTCCGCGATCCGCTGCTCGACAAGCTGATCGCGCAGGCGATCGGCGGCAATCAGGACCTCGCGATCGCGCGCCAGCGGCTGTTGCAGGCGCGCGCCGAGCGCGACCGGATCGCGAGCCGGCTCGGCCCGGCCGTCTCCGCGGGCGGCACGGCCGACGCGCTGCGTTCGTCGCGCGCGCTCGACTGGCCGCCGGGCATCGGCCAATCGCGAACGTATCGGCTCGGTTTCGACGCGTCGTGGGAGCTCGACGTCTTCGGCGGCACGCGGCGCGCGATCGAATCCGCGGATGCGCAAGTCGAGGCGATCGACGAAGACCGCCGCGCGATTCTCGTGAGCCTCGTCGCCGAGCTCGCGTCCGATTACGCGGAACTGCGCGCGAGCCAGGCCCGGCTGCGGCTCGCGGCGGACAACGTCGCGAGCCTCGACGCGACACTGCGGCTGACCGAGCGCGCGCAGCGGCGCGGTCTCGGCACATCGTTCGAGATCGCGCAGGCGCGCGCCGAGCTCGAGCTCGCGCAGGCCGCGCTGCCGCCGCTGCGGGCGAGCGTCGCGCGGCTCGCGCACGCGATCGGCGTGCTGACGGGCGGCTTTCCCGGCGAGCTGCGCGACGCGCTCGCCGCGCCCGGCGCGACGCTGCCCGTCGCGCCGCAGTTGCCCGTCGCGCTGCCGGCCGACGTGATCCGCGAGCGGCCCGACATCCGCGCCGCCGAGCGGCGCTTCGCGGCCGCCACCGCGCAGATCGGCGTCGCGCGCGCCGCGCAATTGCCGCGCTTCGCGATTCCGCTGAGCGTCGGCTCGACCGCGAGCCTCGTGCAGGACTTGTTCGCGAGCGCGAGCGTCGCGTGGTCCATTGCGCTCGAAGGCACGCAAACGCTCTACGACGGCGGCCGCGCGAAAGCGGGCGTCAGCGCCGCGCAGGCCGCCGCCGAGGCGGCGCGCATCGCGTATGCGCAGCGCGTGCGCGTCGCGTTCCGCGAGGTCGAGGACGCGCTGACCGCGATCCGCGCCGAGCGCGACCGGCAGAAGGCGCTCGTCGCGGCGGCCGACAGCAGTCAGGACGCGCAGTCGCGCGCAATGCGCCTGTATCGCGGCGGACTGAGCGATTACCTGTCGGTGCTGACCGCGCAGCGCGCGACGTACCGCGCGCGCGACGCGCTCGCGCTGAGCCGCCTCGCGCACGTGCAGGGCGTGATCGCGCTGTACAAGGCGCTCGGCGCAGGCTGGCGGCGCGATGCGCCGGTCGCGCAAGCCGACGGCCCGCCGGACGCGCGCGGGCCTTGACGGCCGCCGCGCTGCGCCGCTTCGCTTCGCGCCTCGTCGTGGCGTTCGCCTTCGCCTTTGCCTTTGCCTTTGCCTTTGCCTTTGCCTTTGCCTTTGCCTTTGCCTTTGCCTTTGCCTTTGCCATCGTCTTCGTCTTCGTCTTCGTCTTCGGATTTTTTTTCGTCATCCATTCCGGGAGCATTGCCATGAATCTCGATCCGCAGGATTTCGTCGTGCACGACGTGAGCCGGTTTCCGATGTGCGTATTCCGCGAAAGCGCCGCGACGCCCGGCTACGCGACGCAATGGGAGAAGGAAATCGACGCGCTGATGCGCGGCGGCGCGCCGTTCGTCGTCGTGTACGTCTCGCTCGAAGCCGGCGAGAGCCACGACGACCGCAAGCATCGCGCGATGTGGCTCAAGCGGAACAGGACGGCGCTCGGCGCGGTGTGCAGGGCGCTCATCAGCGTCGAGCCCGATCCCGAGCGGCGCGCGGCCGTCGCCGAGCAAGGCCGGATGGCCGTCAAGGCGTTCGGGATTCCGCACGAGGCGGTCGCGTCGCTCGGCGAGGCGACGGCGCTCGCCGCGCGGCTCACGGCAGCGAGCGGCGCAACCGGCGTCGAAACGCACGCGCGGCGGACCTGATACGCAAGGCGGCGATCCGGGCCGAAGTCGCCACGCTCGGCCGTCGGCGCCGGCGCGAACGTGCGCCGGCGATGCGCGGACGGCGCATGCCGGCGGCGTCGCTGCGGCGGCATGCCGATGCGACGTGGTCGGTTTCGACGCCGCGCCGCCGCCGCCGACGACACTCGCCGCCCGGCATAGGTGTCTTTCGGCGCGCTCGCCGCTCCGGTCGCGATGCTCGCAACGGCAAGTGAACGCCTTACGCGTCGGCGTGAGCCGATCGGTCGCAACGCGCATCGGCCATGGCCCTCATCGACGCCGCGCCGCCGACGCCGACGCTCGCCGCCCGCAACGGCGGTCAATGCGCCGAGCGCCGGCGCCCGTCGATCGTCCGCGACGCACTGCGACCGACAACGCCCGTTCGCCCATCGCCTTGCGCGACGCTTCCGACATCTCGCGGCGCATTTCGCCGTCCCCCGCCCGTCCCCGCGCGCCGGCTCGGCCATCGCCTGTCGCGCCGGGCGCGCGCCGACGCCCGCCCGGCTCCCGCGAATCGACCAACTCGAATGAATATGCGAAGCTTTCGCCGACGTTCCGCGATTCCGTTTCATTCCGCAAAGGAGCCCACTTGGAAATTCGCCACGGAGTCAATCTGACGCGCGCCCGCGCGCTCCTCGCACGCGAACGCGACGCCTTCGAACGAGCCATGCCGACATCGCGCGCGCGCTGCGCCGAAGCGGCGCAGCACCTGCTGTTCGGCGTGCCGCTGCACTGGATGCGCGACTGGTCGACGCCCTTCTCGCTGCACGTCGATCACGCGCGCGGCGCGCATTTCACCGACGTCGACGGCCATCGCTACGCCGACTTCTGCCTCGGCGACACGGGCGCGATGTTCGGCCACGCGCCCGAGCCCGTCGCGCGCGCGCTCGCCGAGCAGGCGACGCGCGGCTACACGGCGATGCTGCCGAGCGAGGACGCCGCGTGGGTCGGCGCGGAGCTCGCGCGCCGCTTCCGGCTGCCGTACTGGCAGTTCGCGCTGAGCGCGAGCGACGCGAACCGCTTCGCGCTGCGCTGGGCGCGCGCGGCAACGGGCCGCAAGCACATCGTCGTGTTCAACGGCTGCTATCACGGCACCGTCGACGACGTGTTCGTCGATCTCGTCGACGGCAAGCCGGCGCAGCGCGACAGCCTGCTCGGCCAGGCGCACGATCTGCTCGCGTACACGCGCGTCGTCGAATTCAACGATCTCGCCGCGCTCGAAGCCGCGCTGGAGAGCGGCGACGTCGCGTGCGTGCTCGCCGAGCCGGCGCTGACCAACATCGGCATGGTGCTGCCCGACCCCGGCTTCTGGCGCGAAGCGCGCGCGCTGACGCGCCGCCACGGCACGCTGCTCGCGATCGACGAAACCCATACGATCAGCAGCGGCCCCGGCGGCTACGCGGTCGCGCATGGGCTCGAGCCGGATCTGCTCGTCGTCGGCAAGCCGATCGGCGGCGGCGTGCCGTGCGCGGTGTACGGCTTCAGCGCGTCGTTCGCCGAGCGCGCGCAGCACGCGAAAGCGAGCGCGCCGCCCGGTCATTCCGGCATCGGCACGACGCTGACCGCGAACATGCTGGCGATGCGCGCGATCCGCGCGACGCTCGCCGACGTGATGACGGACGCCGCGTACGCGCACATGTTCGACCTCGCCGCACGGCTCGCGGCCGGCCTCGAACAGGCGATCGCGCGGCGCGGGCTGCCGTGGTGCGTGACGCGGATCGGCGCGCGCACCGAATTCCAGTTCGCGCCGACGCCGCCGCGCAACGGCGCGATCGCCGGAATGCAGCTCGACGGCGAGCTCGAGCACATCGTGCATCTGTATCTGCTGAACCGCGGCGTGCTGATCACGCCGTTCCACAACATGATGCTCGTGTGTCCGGAAACGGGCGCGGAAGACGTCGATCGGCTGGTCGCGGCATTCGATGCATGCATCGGGGAGATGGTCTGAGCGACGTCGCGCGGACGCCACGAAGAACGATGCGAGCGCGCGTGCGTGCATGCGTGCGTGCGTGCCGCAGGAACGCTTGTCGGCGACGGGAACACGGAGGATGCCGAATAGCGCGCCAGTTCGCACGAGTAACCGGATGCCAGATACATTATCTCACACGAGTTAATTAAAACCTGACAACTGGATACTCGTCGCGACACAATGCGGAATTCAATGTCAGATTGGGCGGCGAATAAAGCAGCCAAAATAAATCTTCTCAACCTTTCAACGCCAAGCCAAATATATCTCATATAAGATATTAATAGCCTGATTGGTTGTCCGCTTCGACGATGTGCAGCCGCACAATGCGGCCATGCCGACGCTCGAAGAAAAAGCGGCGTTCGCAGAACGCCTCAAATTCGCCCTGCAGCGCAGCCCGGAGAAAATCTCCGGCGCGACCGCCCTTGCGCTGCACTTCAATCTGCGGCATCGCGGCGAACACCCGATTTCTCCGCAAACCGCACACAAATGGCTGACGGGCCGCACGATCCCGACGCCCGACAAGTTGCGCACGCTCGCCGATTGGCTGCGCGTCGATCTGCATTGGCTCCATTACGGCCCGCCGCCCGGCGCGCCCGGCGGCAGGACGCACGAGCCGGCGCGACGCGACGAAAAATACGCGCCGACGGCGGAGACCATCGAGCTGGCATCGAAGATCGAGGCGCTCTCGCCGCATCATCGCTATCTGATGCAGGAATTGATCGAGCATTTCTGCGGCGATCCGTCGAAGCGGCGCTGAGCGGCGCAGATGTCGGCGGATACTCATCGGGCCATCGTCCATCCATCCGCCTGGCCGTTCGCCGCTTCGATCCAACGCGTCGTCCCGCCGCATCCGCCCATGAAAAAAGCGCCACGGCTCGCACCGTGACGCTTTTGCGCGATCGCGACAAGCGCATCGCGAAACCGCCGCCGCCCGCGAACTACGCCGTCAGCAGCATTTCCCCGCTCCCGAACCGTATCGCGCATTCTGCCGTTCGCGGAAAAACTCCTCGTACGTCATCACCGGACGATCGGGATGCGTCGCGCGCATGTGCGCGACGTAGCCTTCGTAGTCGGGCAGGCCGACCATCAATCGCAGCGCCTGCCCCAGATAACGGCCCGCGGTGCGCAATTCGCCGCCGAGATCGGAGAACATCGCGGCCTCCCGTCAGCGCCCGCTGCCGAGCGCCTGCGCGGCCGGCATCGGCTCGTACGGCGTCTCGCGCGATGTCGGCTGCGCGGCACGGCGCGCGCGCGCGACCGCGATCACGCCGTACGCCGCGATGCTCACGACGACGAGGATGAACAGCGCCGCGAGCGCCGCGTCGACGTAGTCGTTGAAGATGATCCGCTGCATTTGCGCAAGCGTCTTCGCGGGCGCGAGCACCTTGCCGTCGGCCGCCGCCGCTTGCAGCTTCGCCGCATGCGCGAGGAAGCTGACCTTCGGGTTCGAATCGAACACCTTCTGCCAGCCGGCCGTCAGCGTGCAAATCAGCAGCCACGCGGTCGGCACGATCGTCACCCACGCGTAACGCTCGCGCTTCATCTTGAACAGCACGACGGTGCCGAGCACGAGCGCGATCGCGGCGAGCATCTGGTTCGAAATGCCGAAAAGCGGCCACAGCGTGTTGATGCCGCCGAGCGGATCGACCACGCCCTGATACAGGAAGTAGCCCCACGCGGCCACGCACAGCGCGGTCGCGATCAGGTTCGCCGGCAGCGATTCGGTGCGCTTCAAGGCCGGATGGAACGTGCCGAGCAGGTCCTGCAGCATGAAGCGGCCCGCGCGCGTGCCCGCGTCGACCGCGGTCAGGATGAAGAGCGCCTCGAACAGGATCGCGAAGTGATACCAGAACGCCATCATCGCCTGGCCGCCGATCACCTGGTGCAGGATCTGCGCCATGCCGACCGCGAGCGTCGGCGCGCCGCCGGCGCGCGCGATGATCGTCGTCTCGCCGACGGCCTTCGCCGTTTCGGTCAGCATGTCGGGCGTCAGCATGAAGCCCCATTGCGTGACGGTCTGCGCAACCGCCTCCGGCGTCGTGCCGAGCACGGCCGCGGGCGCGTTCATCGCGAAGTACACGCCCGGCTCGATCACGCACGCGGCGACGAGCGCCATGATCGCGACGAACGATTCCATCAGCATCGCGCCGTAGCCGATGAAGCGCGCGTTGGTTTCGTTGTCGAGCAGCTTCGGCGTCGTGCCCGACGCGATCAGCGAGTGGAAGCCCGACACCGCGCCGCACGCGATCGTGATGAACAGGAACGGGAACAGGTTGCCCGACCAGACCGGGCCCGTGCCGTCGACGAACTTCGTGAGCGCCGGCATCTTCAGCTCCGGCGCGACGATCAGGATGCCGATCGCGAGGCCGACGATCGTGCCGATCTTCAGGAACGTCGACAGATAGTCGCGCGGCGCGAGCAGCAGCCACACCGGCAGCACCGACGCGACGAAGCCGTAGCCGATCAGAATCCACGTGAGCTGCGTGCCGCTGAACGTGAACCACGCGGCGAGCGTCGGCGAATCGTGCACGTGCTGGCCGTACGCGATCGACGCCATCAGCAGCACGAAACCGATGATCGACACTTCGCCGATGCGGCCCGGCCGGATGTAGCGCGTGTAGACGCCCATGAAGAGCGCGATCGGAATCGTCGCGGCGACGGTGAACGTGCCCCACGGCGAATTCGTCAGCGCCTTCACGACGATGAGGGCGAGCACCGCGAGAATGATCACCATGATCAGGAACGCGCCGAACAGCGCGATCACGCCGGGCACCGCGCCGAGCTCCATCTTGACGAGATCGCCGAGCGAGCGGCCGTCGCGGCGCGTCGAGATGAACAGCACGATGAAATCCTGCACCGCGCCCGCGAACACGACGCCCGCGAGAATCCACAGCATGCCGGGCGTGTAGCCCATCTGCGCGGCGAGCACGGGGCCGACGAGCGGGCCCGCGCCCGCGATCGCGGCGAAATGGTGGCCGAACAGCACGTATTTGTTGGTCGGCACGTAGTCGAGGCCATCGTTGAACTTGACGGCGGGGGTCATCCGCAGGCCGTCGAGCTGGACGACCTTGCTCGCGATGAAGCGGCTGTAAAAGCGATACGCGATCAAATACACGCAAACGGCGGCGATCACGATCCATAGCGCGCTGACCCGCTCGCCGTGCGCGAGCGCGATCGTGCCGAACGCGAACGCGCCGAGCAGCGCGACGGCGATCCAGAGCAAATAACCGGAAGCCCGATTCATGGCGTCTCCTGTCTATTTTTTCGAAATATGCGCGGCGGGGAGCCGCGCGCAACGACGGCAAGCGTCACGCTCCGTCGGGACGTAGCGATGGGGCCATATTGTTCGCCTTCGATGCAAACCTAACAAGCGCATGACTACGTACGGCATCTACGTAGCATTGCGTAGGGGTTTGCGAGGGGGTGAGCGCCGTTCGATTCCTCGGAATATAAAACCGAACGGCGACAAAGGAAATCGCCGCCTCGCCGGCGCGCTGCGGCGCGACACTATGGTGCAAAACGCGTGAAGACGAAATCGCGATCCTTCACGCGGGCCTGATGGCACGCGAAGCAGGTCCGATGCTGCGCTTCGTCGGCCGGTGCGCCGTTGACGAAACGGCCGAAGCCCCAGCCTCCCGTCGACGCATACCGGCGCGAATCCTTGACCATCACCTGCACCGTCGTCGCCTGGCCCGGCACGGTCGCGGATTCGAACTCGGCGGACGGCTTGCGCTTGTACGCGAGCTTCACGAGCATCGCGCCGTCCGGAAACGGCAACGTCGCATGCTCGATCGCCTTCACGGCGGCGGGATTGCCGAGCACCACGCGCAGCTCGTCGAGCGGCGCCGCCTCTTCGGCCGGCGCGATCATCTCCCACTTCCGATAGCCTTCGGGAAGCGTCACACCGTAGATCGGCGACGCGGCCGGCTTCGATGCGTCCGCGAACGCGCCGCCGCCCCGCACCGCGAACAGCAGAAACGCGCCTGCGGCGAGCGCGCGGGCCATTCGAAAACTTCGCTTCGACATCGACTATCCTCCTCGCGTCACAGATGCGCGACTTGCAGGATCGCGTCGGCGAACGCCTTCGGCGCCTCCTGCGGCAGGTTGTGCCCGACGCCGCCCGCGACGTCGCGATGCAGATACTTGCCGACGAACTTCTTCGCGTAAGCGGCGGGCTCGGGATGCGGCGCGCCGTTGGCGTCGCCTTCGAGCGTGATCGTCGGCACCGTGATCGCAGGCGCGGCCGCGAGACGCGCCTCGAGCGCGTCGAATCGACGCTCGCCCTGCGCGAGCCCCAGACGCCATCGATAGTTGTGGATGACGATCGCCGCGTGATCAGGATTCCGGAACGATTGCGCCGAGCGTTCGTACGTCGCGTCGTCGAAACGCCACTTCGGCGACGCGAGCTGCCAGATCAGCCGGTTGAAATCGTCGCGGTTCGCCGCATAGCCGGCCGCGCCGCGCTCGGTTGCGAAATAGAACTGATACCACCACGCGAGCTCGGCCTTCGGCGGCAGCGGCTTGCGGTTCGCCTCCTGGCCGCCGATCAGATAGCCGCTCACCGACACGAGCGCCTTGCAGCGCTCGGGCCACAAAGCCGCGACGATGGCCGCCGTGCGCGCGCCCCAGTCGAAGCCGCCGAGCACGGCCTGATCGATCTTCAGTGCGTCCATCAGCGCGACGATGTCGGCGGCGATGACCGCCTGCTGGCCGTTGCGCGGCGTGTCGTCCGACAGCAAGCGCGTCGAGCCGTAGCCGCGCAGGTACGGCACCACGACGCGATAGCCGGCCGATGCGACGAGCGGCGCCACGTCGGCGAAGCTGTGGATGTCGTACGGCCATCCGTGCAGCAGGATGACGGCCGGACCGTCCTTCGGCCCGGCTTGCGCGTAGCCGACGTTGAGCGGGCCGGCGTCGATCTGATGGATCGTGTCGAACGTCGCGGCGTTCGCGGCGTTCGGGGCGTTCGGGACGTTCGGGACGTTCGGGGTGCTTGAATCGCCCGTTGCGCCGCTCGCGCCCGCCGAGCGCGGCGCGGACTGCGCGCGGGCGAGCCCGTCGAGACCGAGGTTCATCACGCCGACGCCCGCGAGCGCGGTTCCCATCAGCCGGCGGCGCCGGACGTTTATCGCATTGGACATGATCAGTCCTCCTTCAAGGTTGCCGGAAAACGCCGCATCGCATGCGGCGGCGAAATGCGCGGCGCATGGCGCGCCGCATGAACAGGCGATCGATCGGCATTGCGCGGCATCGCTCGGCCTCCCGGAACGAAGCAATGCATCGAATCGACGGACTGCGAACCATCGGCGTCACCGGACACGCGGGCCGCGCCCGCATTCGCGGAACGGCGGGCGCGAGCCGGGCCGGCAGGCGGACGTCGCGCGCACCGGTGACGTGCAATCGAATGGAAATGGAAACGGAAACGAACTAACGCATCGCCGCGCGAAACGCCCCGAAGGTCTGCCCGTTCGGCCGGAGGCGAATGTCCGGATCGAGGCGCGCCCACGCGAGATCCGCGGGATCGGCGGCCATCGGCCCCGGCGCTTTCGCGACGAGGATCGCCTCGGCGATCGCTTCGAAGTCCGCACGAAAATGAACCGAGCTCTTGTTCACGACGATCCGCATCCGCTCGGGCTCGATGCCCGCGACACGGAACTGGTTGCGCTCGAAGGTCTGCATCTTGTTCGTGCTCACCGCGATCCTGACGCCTTCGATGCGCAGGCAGGCCACCGCGCCGAGATCGCCGCGCGCGCCGTTGAACATCGGGCCGTCGAAACGAAAACACCCGTCGGACAGATGCTCGACCTCGAAATCGGCCGCGAGCGGCGCATCGCCGCGCACGCCCGAGCGGCCGCCGAGGCTCAGGCCGATGCGCGCGCCGACGCCCGCGCGGTGCGCGGCGGCCGCGGCGTCGGGGTCCCAGATCACGCCCACCGCCGCGTCCGTCGCCGCGCGGCGAAGCAGCGCCCGCACCATGCCCATCGTGTCGGCGTCGCCGCCCGCGCCGGGGTTGTCCTGCGTGTCGGCGATGACGACGGGTTTCGTCGCGCCGCGGCTCAGGCGAATCGCTTCGGCCACGGCGGCGTCGGGCGTCAGGAACGGCACGCCCCAGCGCGTTTCGTCGTCGACGAGTTTCGCGCACAGCACGTCGACCGCACGCTCGGCCGCGTCGCCATCGAACGCGTGCGCCCACACCGTGGGCCCGCATTCCGGAAAATCGGCGGCCGGAAAACCCGGAGCGAACGACATCGATACGACGCCGTCCCGTTCGAGTTGCGCGAGCAATCGATACGCGCCGCCCGCGGGCTCCGCGTGCGTGCACATGCCGTTGATCGGGATCAGGAACGGCAGCCGGCGCATCGCGCAATGCAGCGGCCGGCGTTCGGACACGATTCGCTCGAGCACCTGCGCGGCGCGCTCGCCGGTTGCCGCCATGTCGACGTGAGGATAGGTGCGATACGCGACGAGCGCGCTCGCGTGCGCGGCCATCCGCGCGGTGACGTTCGCGTGCAGATCGAGCGACGCGACGATCGGCATCCGGCTGCCGACGATCCGCCGCACGCGCGCGAGGATCTCGCCTTCGCCGTCGTCGTGCTGCTCGGTGACCATCGCGCCGTGCAGGTCGAGATAGATCGCGTCGAACCCGCCCGCCTCGACCGCGGCGACGATCTCGCCGCCGATCCGCTCGAACGCGTCGGCCGTGACGTGCGCGGACGGGCACGCGCCCGCCCAGATCACGGGCAGCAGCGCGTGCCCGTTCGCCTGAGCGGCCCGGATGAAGCCGCCGACCGGCACGTTGACGTCGCGCAGCGACAGCACGTCCGCGCCGCGCGCCAGCGGCGGAAAGCCTTCGCCGCGAACGAAGCTCTGATACGACGCCCGCGTCGGCGCGAACGTATTGGTCTCGTGCTGGAAGCCTGCAATCAGAATGTTCATTTCGCCTTTCCGTGTGGAGGACGGCATCTCGTGCGTGCCTTCGCCGGACGATCGCTGCATGGCGTTCATGTTGGCAGCGCATGGCGCTACTAGCAAGAGCAACTAAGTTCACATATCGTTGACTCGTGAGCAACGACAGATCGACACGGGAGCCCTCGATGCGAGACATCAACCTCCAGCGCCTTCGGTACTTTCATGAAGTGCTGACGCACGGCACCATTCGCGGCGCAGCGGAGCACATCAACACGTCGCCGTCCGTCATCACGCGGCAGATCAGGCTGCTCGAGGAAGAGCTCGGCACCGCGCTGTTCGAGCGGCAGGCGCGCGGCGTGCGGCCGACTGAGGCCGCCGCGCATCTGCTCGAGTTCTGGCGGGGCTACCGGTCGCAACAGGAAAAGCTCGAAGACCAGCTTCACGCGCTGAAGGGCCTGCAGCAAGGGCACATCCGGATCGTCGTCAGCGAAGGATTCGTCGACACGCTCGTCGACGACGTGCTGGCGCCGTTCTGCGCGACATACCCGAAGCTCGCGATCGGCGTGGACATGCTGGCGGTCGATTCGATTCTCGAAGAGGTCGCGCAAAGCCGCGCGCACATCGGGCTCGCGTACAATCCGCCGCCCCATCCGCAGATCGCGTATCGCGCGAGCTCGCCGCAGCCGGTCGTGCTGTTGCTGCGGCGCGATCACCCGCTCGCGCGGCGCAAGCGGCCGGCGGCCATCGACGATCTTCGCGCGTACCCGCTCGCACTGATGCCGCCGACGTTCGGCATCGGTCACGTGGTGAAGATGCTGGAGCTGGCCGAGAACGTCGCGATCCGGCCGACGTTGACGACGAATTCGCTGACGGCCTTGAAGCGCATCGTCACCGCGGAGAACTTCATCACGCTGATCGGCGAGTTCGCCGCCTATCGGGAGATTGCGAACGGCGAGCTGACGACGGTGCCGATCGCGCATCCGCTATTCGAGGGGACGCATGCGCGGGTGCTCGTCAAGTCGGGACGGCCGCTCGCGCCCGGTCCGCTCGAATTGCTCAAATGGATCGAGACTCGGTTGGCGGTGTTTTCGGGGCCGGCTGCCGGCGGCGGCGAAAAACGAAAGAGTCGACACGGCAAGCATTGAATGCTTGCATTCAGTGCTTGCTTCGTTTTGTCACGGTGGCTGACATGGGCGAACGCGTCGATTGCAATGGGATTCACGGGCCACACGAGGAGCCGCGGAGATCCATGGTTTTCCTTGGCGGCCCTCAGGCGTCGCTGCCGGCCTTGCGTCGCGAGCCACGGAGCGCCATCGGCAATCCTGCGACATTGGCGCGTCAGCAAGAACCTCGTATTCGCCGCGAACGTATCGCGTTCGCACAAACAACGCCATCGCGCGCATGACCGTGACGAGTATCACCGGCGCATCGAATGGCGAACTCGCAACCGTCGCGGGTGGCTCATCGGGGCCGCGATGCGGCTTGGCCCAGCTTGTCGCAAACGCCTCCGCTCGAAATCGGGCAACTCCGATGGCGGCTCGAAATTCGCGAGACGCACCGGCCGAGCGGTTGCGGGCGGTTGCGAGCGGTTCCGGGCGGACGGCTCCGGTCCGCACGATAGGAATGTCTGCCATGTTCGGCAACCTGTTCTTATCGAGCCTGAACAGCAGACCGGACCTTACCAGCACGGGGACGTAATAGTCGCCGGCGATCACGACGTCGTACCCACGGCGTGTCGACCATGATGATGCAAGCGACGCAGCGTTGCCCTTGCTGCTTGAGCATCGCCTGTGCGAGCAAATCGGCACGGGCCGGTCGCCCGGCCGATTCGCCATCGTGAAGCCCGCCCCATGGGCGGCGGTGAAACACTGATCGCAGATTCCGTTCATCGCCGTGAATCTGCGTGACCGACAACACCGCCGCGTCGAGCGGATTCTTGTTGCGTGTGACGATTCCTTGCAGCGCGGTCAGGATCTGCACGACCGAGAACACCAGATCGCAGCCGAGATGCGGTATCGCGCCATGGCGGCCGGCGCCGCGCACGTCGATCCGGAACAGGCTCGTCGACGCCTTCAACAGCCCCGGCCGCACCGCGAAGTGCCCGGCCAGTTGCGCAGACCGAACGCCGCGTCTTTATGCATGTGTCGTGCTGCCACTCTATGACGCCGCCGGAAAAGCGCGGATTGCGACCGCCGTCGACACCTCCCCCCTCTTCGATTTCGCTGACTTTCTTTTCGATTCCGATCGGTCAATTGATTTTTCTCACTGTAGCGCCGACGAAACACATCGCTGCATTTCCATTTCATCTAGACTATTATCTGGCGCCAAGAAATTCCATTCAAATTGATTTTGAATGACCATTCTTCGGAATCCATCTCTCGAGTTAGTCCGATTTCTATTGATATAGATTGTTGACGCAGGCTGCGTGGCACGGGTGGCCGGAGTCGTTCTGCCGTCGTCTTTTGCCGGCAACGACCTCGTCAATCTTTCTGGATCGACTTCCCTGAGACTGTTGAGGCGGCATCGCCGCATCTGATGACGAGACAATTGACTCATTCAAAATTCATTGCACGATTGTTTTTCAGTTCAATAAATTTCTGAAATTCTAAAATCAAATAAATCAACATTTCTTTGGAAAATTCATTTCCATTGATTTTCCGCATATATCACGCATTCATCATCCATGTCTGAATCCGTATTTCGCCCGTTGCTGGAAATTTCCCGCCGTCAAGACGTGCTGTTCTGTCTTGCGCTGGCCACCTTCGAACTGCTCGCCCATCTCACCAGCGATATGGTGATGCCCACGATGTTGCAGGTCACCCACGACTTGTCCGCCGCGCGGCACCACGCGCCTGTCGCACTCCATGCCTTCCTGTTCGGCGACATCGCGTTCCAATGGCCGCGGGGGCCGCTGTCGGACCGCATCGGCTGCTGGCCGTTGCTGCTCACCGGCACTCTAGTGTTCGCAGCCGCCTGCCTGGCCGCGGTCGCCAGCCGGCATATCGGCGGCTTCAACCTGCTGCGCTTCGTCAAGGGCACCTTTTCGTCGTGGTCAGCTACCCGGCGCTGCAAGAGACCTTTGCCGAGCGCGACGCGGTACGGCTGATGGCGCTGTTCGCCGATATCGCGCTCCAGTCGCCACTCGCCGGACCGTTGGCCGGCACGCTGCTGCTGCGGGCACTGTCGTGGCGCGAGCTGTTCGTCGCGATCGGCGCCGTTGGCGCGCTGGTCACACTGGGCCTGTGGCGCTGTATGCCGGAAACGGCGCGCGCCGCGCCGCCGCCCCGGCCGCCGCGCGCGTGGGCGGTGCTTGCCCACTACGCGACGCAGCCACGTCATCGAGACCCCGTGTACGGCAGCCTCACGCTCGGCCTGTTGCCGCTGCCGCCGATCGTGTCGATCGGCCTGCCGCCTCGGTTGATCCGCGATCCGGGGTACGGCGGGCTGGCCTACGGACTCTGGCAGCTTTCCGTGTTCGGCGCCGTGATCGCCGGCAACCTGGCATTGAACCGGCTCACCGTCCGGCCCGACGTGTCCCGCTTGCTGCGCATCGCGCTGTACCCGGCTACCGCTGGCTTGCTACTGCTGGGCGCCGTCGTGCCGCTGTCACACACGCTGCCACTGCTGCGTGCCGGCCTCTCCGTCCACCCATTCGGCGTGGGCCTGGGTAACGCGACGCCTTATCGGCTGACGCTATACAGTACCGACGAGGCCACGGGCAGCGTCGCCGCGCCGCTCGGCATGCCGTCCGTCGCGATGCCGGCGGCCGGCGGCGCAGCCCTCGCGTGGGTCCGCGCCGGGGATTCGCCGACCCGCTTCGGCATCAGCGTCAGCCTGGTCTCGCTGCTGGTCTCGCTGCTGGCCGCGCCGCTGCTCTGGCGCGTGCTGCGCCAAGCGCGCCCTGCTCCCACCGTCGCCCGATTTCCACCTTCCCCGCTCCCCCTCTCATGACTACGCTGCCCCATGTGGACGCGCTCTGCGCGCTCGAACACCCATACCGCGCCGACGACGCCTGCGACCGCCTGTTCGACGCCGCGATGCGCGAACTGGTCGCTTACCACTGCGACGCAAGCCCCGGCTACCGCCGCTGGCTGGAGCGGAACGGCTGTCCGCCCGCGGACCTGGGCGCACTGTCCGATTGGTCGGCATTGCCGCCGATCTTCGCCAACTACTTCAAGCGCAATCTGCTGCTCAGCGAAACCGGCCAGAACGCACTCGAGCTGACCTCGTCCGGCACCACCGGCCAGAAGAGCCGCATGCGCTACGACGCGCGCAGCATGGGCGCCGCCCAGCGGATGGTGGACCGGGTCTTCGAGCATTACGGCTGGCATACGCCGGATCAACCTTGCAACTACGTGCTGCTCAGCTACGAACCCCGCGGCGCGATCACGCTCGGCACGGCCTATACCGACCAGTTCCTGTGCAAGTACGCGCCGGTCAATCACGCGGTCCATGTGCTTCGCCATACCGGCACGGGTCATGAGTTCGACCCGTTTGGCGCGATCCGCGCGCTGCAGCGTTTCGCCGACGAAGGCCTGCCGGTGCGCATCTTCGGTTTTCCCGCGTTCCTGTGGTTCACGCTTCGGCGCATGGGCGACATGGGCGTCCCGCCGCTGACGCTGCATCCCGACTCGCTGGTGTTTCTCGGCGGCGGCTGGAAAACCCATGCGGATGCCGCGATTCCAAAGCCCGAGCTGTATCGCCGCCTGGGCGAACAGCTCGGCGTGCCGGATTCGCGCTGTCGCGACGGTTATGGCTCGGTCGAGCATCCGGTGCCCTACGTCGAGTGTGCCCGCCATCGCTTTCACGTGCCGAGCTGGGCGCGCGCGTGGGCCCGCGACACCGCCACGCTGGCCCGGCTGCCCTATGGTGCGCCGGGCTTTCTCCACCTGGCGTCGCCCTTCATTTCCTCCAGCCCGGCGCACAGCCTGCTGTTGAGCGACCTGGCCGTGTTGTGGCCGGCCGAGCGCTGCGGCTGCGGCGCGCCCACCGACTGGTTCGACCTGCTGGGCCGCGCCGGCACCAGCAAGAACCGGAGCTGCGCGATGGCGGCATCCGAACTGATCAAGGAGCGTTGACATGTACCTGCTTCACGGCGTGCTGCACGCCGACCACGACCTCGACACGGCGCTCGCGCTGCTGCGCGAACGGCTCGCCGACACGCTCGCCGATCCGCTCGACAGCGAGACCGTGCTCGCCTGCGCCGAACGTTTCGCCGAGGCGCTGCAGGAAGGCGCGCCGTCGGCGCTGCCGGACACCGCCGCGCGCGCCGAACTGGCCGCGTTCTGCCGGCGCCCGGCACTGCAAGCCAAGCTCTCGCGGGAATTGGGCGAGCAGCCCGGCTCGCTGCGTCGTCCGGATTACCGCGAGCCACGCTTCGAAGCATGGCGGCCACTCGGCGTGGTGCTGCACGTGACGCCCGCCAACGCCGCACTGCTGCCCTTCATGGCCGTGCTGGAAGGTCTGCTGGCGGGCAACATCAACTGGCTGCGCCCGAGCAGCCGCACCGACGACCTGAGCGCGCGCCTGCTCGCCGAACTGCTGCGACACGACGCGAGCGGCCGGCTCGCCGCGCACATCGCCGTGCTGCCGGTGCCGAGCGCGCGACTCGGTGCGTTGCTGGCCTGCGCCGACGGCGTGTCCGCGTGGGGCGGCGCCACGGCGCTCGCGGCCCTGCGCGCGCAATTGCCGCCCGGTTGCCGCTGGATCGACTGGGGGCACCGGATCAGCTTCGCCTACCTGGCTCCGGACGCCCTCAGCGACGCGCAACTCGACGCGCTCGCCGACGACGTGTGCCGCCACGACCAGCAGGCCTGCTCCAGTCCGCAGGCCGTGCTGGTGGACAGCGACGATCCGGCGACGCTCGACACGCTTGCGCGCCGGCTCGCCGCCGCGCTGCGACGCCGGGCGCCCCATTGGCCCGCGCTGCGCGCGGATCGGCAGGAGGCAGCGGAGATCAGCACCCGCATGGCCTTCCATCGGCTGGACCAGGCGTTCGCCGACGCGCCGGGCGAGGTCATCGACGGCGACGGTTGGCGGATCGCGTGGACCTTGCGCGAGGAATTGACGCCATCGCCGCTGTTCCGCACCGTCGAGCTGCGCCCGGCCCCGCGTGCGAGACTGGCCGGCATCCTGCGCCCGTGGCGCACTCATCTGCAAAGTTGCGGACTGGTCGCCGCCGCCCGCGTGCCCGAGCTGAGCCGGCTGCTGCTCGCGGCGGGCGTGAGCCGCATCACGCCCGTCGGTCGCATGCACGACGGTTATGCCGGCGAGCCGCACGACGGCGCCTATGCGCTGCAACGCCTGTCGCGCCGCGTGTCGGTGAGCCTCGACCCCGCCACGCTGCCCGGCCACGCCCACCTGGACGCACCGCCTGCCATGCCGGAAGGCCTGCACGCGTCGCCGGTGATGGACAAGGCCGCGTTCCAACACCAGCCCGATCACGCGCGGGCGCAACTCTACTTCCGGAGCGGCGGCAGCAGCGGCACGCCCAAGCTGGCCCGCTTCAGCTATCGCGACTACCACCGCCAGATGCGCGCCGCGGCCGACGGCCTGTTCGCCGCCGGACTGGACCCCGCCACCGATCGGGTGATGAATCTCCTCTACGGCGGCAATCTGTACGGCGGCATGCTCAGCTTCTTCACGATCCTCGAAGCGCTCGGGGTGCCGCAGTATCCGATGGGCGGCCCCGTCGACGATGATTTCAGCGAGATCGCCCGGCTGATCGTCGAACAGCGCATCGACACGCTGATCGGCATGCCGGGCACCGTGCACCGGCTGTTCGAACGCGAAAGCGACGCGCTGCGCCGCTACGGCGGGGTGCGCAAGGTGTTCTGCGGCGGCGAGCATGTCAACGCCGGGCAACGCACGTATCTGGCGAGCTTCGGCGTCGAGCTGATTCGCTCGGCGATCTACGGCTCGGTGGACGCCGGTCCGCTCGGCCATGCGTGTGCGAGCTGCGCCGACGGCGAGTTCCACCTGCTGGCGGACACGCAATGGCTGGAAGTGCTGGAGCCTGCGCGCGACGTCCCTGCCGCGCCGGGCGAGACCGGCCGGCTGGTGTTCACGTCGCGCCACCGCGAAGCCCAGCGGGTGCTGCGCTACGACCTGGGCGACCTGGGCCGGTGGTTACCGGGTGTCTGCCCATGCGGGCTGGAGACGCCGCGCTTCCGGCTCGCCGGCCGCCATGGCGCGCTGTTGCGGGTCGGCACGATCTTCGTCGATCCGGAGCAACTGAGCCGGCCCATCGGCCAGCCGATGCAGTGGCTGATCGATCGTGATGACGGTGGGCGCGACCGCATCCGGCTGCTCGTCGACGGTGATCCGGCCTCGATCCGCGCACGCGTGCTGGACGACGCCATGCTGAACCAGGTCGTGAGCGGCGGGCTGCTGCGCCTCGAGGTGAGCGCCGTTGCGGCCGCCGCGTTCCAGCGCCATCCACACAGCGGCAAGACGCCGTTCGTCATGGATCTGCGCGGCTGAACTTCCGTCGTCCATACATTGCTCATCACCATGCATCCACGCCTCATTCCCCTCGTCGAGCATGCGCGCGCGCATTCGCCTCACTACCGCGCGCTGTACCGTGCGTTGCCCGCCCACGGCTGGCGCCTGACCGACCTGCCGACGATCGATCCCGCCGATTACTGGCGGGATTCGCAGGACCTGACGCGCTGGCGCGCGCTGACCGCCGCGCCGAACGACGGCCACGTGTTCAAGACCGGCGGCTCCACCGGCGACGGCAAGCTGTCGGTGTTCAGCCGCGCCGAATGGCGCGCGTTCGTGCAGGCGTTCGGCGCGGGCCTCGCGCACCAGCTGCGCGACGGCGACCGGGTCGCCAACCTGTTCTTCGCGGGCGACCTCTACACCAGCCTGTTGTTCATCCACGGCGCGCTGTCGCATGCGCCCGTGGCCCTCGTCGAGTACCCGTTCACCTGCCATGTCGACCACGACGTGCTGGCGGCCGCGATTCGCCAGCACCGCATCAACGTCCTGGCCGGCGTGCCGGCGCAGTTACTGCGTTTCGCCCGTCACCTGGCGGCGCATGGCCACACCTTGCCGGACGTGCGGGCAGTGCTCTACGGCGGCGAGACCTTGTTCGACGAGCAGATCGCGCTGCTCGCACAGGTATTGCCGCGTGCCCGCGTCGGCTCGGTGGGCTGCGCAAGCGTCGACGCGGGCCTGATCGGCTATGCCGATCAGGCTTGCGGGCACGGCGAGCATCGCGTGTTCGACGACGACAGCATGATCGAGATCGTCGACGAGGAGAGTGGTGAGCCCATCGACGAAGCCGGGCGCCGGGGCGTCCTGCTGGTCACCAACCTGCAGCGCCGGTTGATGCCCGTGATCCGTTATCCCAGCGGCGATCTCGCGTGCTGGCGCGAACCGCCCGGCCCCGCGCGCAAGTTCGCGCTGCTCGGGCGCGCCGCGCATGGCCACCGGGTCCGTGTCGGCACGCTGTCGCTGTTTCCGGAGGCGCTCGGGCGCGTGCTCGACGCAGCATGCGCGCTGCTGGGGTGGCAACTGGAAGTCGCGCGCGCGGACGGCGTGGATTGCCTGACGCTGCTGCTGGCGGCGCGCGCGCCGCTGGATCTCGAACGAATCCGCGATGCCGTATTCATGGCTCAGCCGGCGATCGCGGCACTGTGCGCCGAACAGCAATTGCGCGTGGCGCTACGGCAGACGCCACTGGAACGGATGCGTACCCATCCGCGCTCGGGCAAGCTGCTGCGGATCGTCGACCAGCGCGACTACGCGCATGCGGAGGCCTGGCGATGAGCGAGCGCGATCCGCTGGAGGCATTGGTGCGCGACTATCAGGCGGCCGATGCCGAACCCGTCAGCGCGTTGTTTCGCGCGGTCTATGGCGAGCATTACGTGTATCCGGACGTCTATCTGCCGAGCCGGATTCACGCGCACAACGTCAGCGGCCGATGGCGCTCGGCGGTGGCGGTCCGCGACGGGCGGCTGCTGGGCCACGCGACATTGTGGCGGGATGCGGCGCGGCCCGGGCTGGCGGAACTGGCGCTGAACGTTGTGCATCCGGACGCGCGCGGCCAGCGCATCGCGAGCCGGCTCGCCCGTCATCTGCACGCGACGGCGGGACGGCTCGGCGTCGGCATGGTGACGATCAAGCAGGTCTGTTCGCATCCGCGCAGCCAGCATGTCGCGCTGGCGCTGGGGTTTCGCAGCACGGCGCTGCTGATCGACTACGTCGAATCGCCGTTCGGGCAGGCGGAACGGGAGAGCATCGTGGTCGGGTGCCTGCCGCTGCGTGCGTGGCCTCTGCCTCGGCTCGACTGGCCGGCGCACTGGCGCGCATGGCTGGACAGTTTGCGCGCGGCGTTCGGCGAGGCGCCGCCGGCACCGGACTCCGCCGCGTCGGACTTCACGCTGACGCGGGACGGCTTGCGGGTCGTGCTGGAGACGTCGCGGGCAAGTGAAGCGCAGATCGCCGAGATTGCCGCGCTGCCCGCGCGTTCGTTGCTCGATCTGAGCTTGCCGGCCACGGCGGAAAATGTGGCGCACGCGCCCGTGTTGACGCGCGGCGGATTCCGTTTCGGCGGCTTGTTGCCCGCCGCGAACGGCGGCTGGCGGCTGCTTTGGCTGCGCGGACGGGGGCCACGGGAGCTACATCTGTGCGATCGTCAAGGCAAGCGTTTGTATCGGCTCTATGCGGAGGCGGAGCCAGGTGCGCGCGAATCAGGGAATCGCTGTCCATGAATTAGGCCTCGGCGTGCGGCGGTCGTTGCTCGAAGTGGATCACGTTGCGGCGCGCGAATGTCACGCGCTCACCGAGCAAAAAGCCTCGGCGCGCCCGCGCGCGACGCCGGCCGGCGAGCAGACGGATTTCGTCGCAACGACGGAGATCGGGAACGGCCCGATTCGGCGGCACCGCGCGCAGCGGGTCCGGCACGGCGTCTCGATCATCGAGGCCGACGCCGGTCGCCGGGGCGGCCGATGAGCCCCGCGCCGCGCGACATCGCATCGCGCCGCGACGAAGGCCGCTCGCGGATCAAGCCGCGCCGATGCGTTGCACCGCGATCGACGCGACGTCGACGCGGCGCGGCAGGATCGCGTCGCGCACCGCGCGATCGGCCACCTGCTGCAGCGTCGCGATGTCGGCCGCGCCGACCGCCCGCTGCGCGAGCGCCGCGCGGCGCGTGATGTCCGCCGCCGTGTCGAGCGACAGACGCGTGAGCGCCGCATAGACCTTCGCGTATTCGTCCGGATGCGCGAGCGCCCAGCGCCCCGCCCGTTCGAGCCGCGCGAGCGCGTCGGCGAGCGCCGCGCGCTTCGCGCGGTCGTCGAGCGTACCGACGGGCGACGTCAGGAACGCGAGGCCCGAGTTGATGCCGCCGCCGTCGCGCACGACGCGCGCGCCGCGTCTCACGACATGCCCGTAATACGGATCGAACGTCGCCCAAATATCGATACGCTTCGCCTCGAACGCGGCGAACGCATCGACGGGCAGCACGAATCTCACGTCGACGTCCTGCCGAGACAGCCCGCGCTCGGCGAGCGCGCCGTAAAGCTGGTACTGCGAAATGCTGCCGCGCGCGGACGATACGACAACCGTGCGCCCCTTCAGGTCGGCCACGTCGCGCACCGGCGAATCGGGCTGCACGACGATGCCGAGCGACGCCGGCGAGCCGACGCGCGTCGCGACGATCCGCAGCGCCGGATCGCCGAGCGCGGCGGTGAGCACCGGCAAGTCGCCCGCGGGCGCGAGGTCGATCGCGCCCGCGCGTTGCGCTTCGAAGAGCGGCGCCGCGCCCTGGAAATTCGCCCAGCGGAATCGATACGGCGTGTCGTTCAGCACGCGCGCCGCCTCGGCGAGCGCACGCAGGCCGCCCGCCTGATCGCCGAGCACGAGCGTGACGCCGGACACGTCGACGCCCGCCGTCGCGGCCGCCGCCCGCTGCGCCGCCGTTGTCGGCGCAACGCGGCCGGCGAGCGCCGCGGCCGACGCGACGGCAAGGCAGCGCAACGCGCGGCGGCGGGCGGCGAACGGCGGCGGGAAAGCGTGACGATTCATCGGCGGAAGCCTCTCGAACGAATGTCGCCGCGCACGATCGCACGACCGACGAAACGCCAAGCTTATGGAATCGCCCGAAGCGGAACAAACATCGATTTGCGAAATGCTTATTGCAAAGCGCTATCCGGCAATGAGCGACGTGCGCGGACATCGCGCCGCACGCATCGCACTCATCTCACTCATCGCACTCGCCGCGTGCGGCCCGCATCGCGCGCAGTCCGCACGCTCACGCGTCGCCACACGCGCTCGACCGAACGCCGCAGCACTCGGCGCCGCGTCCCGGCGGTCTCGACGCCGCACGCGCGCGGCTCATCCGCGCGGGCGCATCGTCAGGCGCATCGAGATTCGGTTCGTCGAGCAGCGCGACAGGCCGCGCGACGTAGTCGCACGGCGTGAGCCCGACCGCCCGCCGGAAATGCCGGCCGAGGTGGCTCTGGTCGAAGAAGCCGACTTCGGTCGCGACGACGGAAGGCGGCACGCCCCGCAGCAACAGATCCTGCGCGCGACGTATCCGCACGCGGCACAGATAGCGATGCGGCGACAGGCCCACTTCGTCTCGAAAGCGCGCCGCGAATCGCGACACGCTCAGGCCCGCGACGTCCGCGAGCATGTGCAGATTGAGCGGCTGCGCGAAGTGCGTGTCGATGAAGCGCAGCGCGCAGCACACGGCGCGCGATACGGGGCGCGACTCGGGACGCGATACGGCGCGCGACTCGGGACGAGACCCGTGACGAGACTCCGGGCGTGCCCCAGGGCGCGCCGCCGCGCACGCCGCAGCGGGCGCGGCGGCGTCGATGCGATCCGGAACGTTCGCCATGCGCGCTCCGTCACGCCGCCGCGTGCGCGACCGTTGGCGGCGACACGAAGCGCGCGATCGAAAACGGCTCGATCGGGGTGCGCGTCGCGCCGCTGTCGATCAGTTCGGCCATCGTATCGCCGACGCCCGGCCCGAGCTGGAAGCCATGCCCGCAAAAGCCGAATGCGTAGTAGAGGCCGTCGACCTTCGCGCTGCGTCCCATGATCGGGCGATCGTCGGGCATGTAGCCTTCCACGCCGCTCCACACGCGGATGATGTTCAGCCGCGCGAGCGCGGGCGCGACGCGCGCGAGCTGGCGAAACTGCAGCAGCGTGCTTTCCGGCAGCACCTTCGCGCGGCGCTCGTCGAGATACGCGCTCGCGCGCGCGCAGCCGCCGATCACGATGTTGCCGCGCTCCACCTGCCGGAAGTACACGACTTCCTCGATGTGCGGCGACGATACGCCGACCACCGGCCGGATCGCGTACGGCACGGGCTCGGTGACGGCCATCTGCGGGCCGTTCACCTCGATCGGCACCGCTTCGCCGAACTGCGCGCTCAACTGGCTGCCCCACGCGCCCGCGGTCACGAGCAGATTCGGCGCGCAGAACACGCGGCCGTCGGCGGTGCTCGCGCGGAACGTGTCGCCGTCCTTCTCGACGGTCACGATCGCGGTGTTCTCCTCGATCCTCGCGCCCGCGCGCGCCGCCGCGCGGCCGAACGCCGGCGCCGCGAGCCGCGGGTTCGCATGGCCGTCCATCTCCGAATGCGACGCGCTCAGGATCTCGGGGCCGAGAAACGGAAACTTCGCGCGCATCGCCGCGCCCCGGTACAGATCGAGCTTCAGCCCGTAATGGCTCGCTTCCTTCGCGTAGGCCTCGAACGTGTCGTCCTGCTCCTGCCGGTAGCACACGCGAATGTGCCCGGTCTGCAGGAACTCCGCGCTGTGTCCGATCAGCTCGGGCAGCCGCCCCCAGATCTCGCGCGACCGGTTCGCGAGCGGCAGTTGCGGCAGGTAGCGGCCCTGCCGGCGCACGTTGCCGAAGTTCGTGCCGCTCGCCTGCTGTCCGATCAGCGCGCGTTCGATCAGGATCACCGAACGTCCGCGCCGGCGCAGGAAGAACGCGGCCGCCGCGCCCATGAAGCCGCCGCCGACGATCACCACATCCGCATCGGCCCGCATCACGATTCCTCCACTGTTTCGTCCGTCGCGCGGGTGCGCGGCGTGTCCTCGCTCGCGCGCGTGGCGATCGCGAGCGGCTTGACGGGCGCCTGCCCGCGCAACCGGCCGACCGCCTCGAGCGGCAGCTTCGTCGCGTCCGCGATCACCTCGGCCGCCGCGTGGCCGCAATAACGCCCCTGGCAGCGCCCCATGCCGACGCGGCTGAACGCCTTCGCGCGATTCGCCTCGCACGCGCCCTCGTCGCGGATCACGCGGCGCAGCTCGCCCGCGCTGATGCCCTCGCAGCGGCACACGATCGTATCGTCGGACAGTTGCGCAGCCTGCCGCGCGGGCCACGGAAACGCTTGCGCGAGGCCCGCGCGAAAGCGGTCCATCTTCGCGAGCGTGCGTTGCAGCGCGGCGATCCGGCGTTCGTCGACCGCACGCCCGAGGTCCTTCAACGCGGCGAGCGCGGCGAGCTCGCCCGCCGCCTCCGCGCCGTCCGCGCCGAGAATGCGCGCGCCGTCGCCCGCCAGATAGACGCGCTCGACGGTCGCCCGCCCCATGTCGTCGCGCTGCGGCAGCCACTGGCGCGTGCCGGCGTCGAAGCGGAACGCGCACCCCGCGAGATCGGCCAATTGCGTCTCGGGCCGCAGGTGATAGCCGAGCGCGACCGCATCGCAGCCGATGCGGCGGGCTTCGCCGCGCGCATCGCGATAGCTCACGCCCGTCACGCCGCACGCGTCGCCGCCGTGGATTTCGACGGGCGTCACGCCGGTTTCGATCGTCACGCCGCGCTCCTTGAGCGACGCGACGAGCCGCGCTCCCTTGAACAGCGCGTCGGGCCGCGCGAGCAGCTTCGGCAGCGCGCGCAGCCGGTTGCGCGCGGGCGACGTGTCGAGCACCGCCGCGACGTTCGCCCCCGCCTGCACGTACTGGCTCGCGACCAGATACAACAGCGGCCCCGTGCCCATGAACACGACTTCCGAGCCGATCGCGCACGCCTGCGCCTTCAGCGCGATCTGCGACGCGCCCAGGCTGTATGCGCCCGCGTATTGCCAGCCCTTCACGGGCATCAGCCGATCGGTCGCGCCGGGGCAGAGGATCAGCGCATCGTACGGATGGCGCGCCGAGCAACCCGCGCGCATCGTGTAGAGCGCGCCGCCCGACACGTTCCACGCGAGCGTGTCGGGCGAGTAGTCGACCATCGCGCGCAGCCGCTCGAACGTGCCGTGCAGATCGAGCGCGCGTCGCGCCTCGGTGCCGTACAGCTTCGCATACGGCCGCGAGAACTGTTCGGGCTGCCGACGATAGATCTGCCCGCCGTCGCGGCGCCCTTCGTCGATCACGAGCGCTCGCACGCCCGCCTCCGCCAGCGCCGCCGCGCAGCGCACGCCCGCCGGCCCCGCGCCGACGACGATCACGCGAGGTTCGGCCATTGCGCCTCCGGCTGTCGCGTGACGACGTCGAGCGACGCGTCGACGAGCGTCGTGCACGCGCGCACGCGCCCGCCGTCGGCCGTCCATACCCAGCAGTCCTGACAAGCGCCCATCAGGCAGAAGCCCGCGCGCGCCTCGGGGCCGAATTCCGATTGCCGGACATGGCCCGTGTGGCAAAGCATCGCCACGAGCAGCGTGTCGCCTTCGAGCGCGTCGACCGCCCGCCCGTCGACGCGAAACGTCACGGTTGCGCGTTCGGTTTCGGCCAGCCGAACGAATCGCGATTTCATGGGTGCCCTCCAGTCGCTCCGCGTGAACGAAGCGCATCGTGATCGGAAGCGGCGCGGCGCGCGCCGGGCGTCGTCGGCTTCAATGCAGGATGTCCTGCAGGCGATAGTACGCACCGACGAACGGCAGGAACCACGCGTGCCCGAAGTGGCCCGGCATCGCCGGCCAGTCGAGCTCGCGCCACGGGTTGCTCGCGGCCGCGCCGTACAGCACGTCCGCCATCACGCGGCCCATGTGCACCGACATCTGCACGCCGTGGCCGCTGTAGCCCATCGAGTAGTACAGCCCTTCGTGCTGGCCCGCGCGCGGCAGGCGGTCGGCCGTGATGTCGACGAGGCCGCCCCAGCAATAGTCGAGCCGCACGTTCGCGAGCTCCGGAAAATACGCGGCCATCCCCGCTCGCAGGATGTCGCCGCTCTTCGCGTCGGAGTGCGGATTCGACAGCGCGAAGCGCGCGCGGCCGCCGAACAGCAGGCGATCGTCGGGCGTCACGCGAAAGTAGTTGCCGATGTGGCGCGTCGTCACGTACGCGCGCCGGTTCGGAAACAGGCGATCGAGCTGCGCCTTCGGCAGCGGCTCGGTGACGACGATGAAGCTGCCGACGGGCGCGATGCGGCGGCGGAACCACTGGAACGGGCCGAGCTGCGACGCGCCCGTCGCGACCAGCACGCGATCCGCGCGAATCGTGCCGCGCGTGCTCGTGATCTCATGGCGCTCGCCGTCGAGGCGCTTCAACTGCGTGACTGCCGCGTGCTCGTAGACGCGCGCGCCGCGCGCGACGGCCGCGCGCGCGAGCCCGACGCCGAACTTGCCCATGTGCATCTGCGCGCCGGTACGTTGCAGCAGGCCGCCGTAGAAGCGGTCCGAGCCGACTTCGTCGCGCATGTGCGCGGGTTCGATCAGCTCGACGTCCGGATCGACGTCGCGGCGCAGCAGCTCGAAAGTCTTCGCGAGCCCGGCGAAATGCTGCGGCTTCGCCGCGAGCTTCAGCTTGCCGGTGCGCAGGAAGTCGCAGTCGATCGCATGCTCGGCGACGATCGAATCGACGGTCGCGACGGCGCTCGCATAAGCGCGATAGAACGCCTGCGCGCGCGGCGCGCCGACGCGCGCGGCGAGCGCCGCGTAATCCTGCGCGAGCCCGGTGTTGCACTGGCCGCCGTTGCGCCCGGAGGCCTCGGCCGCGATCTGCCCCGCTTCGAGCACGACCGCCTGCACGCCGCGCTTCGCGAGTTCGAGCGCGGCCGACAGCCCGGTGAAGCCGCCGCCGATCACGACGACGTCCGCGCGCCCTTCGACGGGCGCCTCGCAGCCTTCGCAAAATTCCGGGCGCGTATCCAGCCAGTACGATTCGAATTTCATCGGTTCCTTCACACGATTGACCCACGCAGGCGAGCCGGCGTCGCGCGACGCCGGCTCGCGCCGATCACAGCCCGACGACGCCCGCGAGGCCGCCGATGTCCTTGATCTCGGTGTAGCCGTAGAACGGCGTTGACGGCTCATGGCCGCGCGCGACGAACACCTTGTTCCGGATGCCGATGTCGTGCGCGGACATCAGGTCGTAGCGCAGACTCGACGACACGTGCAGGATGTCCTCCGGGCCGCAGCCGAGGTTGTCGAGCAGATATTCGAACGCCAGCAGCCGCGGCTTGTACGCCTGCGCCATCTGCGCGGTGTACACGCGATGGAACGGCGCGCCGAGCTTGTCGACGTTGCGCTGGATCTGATCGTTCGACGCATTCGACAGGATCACGAGCGGAATCTCCTTGGCGACCTTCGCGAGCCCTTCCGGCACGTCCGGATGCGGGCCCCAGGTCGGCACCGCGTCGTAGAACTTCTGCGCCTCGGCGTCGTCGTACGCGATGTGCCAGCGCTTGCAGGTGCGGCGGACCGCGTTCTTCACGACGTCCTGATAGGGCTTCCATGCGCCGAGCACTTCGTCGAGCCGGTACGCGGCGAAGTCCTTGACGAACTGCTCCATGTTCTCGGCGCTCACGCGATCGGCGAACAGCTCGCGCGCGAGGTCGCCCATCCGGAAGCGCGTGAGCGTGCCGTAGCAGTCGAACGTGATGTATTTGGGCTTGAATCGGGTCATGTCCTTGTCCTGTAGCTTGTCCAGTAATCAGCAAAACCAGGCCCGTGCGACGGGACCATTCGAAACTCGGAAACCGCGCGGCGGCGGGTGCGCGACGCATGCCCGCCGTCCGCCTTCGCGAAGCCGCGGCGCACCGCGATCACGCCGCCGGTCACGCCTGTTGCCAATCATTTAATCACCTTCAAAAAGCCGAGTTGCCTTGTATTGGCGCTCGCGCGGCACAGAATCCACCGTTTTTTCCGATCCGCGCAGCACACTATGCGGCGCGGATTTCGGCGCGGCGGCGCGGTGTTTTTCGGCCGCTGTCCGGGCGCTGCCCGGATGCTGTCCGAAAGCCGTCCGGCCGACGCCCGGCAGCTTTTCCGCCAGCGTCGAACGCTTCGCGATCGCGCAAGCGCGAGCGCAAGCGCACGCTCGCGCGATCGATCGGCGCATCGAACCGACACGTACCCGACGATGCACGCCGCGCATCCGCTGCCGCTGCCGCTGCCGCATCAGACGTTCTCGCCGAAATCGATCAGCACGCTCTTCACGCGCAGGTTCGCTTCGTAGGCGTGACGGCCGAGATCCTTGCCGATCCCCGAGCTCTTGTAGCCGCCCGTCGGAATCGCGAAATCCGCGGTGCGCCCGTAGCGGTTGATCCACACGGTGCCCGCCTCGATCGCGCGCATCATCCGCAGCGCGCGGCTCAGATCGGCCGTGTGCACGCCCGCCGCGAGCCCGTACCGGTCGTGCGCGGCGAGCGCGAGCGCCTCGTCGTCGTCGTCGAACGCCTGCACGGTCAGCACCGGCCCGAAGATTTCCTCGCGCACCGCCTCCGCCTGCGGCGTCACGCCGGTAAGGATCGTCGGCGCGTAGAACGCGCCGTCGCCCGCCAGCTCGATCCGCGCGCCGCCCGCGGCCGCGTGTGCGCCGCCGTCGAGCGTGCGCCGCACGATGCCGTCGATCCGCTGAAGCTGCGGCGCGGAGATGATCGGCGGCAGCGTCGTGCCGCGCGCCCACGTCGCGCCGGGGCGCAGCTCGGCGAACGCGGCCGCCACCGCGTCGACGAAGCGCGCCTGAACCTTGCGCTCGACGATCAGCCGCGAGCCCGCGACGCACACCTGCCCGGCGTTGCCCGCGATCGCCGCCGCGACGCGCCGCGCGACGCGCTCGAGATTCGGCGCGTCGGCGAACACGAGCTGCGGGCTCTTGCCGCCCAGCTCCAGCGTCACGGGCTTGGTGCCGTGCTGCGCGCACGCGGCCATGATCGCGGCGCCCGTCTGGCTCGAGCCCGTGAACGTCACTTTGGACACCTTCGGATGCCGGCACAGCGCATCGCCCGTCGTGCGGCCGTCGCCGTGCACGACGTTGAAGACGCCGGGCGGCACGCCCGCCTCGATCGCGAGCTCCGCGAGCCGCACCGACGAGAACGGCGTGAGCTCCGACGGCTTCAGCACGACCGCGTTGCCGGCGGCGAGCGCCGGCGCGATCTTCCACGACGCCATCACGAGCGGAAAATTCCACGGTGCGATCGCGGCGACGACGCCGTACGGCTCGGTGATCATCATCCCGAGATGGTCGGCGCGCGTCGCCGCGACTTCGCCGCCGACGCGGTCCGCGCACTCGGCGAAGAAGCGGATGCCTTCGGCCGTGAACGGCACGTCCCAGCGCGCGGCGTCGGCGATCGGGCGCGTCGAGCCGACCGCTTCGAGCGGCGCGAGCGTCGCGACGTCGGCCTCGATCAGCTCGGCCCAGCGGCGCATCGCGCGGGCGCGTTCGCGCGGCGCGCGGCGCGCCCAGTCGCTCGTCCTGAACGCAAGCCACGCATCGTCCACCGCCCGGTCGACGAGCGACGCGTCCGCCACCGGCAGCGCCGCGTAGGCGACGCCGTCCGACGGCCGCTTCACGTCGATGACGCCCGGGCCGTCGACATGCCGGCCGCCGATGAAGTGCGCGCTGCGGACCGCGACGCGCGCGGGATCGAAACTGTCCATCGTGTGTGTTCCTGAAACATGGAGAAAAAACGGCGCGACGCGCGCGGCGGCAGCGCTCGCGATGCGCGGCGACGACGGCGCATGCTCGCGCCGCGGGCGACGCCGTCGATGCCCGCAACGCCGGCCATGCGCGCAACGCGGCCGCCTCTTGCGGCACAAACCGAAACCGCGCCGCGAGAGACGCGTCGCGCGAGGCCCCGCGACGCCGTCAGCGCCGCTCGCATCGTGTGCATTCGTCGGGCGGCGCCGCGCATCGCGCTGCGCCGGCCGCACCCGTGGCGGATGCACGCGGCGCGGCCCGGCGAACGACGCATCGACGAGTTCGCCGCCCCTGTCCGCGCGGCCGCCCGGATCGTCCGCGACGTACGCATCGGGCGCAGCGTTCGCGCGACGCCGCGCATCGCGTCACGCCGCCTGCGTCAATTGCGGATACGCGCGGCACAGCTCGGCGAACAGCGCATCGACGAGTTCGCCGCCGCCGCCCGCGCAACCGGCCCGGTCGGCTGCGATGCGCGCATCGAGCGCGTCGAACAGCCGATGCTTGATGAAGTGGCGCCATTGCACCGGCACGCCGGCGAGGATGCGCGTGAGCGCCGCGTAGCGCGCGGCCGTCCACTTCGCCTCGAACGCGTCGCGGTACGCGCCGAACGCGAACGCCGGCGCGGCGTCGCCCGCTAGCCGCGCACGCGCCGCTTCGCGCAGCGCGGCCGTTCCTTCGACGTCGATCTCGTCGCCGTCGAGCGCGACGCCGTACACGTCGCGCGCAACGTCGGCGCTCACGTAGCCGCGCAGCACGTCGTCGCGCACCTTCGCCGGCTCGCGCTCGATCGGCCGGCCGTAGCCGCCCGCGCCCGCGCCGACGAGCCGGATCACGTCGCCCGGCGCGCAGACGACGAGATCGTTGTTGTCGAGCGCCTCTTCGCGCGGCGTGCCCGGATTGCGCGTGAAGCGCGCGTTGCCGCCCGGCCGCCCTCCGTGCAGCCCCCACGACGCGAAGCGCGTGCGATCGCGATTGCGCGCGGTCACGAGCGTGTTCGGCGCGAACACCTGGAACTCCATCACGAGCCCCTGCCCGCCGCGATGCCGCCCCGCACCGCCCGAGCCCGGCGCGACGCCGTAGCGCGTGATCCGGATCGGCACTTCCGTCTCGTTGATCTCGACCGGCGTGTTGCGCAGGAACGCGTTGTTCGCGCCGGAGCCGTCCTCGCCGTCGTCGGCGGCGCTGCCGCCCGCGCCGCCGCCGATCGGCCCGATCGACGCCATCACCGTCTGCCCTTCGCGGTTCATCGTCTTCACGCTGAGAATCGACAGCCCGCCCGCCGGGCACGCGGCGAGGCGCTCGGGCACCGCGCGCGCGAACGCGCCGAAGGTCAGCAGATGCAGCAGCTTGCACGTGAGGCTGCGCATGCCGACCGCGGCGGGCGGCACCGCGTTGACGACCGAGCCTTCGGGCAGCACGCAGCGCGCGACGCGCAGCATCCCGGTGTTCAGCAGGATGTCGGGATCGAGCGTATAGAGCACGTACACGAGGCCGACGAGCGCGAGCGCATGCCGCTCGTGTCCGCCCGTCGGCATGTTCAGCGACGATTGCAGTTGCGGATCGCTGCCCGAGTAGTCCATCTCGACCTCGCCGCCGCGAATGCGCGCGGTCAGCGCGACGCGCATCGGCTTGCCGTTCGCCGAATCCTCGTCCGCGTATTCGGCGAACGAGTAGTCGCCGTCGGGAATGCCGCGCAGGATCGTGCGCGCCTGCTCCTCCGAATAGTCGAGGAGCGCGCGCATCCCGGCCTTGAAGCCGTCGATGCCGAAGCGCTCGACGATCTCCAGCACGCGCCGCTCGCCGGTGTGCAGCGACGCGAGCTGCGCGAGCAGATCGCCGACGTTCTGCTCGGGCGCGCGCACGTTCGTCGCCATGATCCGCACGAGCGCGTCGTCGACGACGCCCGCGCGCACGATCTTGCAAGGCGGAAAGCGCACGCCTTCCTGCTGGATCTCGGTCAGCGTGCGCGACAGCGACGCCGGCACCGCGCCGCCCATGTCGGTGTTGTGGATGTGCCCGCCGACGAAGCAGACGATCTCGTCCGCGTAAAACACCGGCTTCCAGATCACGATGTCGGGCGTGTGGGTCGCGACGAAGCCGCTGTACGCGTCGTTCGTCATGCAGACGTCGCCCGGCGCGTAGCTGTCGATCATCCGGATCACCGAGCCGTAGTCGAGCCCGACGTACCACGTCGCGCCGAGCGTCTTCGGCGACGCGAACGTGAGCCCGTCCGGCGTCATGATCGCGCACGAAAAATCTTCGGTTTCCTTCACGAACGTCGAATGCGCGGTTCGCACGAGCGTGTACGCCATGCTTTCCGCCGCCGCGACGCAATAGTTCGCGAAGATCTGCAGCACCGATTTGTCGAATTGCATTGCGTTCTCCGGATCAGTTCGCGCGCGAGAGGATCAGCTGGCCGAGCGCGTCGACGCGGCCGCGGTAGCCCGGCAGCACCGTCGTCGTGCAGTCGTCCTGCGCGATCACGGCCGGGCCGTCGAAGCGCTGGCCCGCCTTCAGGTCGCGGCGCAGGTAGAGCGCCGCATCGTGGAACGCGCCGTTCATGAACACGCGGATCGTGCTCACGGGCGCGGGCGGTGCGTCGCTCGCGTCGACGGCCTTCAGCGCGGGCTTCGGCGTCGCGGCCGAGATCACGAGCCGCAGCGCGACCACCTGCACGCGCGCGCCCGGATCGCCGTGGCCGTACAGGCGCGCGTGCTCGCGATGAAACGCGTCGCGCAGCGGCGCGGGATCGCCGCCGTGCAGCCAGTCGAGCTCGAGCGGCGTGTCGATCTCGAACGACTGGCCCTTGTAGCGCATGTCCGCCGACACCGCGATTCGCGCGTCGCGATCGTCGCCGATCTGATCAGCGATCCACGCTCGCGCCGCGCGTTCGAGCGCGCGCGCGTCGTCGGAAAGGCGCGCGAGCGACGCCGCGTCGAGATCGTAGTAAGCGGTCTTCACGAAATCGTTGCGCGTATCGGCGATCAGGCCGCCCAGCGCGCTCAGCACGCCCGGCGCGATCGGCACGACGATCTCGTCGATGCCGATCGCGCGCGCGAAATGGCACGCGAGCATCGGCCCCGCGCCGCCGAACGGCAGCAGCGCGAACGCGCGCGGATCGATCCCGAAGCGCGACACGATCCGGCTCACGCCCGCGTACATCCCCGACACCGCGACGTCGACGATCGCCTCGGCGGTGCGGTATGCATCCGCGCCGAGCCGCTCAGCGAGCGCGTCGATCGCGCGATGCGCGGCCGCTCGGTCGACCTTCACCGAGTCGTAGCCGAGGCTCGCGTTGCCGATCACGCCGAGCACGACGAACGCGTCGGTGATCGTCGCGCGCGTGCCGCCGCGCCCGTAGCAGACGGGCCCCGGATTCGAGCCCGCGCTGTCCGGGCCCACCTTCAGTACGCCGAAATCGTCGACCCACGCGATCGAGCCGCCGCCGTCGCCGATCGACGACACGGACACCGAAGGAATGTGGATCTGGAAATCGCCGATGTATTCGCCGCTCGCGTACTGCGGCTCGCCGTCGACGATCAGCGCGACGTCGGCGGTCGTGCCGCCGATGTCGAGGCTCATGCAGCGCGCGAGGCCGCTCTGCCTCGCGACGTACGCGGCGCCGATCACGCCGGACGCGGTGCCGGACAGGATCATCTGCACGCAGTTGGTCTTGCCCGCTTCGGCGCTCATCACGCCGCCGTTGGATTTCGTGACCTTCATGTCGCACGCCACGCCCGTCTGCGCGAGCGCGCGCTGCAGCGAGCCGAGATAATGCGACACCTTCGGCTGCACGTAGCCGCCGATCACGGCGGTCGACGTGCGCTCGTATTCGCGGATGATCGGCCACACGTCCGACGAGCACGACACGAAGAAGCCCGGCATCTCGCGCTCGACGATCGCCTTCACCGCGTGCTCGTGCGCCGGATTGCGATACGCATGGAGCAGCGCGATCACCACGCCTTCGCACTTCGCGCGCCGCAGCCGCGCGATCGCGTCGAGCACGCTCGCCTCGTCGACGGGCGTCTCGACGCCGCCGTCGGCCGCGAGCCGCTCGATCACGCCGAACACGCGCTCGCGCGGCACGAGCGGCGCGGGGCGCTTCGACAGCAGGTTGTACATGTCGGGGCCCTTCAGCCGCGCGAGGTCGAGCACGTCCTCGAAATGGCGCGTCGTCACGAGCCCGAGCCGCAGGCCCTTGCGCTGCACGACCGCGTTCACGCCGACCGTCGTGCCGTGCGTGAAGTACGCGACGTCGCGCGGCGCGATCCCGTAGCGCTCGCCGAGCGCCTCCATTCCGCGCAGCACTTCGCTGCCGGGGCTGTCCGGCCGCGAAAACACCTTCAGCGTCTTCAATTCGCCCGTCGCGTCGTCGAGCACCGCGAAATCGGCGAATGAGCCGCCGATGTCCACCCCGATTCGGATTCCCACGAAGATTCCTCGTTCATTGATGCCCGGCGGACGCGGCCCGCCGAACGACCGGAAAGACCATCCGAAGCCGCGCTTCGGGACGCGCGGCCGCGCGCCGGCGAGCGCCGCGCCGCTTGCGCCGCCCGCTTCACGCGCGCTCCGCGCCCGCGAGCGCCGCCGCCGCGGGCAGCGCCTGGAACTGGATCAGGTCGGCCTCGCTGCGATGGCAGAGCACCTGCGCGCCGTTGTCGAGCGTGCGCATCGACGGCGTCGCCCGGTTGCACACGCCGTCGATGCGCGCCGCGCAGCGCGGCAGGAACGCGCACAGCTCGGGGTTGTCGGCCGGCGGGCCGATCGGCGCGAGCGGGCGGCGGCAGCGCTCGGTCGCGTCGTCGAGCCAGCCCGCGCGCAGCTCGGGCGCGGACGACACGAGCAGATGCGAATATGGATGGAACGGCGGCGCGCACAGCGCGTCGCGGCTGCCCGTCTCGACGCGCCGGCCCGCGTACAGCACGACGATGTCGTCGCTGATCGCGCGCACCTTCGCGATGTCGTGCGTGATGAACAGATACGACACGCCGAGCTTGCGTTGCAGGTCGCGCAGCAGCTCCATGATCGCCGCGCCGACCACCGTGTCGAGCGCGGACGTCACTTCGTCGCAGAGGATCAGATCCGGCTCGGCCGCGAGCGCGCGCGCGAGGTTCACGCGCTGCTTCTGTCCGCCGGACAGCTCGACCGTGCGGCGCGCGGCGATCGACGCCGGCAGCCGCACGAGCTCGAGCAGCTCGGCGACGCGCCGCCGCGCGCGCTCGCCCTTCATCCCGTGATAGAACGCGAGCGGCCGCGCGAGCGTGCGCTCGACCGTGTGCGCCGGATTGAGCGCGGTATCCGCGTTCTGGAACACGATCTGGATGCGCCGGTACTGCTCCTTCGTGCGGCGGCCCAGATCGCCCGGCAGCGGCGCGCCGTCGAGCAGCAGCTGGCCGCCCGCGGCCGGCACGAGGCCCGCGATCACCTTCGCGAGCGTCGTCTTGCCCGAGCCCGATTCGCCGATCACGCCGACGGTTTGTCCGCGGCCGATCGACAGCTCGACGTCGTCGAGAATCGTCTTCGCGGGCCGGCCCTTCGCGTCCTTGCGGCCGTAGCCGGCCGTCACGCGCCGCACTTCGAGGAGCGGCCGCGCGGCGGCCCGCGCCGTCGCGCCCGAGGCCGCGCGCGCGAAATCGCTCGGCGTGACCGCGGCGATCAGGCTCTGCGTGTACGGATGCGCCGGCGCGTGCAGAATCTGCTCGGTGTCGCCGATCTCGCGGATGCGGCCGTCGCTCAGCACGACGATCCGGTCCGCCATCTGCGCGACCACTGCGAGATCGTGCGACACGTACACGGCCGTCATCCCGCACTGCCGGATCACGCGCTTGAATGCCTGCAGCACGTCGATCTGCGTGGTCACGTCGAGCGCGGTGGTCGGCTCGTCGAGGATCACGAGCTCCGGATCGGTGATGAGCGCCATCGCGGCCATCAGCCGCTGAAGCTGCCCGCCCGACACCTGGTGCGGGTAGCGCGCGCCGATCTTCTCCGGCTCGGGCAGCGCGAGCGCGCGGAACAGTTCGACCGCCTTCGCCTCGGCCGCGCGCCGCGTCAGCGTCTTGTGGATCAGCGCGCTCTCGATCACCTGATCGAGGATCGTGCGCACCGGATTGAACGCGGCGGCCGCGCTCTGCGCGATGTACGCGACCTTGCGGCCGCGCAGCGACGCGAGCGCCGGGTCGGACAGCGCGCGCACGTCGGCGTCGCCGACGCGGATCGCGCCGCCCGCGATCCGGCAGCCGCTGCGCGCGTGGCCCATCAGCGACAGCGCGATCGTCGTCTTGCCGGAGCCCGATTCGCCGATCAGCGCGAGCACTTCGCCGCGCCGCACGTCGAAGTCGACGCCGTGCACGATCGTCGTGACGGGCTCGCCCGGGCGGCCGCCGACGACGCGCAGCCCGCGCACCTCGACGAGGTTTTCGCGATTCGCGTTCATTCAGTGTTCTCCTGCGGCGAGCGCCGCGTCGCTGCGGCGGCCGCGGTGCGGCAGGCCGTCGATCAGCAGGTTCACGCCGACCGTGACGATCGCGATCGCGAGCGCCGGCATGATGACGACGGGCGAGCCGTCGCCGAGCCCGGCGATGTTCTCGCGCACGAGCGAGCCGAGGTCCGCGTACGGCGGCTGCACGCCGAGGCCGAGAAAGCTCAGGCCGCTCAGGAGCAGCACGACGAACGTGAAGCGCAGGCCGGTGTCGGCGAGCATCGGGTGGATCATGTTCGGCAGCATCTCGACGCACGCGATGTAGACCGGGCTCTCGCCGCGCGCGCGCGCGACCTGCACGTATTCGTACGTGCTGATGTTGAGCGCGAGCGAGCGCGCGATCCGGTACGAGCCCGGCATGTAGCTGATCGCGGCCGTGACGATCAAAAGCGGCAGCGACGAGCCGAACACCGCGACCAGCATCAGCGCGAACATCTTCGACGGGATCGACGTGATCGCGTCGAGCAGGCGGCTCATCGTTTCGTCGACCGCGCGGCCCGCGACCGTCGCGAGCAAGCCGAGCGACGTGCCGGTGATCGCGGCGAGAAGCGCCGCCGCGAGCGCGAGCAGCACCGTCAGGCGCGTGCCGTAGATGATGCGGCTCAGCATGTCGCGGCCGAGGTAGTCGGAGCCGAGCGGCAGCTTCGCGCTGAACGCGGCGAACACGTCGGCCGACACGATCGAGCCGACCGAGTGCGGCGCGAGCCACGGCGCGAACACCGCGACGAACAGCGCGACGCTCACCATCGCGAGGCCCGCCCAGCCGCCCTTGGACAGCCGCAGCCGCGCGGCGAGCGGCTTGCGCGCGGCGCGCGGGGCGGGCGCGCCGGGCGGCGAGCCGCCGTTCCACGCCGGCTCGCGGCCGTCGGCGGGCGTGGCGCTGCTGCGTTGAATCAGATCGGCGTGGTTCATGGGCCGCGTCTCCGTCGAAAGAGGTTCGGGGGTCGTCATGTCCGCAGCTTCGGATTCGAGACGATCGAGCACAGGTCGGCGAGCAGCACGAGCGCCAGATAGCCGGAGCAGAAGATCATCGTGCACGCTTGGACGAGCGGGAAATCGCGGTTCGACACCGCGTCGACCATCAGGCTCGCGAGGCCCGGGTAGTTGAAGATCGTCTCGACGACGATCACGCCGCCGAGCAGATACGACAGGCTCAGCGCAACCGCATTCGCGATCGGGCCGATCGCGTTCGGCAGCGCGTGGCGCAGCACGACGCGCGCGGGGCTCGCGCCCTTGAGCATCGCCATCTCGACGTACGACGCGCCGAGCTGCTCGATCACCGCCGCGCGCGTCATCCGCGCCATCTGCGCGATCACGACCGCGCACAGCGTGAGCACCGGCATCGCATACGCGCGCAGGAAGTGATCGACGCTGTCGATCTCGCCGCCGTACGACAGCGCGGACAGCCAGTGCAGCTTGACCGCGAGCACGAGCACCGCGACCGTCGCGATCAGGAACTCGGGCGTCGCGACGAGCGACAGCGTGCCGAGGCTCACGATCCGGTCGATCACGGTCTCGCGTTTCACCGCCGCGAGGATGCCGAGCACGAGCGCGACCGGCACCGACACCGCCGTCGTGATCGCGGCGAGCGTCAGCGATTTCGGCAGCCGCCCGTCGATCATCTCGGCGACCGGCAGCCCGCTCGACAGCGACTTGCCGAAATCGCCGTGCAGCACCTGCGCGAGCCAGTGGCCGTAGCGCAGATGAACCGGCTGATCGAGGCCGAACTGCTGGCGCAGCGCGGCGACCGTCTCCGGCGTCGCCGACTGCCCGAGCGCCGCTTGCGCGGCGTCGCCCGGCAGCAGGTTCGTGATCGCGAAGATGATCACCGACACGATCAGCAGCGTGAGCGCCGTCAGCGCGATCCGCTTGCCGATCAATTCGACTATGGTCTGGTTCATGCTCGAAGCCTCTTCGATATGCGGCGAGCCGGGCCCGGGAGCGACGCGCGCCCGGCGATGCCGGCTCCATCACGTGCGCATCACGCGCGCGTCACGCTTCCCACCAGACATGCTCGGCGAACTGGAAGCCCATCAGCGCGCCCGTCGGGATCGAGCCGAGCCCCTTCAGGCGCTTGTCGTGCGCATCGAGCAGGCTGATGAACGCCGGAATGCCGATCCCGCCCTGCTCCGATACGAGCGCCTGCATCTCGCCGTACATCTGCTTGCGCTTCGCCTCGTCGGTTTCCGAGCGCGCGGCGAGCAGCAACTGGTCGAACTTCGGGTTCTTCCAGCCCGACTCGTTCCACGTCGCATCCGACTTGAAGAACTGCGTGAACAGCACGTCGGCGCTCGAGCGCGGGTTGATGCTGCCGAAGCCGATCGGATGCTTCATCCAGTGGTTCGACCAGTAGCCGTCGGCGGGCACGCGGTTCACCGTCAGGTTCACGCCGATCTTCGCGGCCGTCTGCTGCAGCAGCACCGCCATCTCGACCGAGCCGTTCGCGTCGGTCGTCGCGTAGATCGGCGGCAGCGTCGTGCCGATCGCGCCCGCCTTCTGGAAATGGAACTTCGCGCGGTCGAGATCGAACGGCCGCTGCGCCAGCGACGCGTTGAAGTAGCGATGCCCGGGCGGAATCGGCTGATCGTTCGCGATCACCGAATAGCCGCGGAACACGGCCGAGCGGATCTGCTCGCGGTCGAACAGGTACTTCATCCCGTTGACGAAATCCATGTTGCCCGTCATCGCGTTGTCGCGGCGCAGGATCAAGTCCGTGTAGAGGCCCGACTTCGTCTCCTTCACCACGAAGCCCGCCGTCGACGCAACCCGCTGCGTCGAGCGCGGATCGACGCCGTTGATGAGCTGCACATCGCCCGACAGCAGCGCGTTCACGCGCGCGGCCGCGTCGCCGATGCCGATCAGCTCGATCTGGTCGAGATACGGCGCGCCCGATTTCCAGTAGCCGTCGTTGCGCACGCCGACGGTAGACACGCCCGGCTTGAACGATTTCAGCTTGTACGGGCCCGTGCCGATCGCCTGCGAGAAATCGGTCGTGCCGTCCTTCACGATCACGAACTGCGGCGTCGCCAGAATCACCGGCAGGTCGGCGTTCGCGTTGTCGAGCGTGAGCGTGACCTCGTTCGGGCCCGTCGCCTTGACGTCGGCGAACTGGTCGGCGAGCGACTTCACCTTCGACGCGGTCGCCGCGTTCTTGTGGCGCGTCAGCGAATAGACGACGTCGGCGGGCGCGAGCGGCTTGCCGTCGTGGAACGTCACGCCGCGGCGCAGCTTGACGACCCAGGTCTTCGCATCCTTCGTCTGCACCGATTCGGCGATGTTCGGCTGCGGCGTGAGGCTCTCGTCGAGCTGCGTCAAGCCGCTGTAGAACAGGAAGCAGCGGATGTAGTCCGCGCCCGTCGAGCCCTTCGCCGGATCGAGCGTGTCGGCGGTCGAGCTCGCGTCGTACGCGACGCGGATCTTGCCGCCGCGCTTGGGCGCCGGAGCGGCGAACGCGGATCGCGCGCCGGCCAGCAGCCCGCCCGCCGCGCCCGTCGCCAACACGCCCCCCGCGGCCATCACGCGCATCATGTCGCGGCGCGTGAAGCCGCCATGCTTGATTTCGTCGCTCATCCGAACAGCTCCTAACAAGAAGGTTGATCCTGGGTGTCCAGCAGTTTTTTTGTTCCGACGTTTGGCCCGGGTCCGCCTGCTGGCGCCGGTTCCCGCGATGCGCGTTTCAAGACGATTTAAGCATCGAAAAAAATGCCGAATGTCGCGATTCGACGCGCCTCGACAACACGATTCGACCGTTTTGGGTGGTCCGCGCAGCACGATTTGCTGCGCATCCGCGAAAACCCGCCGGCGAACGGCGTCCCGGCGGCGCGGTTTCGGCTCGTCACGTCCTGGTGGAAATCGTAATGGGGCGCGCATCGCGGCAATCGTCGACAAAAAAGCCGATTCGGCACAACCGCCGCGTTCTTGCGCGCCGGACCATGCGTTTCGCATCGATTCGCGCGCCCGGCGGCGAGCGCCGCGCAAACGGGAAGATCGTCCTAGGCGGGCGCCGCTTCGGTGTGCCAGTGGCCGAAGCATCGGGGCGAGCGAAGGCGCCGCCCGACGCCGCGCGTGCGGTGCGCGCCGCGTCGCCGCTCGGGCCTGCGCGCGGCGGCCGCGCGCTTCGCATTCGCCGATGGCGACGGCAGCGACGGCGACGGCGGCGGCAGCGGCGGCGGCAGCGGCTTCGACGGCACACACGCGCGAGCTGCCGCGAACGGCTCGGCTTCGTTCGCGCCGCCGTTGCGTCGCGCCGCGCGTCGCGGCGAGAGCGGGCGCCGATGGCGCGCGCGGCTGCGTCGAACGCGTGCGACGCGAAGGCCCGATCCAACGCCGCTTCGCGCACGACAAATGCGCGCGTTAGCCGATCTCCGGCCCATTCGCGAGCGTGCGCGCGGCAATGCATCGAAAGGAGGAGAGGAGAAGCGAACGAAAGGTGACGAAAGCTGCGCAACCGCGGACGAACGAACGCGCGGCGGCGAGCGTGCGCAGCCGAATGCGCCGTGCAGGGCAATCGATGCGGCAGACGTGGCGTTTTCGCGAGCGGCGCGCGCGACACCGCCGACGCCACGCTGTTCGGCGGCCGCCGGCAGTGAGCGGCGCGCGCCCTCTCGCGCGATCTCGCCCCTCCAGCACCGGCATGCGCCGCCGTCAGCGATACGTCCAGCGCCGATGCATCGCGAACGTCAACGGCGGCACGAGCGCGACGACGGCCGCGATGCTCCACGCGGCCGCGACGCCGAGCGCCTGCACGCCGCGCGAGATCGCCATCGTCAGCATCAGGCCCGCGGCCGACACCGCAAGGAAGCGCACGACGTTGCGCCAGCGCAGCGGCGCCGAAAAGCTCCACAACGTGTTCAGCAGATACGACGCGCCCGTCGCGCAGACGAACGCGACCGCGTTCGCCTGCACCGCGGTCGCGGCGAACGCGCCCATCAGCGCGCCGGCGATCGCCGCGTGCAGCGCGGTGGACAGCGCGCCGGACACGCCGAAGCGCACGAGCCGCGCGCGCACGCCGATGTCGGTGACGGCGCTCATTGCGGCGCGCTGTGCTTCGTCAGGACCGCGAACAGCGACACGCCGAACGGCAGCGAATGCTTCGGCAGCCAGCCGCGTTCCGCGCGGAAGATGCGGTACAACGCGGAGTTGACCGCGCGCGGCCCGATCGCGTCGCCGCTCGAGCGCGCGCGATGCAGCAGCCGGTCGGTCATCCGCGCGGCGACGGCGACCGGAAACAGCAGCGTGTTGAAATACGAGCTTCGCACGATCTTGCAGCCGGCCGCCTGCGCGCAGCGCTCGAGCGCCGCGCGGTCGTAGCGGCGGTAGTGATGGAGAAACGTGTCGTGCGCGCTCCAGAGCCACTGATACGCGGGCACCGTGACGACGATCGCGCCGCCCGGCGCGAGATGGTCGCTCGCGCGGCGCAGCGCGGCCGCGTCGTCCTCGATGTGCTCGAGGCAATCGAAGAAGCAGATCAGATCGAAGCGCTGGTCGCCGAACGGCACGTCGTCCGGGCAGCGGCCCGCGCGAATGTCGAAGCGCCAGCCGGTTCGGCGGTTCGCGATCGAGCGCGCGGTGTCGTCCATCTCGAGCGCGCTCACCGCGCCGAATTCCTCCAGCATCTCGAGATTGCCGCCCGTGCCGGAGCCGATCTCGAGTATGCGGGCGCCCGCCGGCAACGCGAGCTTCGCGAGCAACGCATGCAGGATGTCGCGCCGTGCGCGGAACCACCAGTGCGTGGATTCGGTGGCGGCCATCTGCAGATAAGCTTCGGGTGACATGGCGTCCTCCTGTCCGTCAGCGGCTCTCGGCGCGGGCGCGCGGCATCGCGCGCCGCCGCGCGAAATCGATCCGCGCGCCGTGCGCGGCGCGCGTCGCGGCGCTGCCGACAGGCAGCGCGCTCACCTTGGTGCGCGCCTGATAGCGGCGGCGCACGAGGTAGATCGGCCGTTCCTTCGATTCGTAGTAGATGCGGCCGATGTACTCGCCGACCACGCCGATGCCGACAAGCTCGATCCCGCCGATGAACAGCATCACCGAGATCAGCGAAGCATAGCCCGGCACCGGATTGCCCATCCACAGCGTGCGCGCGACGATGAAGCCGCCGTACAGGAACGCGAGCGCGGCGATCCCGAGCCCGATGTAGGTCCAACTGCGCAGCGGCACCGTGCTGAAGCTCGTGATTCCTTCGAGCGCGAAGTTCCAGAGCTTCCAGCCGGAGAACTTCGAATGCCCGGCGCAGCGCGCCTCGCGTTGATACTCGACGATCACGGTCCGATAGCCGACCCACGCGAACAGCCCCTTCATGAAGCGCCGGCGTTCGGGCAGGCTGCGCAGCGCGTTGACGACCTGCCGGTCCATCAGCCGGAAATCGCCGACGTTGACGGGCAGCTTCACTTCGGACAACGCATTGTGCACGCGGTAATAGAGCGCGGCCGCGGTGCGCTTCGCGAACGTGTCGCACGCGCGGTTGCTGCGCTTGGCCGCGACCACCTCGGCGCCGCCGCGCCAATGCTCGATCATCACCGGAATGAGGCTCGGCGGGTCCTGCAAGTCCGCGTCGATCGGTATCACGGCGTCGCCGTTCGATTCGTCGAGGCCGGCCGTCAGCGCGGCCTCCTTGCCGAAGTTGCGCGTCAGATCGATCACGCGCACCCGGGCGTCCTGCGCGCTCACGGCGACGAGCTGATCGAGCGTATCGTCGCGGCTGCCGTCGTTCACGCAGACGATCTCGAAGCGGATCGATTCGATCGCCTCCATCAACGGCACGACTTCCGCGAAGAACCGCGTGACCGCAGCGCCTTCGTTGTAGAACGGCACGACGAGCGAAATGAGCGGTGTGTTTATTTGATCCCGCATGGTGTTTCTCCCTGATCCCCGTAACGACCGCGGCCGGCCAGCGGCGGCGCCGCTCGCGTGTGCCGCGCGGCGGCGTCCGATGCGCCGCGCGCCGTCATGAAACGAACTGAATCGATCGCGTCCGCCGCGTCTTCGTCGCCGGGCAGACACGGTGCGCTGCGGCGCTCGTGCGCGATGCGGCTCACGATCGCCGCGAGCGCGCCCGCCGTCACGAGCGGCAGGAACTGGAACCGCAGCGGGCCGGCCGCGAAGAGTCCCGCGAGCGGCATCCACGCGAGCAACGCGAGCCCTTCGCGTTCGAGCGGACGCCAGCCGTCGGCGCGCGCGTGGCGCACGGCCCACGCGATCACGATCCCGTACCACGCGAGGTCGTAGTCGTACAGGTACGGGCTCACGAGCAGGCTCGCGCAGACGAGCGCGGCCGAGCGCAGCGCATGCGAGCACGCGCCGCGCCACGCATAGATCACCGCGGCGGCCGCGAACGCGATCGAGCACGCCTGCAACAGCTGCGCGGCGGCGGGCGACAGCCCCGCGAACGTCGCCAACGCGAAGAACGTCGGAATCCGCGCGAGCGGCGCCTGCCCGGCGCCGATCGTCTGCATCACGGACGCGGCCGCGTGCGCGAACGCCGTCCACGCGCCGAAGCCGAACGCGAGCGTGCCGAGCGCCAGGACGAGCGCGACCGTCACGGCCCATGCGCGCAATGCGCGCCATTGCGACGCGCACAGCAGCGCGAGCGGAAACAGCGGCGCGAGCTGCGGCTTGATGACGAGGAGCCCGAAGCAACAGCCGGCGAGCGCCGGGCGGCGGCGCAGCGCAACGAGGCCGAAGCCCGCGAGCGCGGCCGTCAGCAGGCTGTTCTGGCCGACGAGCGCAACGAAGAACGTGCCGGGGAACGCGAGCGCGCAGAGCGCCGCGAGACGGCGCGGCACGATCGCGCGCACCGTCGCGACGAACAGCGCGCCGGTGCCGACGATCCACACGAACGCCGCGACCGGATACGGCAGCCAGCCGAGCGGCGACACGAGCAGCAGCGTCTGCGGCGGATACAGCCACAACAGCACGCCGCGCATGTCGCGCATCGAAGGCACCGCGTGCAGCTCGACCGCATGCAGCGTCGAGAATTGCCAAGCGTCGAGCGCATGACCGCGCACCGCGAGCCACGCGGCGCTCCAGGTCGGCACGAAGTCCATCGTCGGCGGCATCGGCGAGTCCGGTCCGCCGGACAGCCAGCGCATCACGCAGACGCCTGCGAACGCCGCATAGCAGACGAGCGCCGCGATCGCATAGGTGCGCACCCGCTTCGCGTCGAGCCAGTGCGGACGGCGGCGCGGCCCGGCCGCCGGCAGCTCCGGGCACTCGACGTCGAGACGCGTCGGCGCATGGCCGTGCGGATGCATTTTCATCGCGCGGCTCCCGGCATCGCCCGCGCGCGGCGCACGACGATCAGCAGCACCGCGAGCAGCACGACGGGCCCGATCTGCGGAAAGCGGGTCGCGCGATTGAAGAACTCGAAGAACGGCAGCAGCCAGCCGGCGACGAGCACCAGCTGCTCGCCGGGCAGCCAGCCGGTATCGAGCGCGCAGGCGAGCACGCAGAACAGCGCGATGCCGAGCCACGCGAGTTCGTAATGCCACAGATACGGCGTCGCGAGCAGCGTCGCGACGGCAAGCACCGCCGCGCGAAGGCGCGCGTCGCTCGTGCGCAGCCACACGTTCAGCGCGGCCATCGCCGCGAGCGCGCCGATGGCGATCTGCACCGCATACGAGACATGCAGCGAAGCGCCGGCGAGCCGCATCGTCGAGAACGGCGCGGGCGACGCGAGCCAGTATTGCGTGCCTTGCTCGAGCACGAGCTCGCGCAGCATCGTCGTGCCCGACAGGAACGCGTGCACGGACGCCGTGCCGCAAACGGCGACGCTCGCCGCCGCGAAGATCAGCGTGCCGGCGGCGGCGAAGAAGAACGCGCGCCACGCGCGCGTCGCGACGAGCAGCAGCGGAAACAGCAGCGCCATCTGCGGCTTGACCGCGAGCAGGCTGATGCAAAGCCCCGCGATCGCCGGCCGCTTCGCGAGCGATCGCACCGCAAGCGCCGCGCACGCGGCCGTCAGCAACGAGTTCTGTCCGATCGCGGCGGCGACGAGCACGCCCGGAAACGACAGGATCGCGAACGATGCGAGACGCGGCCGCGCCAGCCGATCGCGCAAGCCCGACAGCGCGCCGACACCCTTCGCATAGGCGGCGAGGCCGAGCGCGCAGAAGAGCAGCAGCGACGGCACATAAGGCAGCAGCGCGAGCGGCGTGACGAGCACGAGCAGCGTCGGCGGATACACCCAGGGCAGGAAGCTGCGGTTCACGTACGCGCCGAGCTGCGCCGCCTCGACGCGCGAGAACGCCGGATAGTCGTAGACGCTCGCGGGCGCGCCGTGCAGCATCACGTGCGAGCCGCTCCAGAACACCGTGAAATCGATGCCGGGCCGCACGGTCGTGTTCGCGGTGAAACCGTGTGTCGTCCATCCCCACGCGCCCAGCAGCGCGATGCTGAGAATCAGCGTCGCGCCGCCGTATGCGAGCACGCGATCGCCGGTCAGCCATCCGCTGGAACGCAACATGCCGAAGCATGTTCCCCGATTCGCAAGATCCATGATGCCCCGATGTGTGATTAAGCGTTTTGTTTAAACACGTCGAATTCTTTTATCGATTCATTCGGACGGCGTTCTTGTTTGCATGACGTCGTCGCGTTTCCATTGATAGATAAAAAAGCGAGTCGATGCAAATCGCGGCGGCGCGCGATATCGCCGCGCGCAAGCCTGAAAAAGCGAATTCCGCATGAAAAATGACGAACGGCGGCGTCCGCGTTTCGGCGTTGAAACACTTTCCTTCGCCGGACGTCTCCGCCGAAGTCGGCCGGCACGGCCCGATTCACGGAATGCCGGGTCAGGGAAAATCCCGACAAAATTTTTATGGCCTTGCCTGGCGGGCGTTTGCGGGCGGCGGCCACGCGCCGGCACGCGTTCGCGTGTATCAAATCCGAAACCTTCTGCACCGCGTCATGCCCGCCGCGTTACACCGGTGAGCCGCTCGTCCTTGTCCCGCCGTGCGTTCCCGAAAGCTGGCCCACTCCTTGCGAAATGTCCTGCGCGGCAAACGACGACGCGACGATCGAAAGATTCACGGCATCCAGATCAACAGACAGAATCCGCCGACGTCACCCACGGGGTCGCATCCGGTGCAACGCATGCAAGTGCAAGTGCCGCGCCGGATGTGTACAGGGCAGTCGCCGTTCGACCAGCGGGGCGCCGGCTGCGGCCGTGCGCCAGGAAAAATTGCTCGTTGTGAATACCGGGGTGAAGGCAATGTCCACTTATTCCGTCCAGCGGCCCGTCGGCCGCTCAAGCAGTGAAACGGCGCGCACCTGCGCCGTCTCCCGCTATCCCTCCGCCGGCCGCAACGGCCGCCGGTTCCGCACTTTCCCAGGCTGGCGCCGCACGGCGCGCATCGATTCATGCGCGCGCGCCGGCAAGCCTCATCCCGCCGATCGCTCCGCTCGCGCAGGCGCATGCATTCGCGTGCAGGCCCCGCTGCGGCTGTTCTGATCCGCGGCCCGTTTTTTAGCAGTGCCTTGCAGTGCCTATAGTGCCCTGTCGTGCCAGCAGCACCCGTAGTGCCTTGTAGTACCAGCAGTGCCTCGTAGTACCCGTAGTGCCTTGCAGTTCCGGCAGCACCTTGTAGTCGAAGCAGTTCCCGTTGTACGTCCCGCGCCATCGATGGCAAGGGGTTTTTTTGTTATCCGAAAGGAGAGAGTCATGTCCAGCCTCGTTCAATACGTGAAGCAGTTCGTTCGCGACGAGGGCGGCGTCAGTGCCATCGAATACGGCCTGATCGCTGCTCTGATCGCGATCGTGATCATCGGTGCGGTGAAGACGGTCGGTACCAACCTCAACACCGTCTTCTCGACGATCGGCAACGATCTGTAAGGGCGCGTCGGCGGAAAGACGGATGGCTATGTCCCCACTCGCCGTCCGTCGCTTCCCTTCCGTTCGTTTCCTTTAGATGTTCCGTTCGATACCGCTGAGGAGCGATTCATGAGAACCCATTCCTTTTGCCGGGAGTCGACCCGTCCGCACCGGATCGACGCGCAACCCGCCCATGCCTTCATGCATTGGCTGCGCGACGAATCGGCGGTGTCCGCGATCGAATACGCGCTGATCGCATCGCTCATCGCGATCGTGATCATCGGCTCGGTACAGATCGTCGGCACCAATCTGCAGTCGGTGTTCAGCACTATCGCTTCGGATGTGTGAACTCAAGCCCGCCTGGTTGCGCCAGTCCGGCATGCCGGCTGGCGTCACCGAAGCAGCTCATCGAACGATCGAATACGACACGAGGCCTTCAATGTTCTCCGCCCTGCCGCCGCAACCGATCCCGCTCTGCGTGACGTTGCTTGCAATCGCAGCAGCCAGCATCGATCTGGCGAGCCGGCGCATTCCCAATCGACTGATCGCGCTCGGCCTCGTGGGCGCGCTCGTCGCGCAGTGCTGGCTGCCCGGCCCGCACACCGGCTTCGCCGTGTGGCTCGCCGGAGCGGCCACGGGCGCCGGCCTGCTGCTGCCGTTCTACCTCGTGCGCGGGATGGCCGCGGGCGACGTGAAGCTGATGCTCGCGATCGGCGCGTGGGTCGGCCCTTCGCTCGCGCTGCACATCGTGCTCGCGACGTTCGTCGTCGGCGGCGCATGGGCGCTCGCGGTCGTGCTCAAGCGCGGCCGGTTCCGCAAGCTGCTCGCGAACGTGCGTCATCTGCTCGTGAGCGCGGCGCTGCTGCGCAATCCGTCCGCGCCGCGCGCCGCACCCGAGTTCGACTCGGTCGGGACGCTGCCGTACGGCGTCGCGATCGCGATTGGCACGCTCGGCGTGCTGTTCACGGCGGCGGCCTGATGCGCATGCCGCCTCCCACCCAACGATTGGAGCGACCATGAACCTGGATCAAGCAGAACCGCGGCATGACGCGCAGATCGCCCATCTGCCGGAGCCATCCGCACTGCGCGCATACCGCGCAAGGCACGCCGCGCGCCTGCCCGCCGCGCCGCGCACGCTCGCGGAAACCGGCCTGGACGAAGCCTTCGTCGCGGCGCTGCTGCTGAAATCGATGCTCGCGCACGGACGCTCGAGCCTCACCGAAATCGTCGAGCGTCACGGCCTGCCGCCCGTCGTGCTCGACGAAGTGCTGACGTTCCTCGCGTGCGAGCGCCTGATCGAAGTCACGCACCGCGGCCTGTCCGACATCGACATGACGCTGCGCCTGACCGACCTCGGCCGCGCGCTCGCGCTCGAGGAAAAAGCGCGCAACAGCTACTGCGGCCCGGCGCCCGTCACGCACGAAGCGTACGTCTCGAGCGTCGCCGCGCATTCGGTGCGGCACGTGACGATTTCGCGCGCCGACGCGCACGCGGCGTTCCAAGGCGTCGTGATCGAGCCGTCGATGCTCGACGCGGCGGCCGCGTCGATGAACGCGGGCCGCCCGCTGCTGATCTACGGCCCCGCAGGCAGCGGCAAGACCTATCTCGCCGAGCGCCTCGGCTCGCTGCTGCGCGGCAACGTGCCGATTCCGTATGCGATCTATGCGTCGGGCGAGGTGATCAAGATTCATGATCCGCACGCGCACGTCGACGCGCCGCGCCCAACCGACAGCGCGAACGGCGACCGCCGCTGGCGCCTGTGCCGCCGGCCCATCGTGCTGTCGGGCGGCGAGCTGACGCTCGCCGAGCTCGACCTGCGCCGGGACGACTCGACGGGCTACTACCAGGCCCCGCCGCACGTGAAGGCGAACATGGGCCTCTACATCGTCGACGATCTCGGCCGCCAGCGCATCGCGCCGCGCGATCTGCTCAACCGCTGGCTGCTGCCGCTCGATCGCAACGTCGATCAGCTGACGTTCGCGAGCGGCGTGCGGCTCGAAATGCCGTTCGACGTGTGGCCGGTGTTCTCGAGCAACCTCGCGCCCGCGCAGTTCAGCGACGAAGCGTTCCTGCGCCGGCTCGGCTCGAAGCTGCACGTCGGGCCGCTGCCCGTCGCCCGCTATCGCGACCTGTACGACGCGAGCTGCGCATCGCTCGCGCTGCACTCGGACGCATCGACGTTCGACTACCTGCTGCAACGCCTGCACGCGCCCGCGCGGATGCCGTTTCTCGCGTGCTATCCGGGCGACCTGCTGCGGCTCGTCGCGGCGTCCGTGCACTATCGCGGCGACACGCCCACGGTCACGCCGCAGGCGCTGCACGAAGCGTGGCGCAGTTTCTTCGGCTCGGCGCCCGACGAACCGCCGCTCACCCCGCCGGATGCGGATCGCGATTGGTAGCGTCCGGCCCATTGGTTCTTGATACGACTAGCGAGGAGTACCGCCATGAAAAACAGTCGCGCATTCACGATGCTCGCCATCGCCATCCTGGCGGGGCTGGCCGCCGTCGCCTTCGCTTCGCGATGGCTCGTGCAAACCTCGAGCAGCGCCATCACGCCCGTCGCGGTCGCCGCGACCGACGTGAACCTCGGCGAGCCGCTCGGCCCGAACCAGCTGCGCATCGTCAACTGGCCGACGGCGAGCGTGCCGCCCGGCGCGTTCAACGACGTCAAGTCGCTCGAAGGCCGCGTCGTGCGCACGAGCCTCGCGCGCGGCGAGCCCGTGCTCGGCTCGAAGCTCGCGCCCGTCGGCACGAAGGGCGGCCTGTCCGCCGTGATCGCCCCCGGAGACCGCGCGATCACCGTGCGCGTGAACGATGTCGTCGGCGTCGCGGGCTTCGCGCTGCCCGGCAACTACGTCGACGTGATCGTCAACACGCAGGAACAGGCGAAGGCCGATCCGCAGCAGAGCATCTCGAAGATCGTGCTCGAGAAGATCCTCGTGCTCGCCGTCGCGCAGCAAGTGAGCCGCGACGACACCGCACCGAAGGTCGTCAACGCGGTCACGCTCGAAGTCACGCCCGACCAGGCGGAAAAGCTCGACCTCGCGCGCAGCGTCGGCACGCTGTCGCTCGTGCTGCGCAACCAGGTCGACAAGGACGCGCTGAACACCGGCGGCGCGACGAAGAACACGCTGCTCGGCCAGCCGGCGGCCGCGGCAGCGCCCGTCGCGGCGCCCGCCGCGCAACCGCGCACCGTGCGCACGCGCGTCGTCGTCGCGCATGCGCGCGCGGCGGCCGGCCGCGACTGCGTCGGCGTGCTGTCCGGCGTGACGGGCAGCGTCGAATGTTTCTGACATAAGCGGCAAAGCACTGACGATGCCTGGCGTTTCCGCTGCCCGCTTGCGTTCCGGCAGCTTTCGATAGTCAAACCCGGCGCACTGCGCCGGGCACTGGGGGACCACACGAAATGGACACCAAATCGCAACTTTCCCGGCCGACGCCGACGCGCATGCGCGTCGTGCGCGGCGCGGCGCTCGCCGCCGCGTGCTGTGCCGGGCTCTTCACCGTCTTCGCCGCGTCCGCGCAGGACGCCGTCGAGAACGCCGCAATCGCGAAGGGCGCCTCGGCCGCGCCGATGGCGATCGGCCGCGGACCGATGCAGATGACGATCAGCATGGCGCCCGCGCCCGTCGCCGGCGCCGCGGGTGCGGCGGCCGCCGCGCCGCTGCGCGGCCCGAACTGCGTCGGCGAGATGCGCGAATCGACCAGCGTGAGCGTGCCGCTCGGCAAGTCGCTGCTCGTGCCGCTCGACGAGCCGGTGCGCAACCGCACGATCGGCAATCCCGCCGTCGCGCAGGCGACGATGGTGTCGCCGCGCACGCTCTATCTCGTCGGCATGTCCGTCGGCACGACGAACATGATCGTCCAGGGCAAGAGCGGCGCGTGCCAGATCATCGACGTCGCGGTGGGCGCGGACGCGGGCGGCCTGCAGGCGTCGCTGCGCCAGCTGATGCCGCACGAGCGCGACATTCGCGTGTCGACCGCGGCGGACACGATCGTCCTCGCGGGCAACGTGTCGAGCGCGCAGGCCGCGCAGCAGGCGGTCGCGATCGCGAAGGCGTACAGCGACCGCACGAACGCCGGCGCCGCCGCCAATGGCAACGGCAACGGCAACGGCGGCGGCGGCCCGCGCGCCGACGTGCTCAACATGCTGACCGTCACGTCGCCGCAGCAGGTGATGCTCGAGGTGAAGGTCGCCGAGGTATCGAAGACGCTGATCAACCAGATGGGATCGGCCGTCAACATCCAAGGCGGCTTCGGCTCGTGGACGGGCGCGCTCGTGACGAGCCTGCTCACGGGCGTGGGCAGCGGCATCTCGGCGAGCAAGTCGAACAAGCTGCCGCTGAACGGCTCGATCGACGCGCAGAACACCGACCAGCCGGTGAAGATCCTCGCCGAGCCGCAGCTCGTCACGATCAGCGGCCAGGAAGCGACGTTCCTCGCGGGCGGCAAGATCTTCATCCCGGTTCCGCAAAGCAGCGGCATCGGCACGAACACGATCACGCTGCAGGAAGAGGAATTCGGCGTCGGGCTGAAGTTCACGCCGACGGTGCTGTCGAACGGGCGGATCAGCCTGAAGGTCGCGCCCGAGGTGTCCGAGCTGTCGCCGACGGGCGTCACGCTGTCCGCGGCGAACGTGGGCAACGTGTCGATCCTGCCGCTCATCACGACTCGGCGCGCGTCGACCACCGTGCAAATGGGCGACGGCGAAACGTTCGCGATCGGCGGCCTCATCAAGGACAACGCGCAAGGCTCGCTCAAGGCGCTGCCCGGCATCGGCGAGCTGCCCGTGCTCGGCGCGCTGTTCCGCAGCACGTCGTTCCAGCAGGACCGCACCGAGCTCGTGTTCGTCATCACGCCGCACCTGGTGAAGCCGCTCGACACCGCCGACGTGCCGCTGCCGACCGACAGCTTCACGAAGCCGAACGAAATCGACGTCTATGCGACGGGCAACATGGAAGGCCGCGGCGGACTGCGCCAGCACGCAACCGCGCCGGCGAACGCCGCTCCCGCGAACGCCGCGCCGATGAGCGCCGCGCCCGCCGGTGCCGCGCCGACGGCCACGGCGCCTGCCGCGCCCGCTACGTCCACTGCGCCTGCCACGTCCGCTGCGCCTGCAGCACCTGCGGCACCTGCGGCCGCCGCGCCGGCGACTGCCGCGCCGCCCGCCGCGCCGGCGAGCGTCGCGCCCGATGCCGCGCAGCCGGCGAAGCCCGCGGCACCCGCACCGGCACCGGCGCGCCCGTCGGCGACCGTGCAGGCGCCGCCGCCCGCAACGCCGGCCGCGGCCGCGCTCGCGCAGCGTCAAGGCGTGCGCGCCGCATCGCCCAACGCCGCCGCCACCGTGCCCGCCGTGCCCGCCGCCGCCGCATCGCCCGCACCCGCCGCGCTCGCGGCGCCGGCCGCAGCCGGCGCGACCGCGAAGCGCCAGGGCGCGCTGCCGTCGCAACAACTCGCCAACACCGGCGCGATCGCGCAAGACTTCGATCGCTGAACCATCGCAAGGGGACGCTCATGAACCTCGACTACTTCACGCTGACGCGCCGCCTCGTGCTCGCCGCGTCGCTCGCCGCCTCGCTCGGCGGCTGCATGACCAGCACGCCCGTCTGGGACAGCCGTTTCGGCGACTCGGTTCGCACCGTGATGCAGGCTCAGATCATCGATCCGCACGCGGCCGAACACGCGAAGTCGGCAGCCGGCGTCGACGGCCGCGCCGCCGCCGCCGCGCTCGACAACTACGACAGGTCGTTCCAGCAGATCGAGCCCACGCCGAACGCGTTCGTGATCGGCGTCGGCGGCGGCAAGGCGGGCGGCCAATAACCACCATTCGCTCAGGGAGACCGTCATGTCTCGCGTCACTTCCTCGTCAGGCGCCGCCCTTCACGGCGGGCGGCGCCGCCAGCGCGGCGTCGTGTCGATTCTCGTCGCGCTGATGCTCGCGGTGCTGATCGGCTTCGTCGGCCTCGCGCTGGATCTCGGCAAGCTCTACGTGACGCGCAGCGAGCTGCAGAACAGCGCTGACGCGTGCGCGCTCGCCGCGGCGCGCGACCTGACGGGCGCCATCAGCCTGTCCGTGCCGGAGGCGGCCGGCATCACCGCCGGCCACCTCAACTACGCGCTGTTCGAGCAGTTTCCCGTTCAGATGCTGACGAACTCGAACGTCACGTTCACCGATTCGCTCAGCAATCCGTTCCAGCCGAAGAGCTCGATCGCCTCGCCGTCGTCGATCAAGTACGTGAAGTGCACGACGTCGCGAACGGGCATCGTCAACTGGTTCATCCAGACGCTCAACATGGTGCCGGGCGTGAGCGTCGCGAACGCGTCGGTGTCCGCGACGGCCGTCGCGACCGTCGGCGCCGCGCAGACCACCTGCGCGATCCCGGTGTTCATCTGCAAGGCCGGCACGCAAACGAGCCCGCCCGTGGCCGGCGCGTCGTACAACATCGGCGACTGGCTCGCCGCGAAGACGGGCTCGCCGCCGTCGTTCGGCTCGGGCAACTTCGGCTGGTCGGCGCTCGACGGATCGAACAGCGCGTCGTCGATCGCCAACGAGCTGACGGGCAACTACTGCTCGCTGCCCGCGACCGGCTCGCAGGTCGGCACGCCCGGCAACAAGGCGGCGACGACGAACGCATACAACACCCGCTTCGGCATCTACGCGAATCCGTACAAGAATCCGTCGTACGGCACGCCCGATTTCACCGGCTACGCGTACGACGCGACCACGTGGCCCGCGCAGAGCAGCGCGTACTCGGATTTCGTCAGCAAGCGCCTGACGTTTACGAGCTATCAGGGCGACCTGATCACCGGCATCAACACGGGCGGCTCGTACAACGCGAGCTACTACCCGGCGGGCGCCGACCGGCGTCTCGCGCTCGCGCCGGAAGTCGACTGCTCGGTGCTGCTGAACGGCCACAGCGCGCCCGTGCTGTCGTGGGACTGCGTGCTGATGCTCGACCCGATGGGCTCCGGCGGCAGCGCGAGCCCCGTGCACCTCGAATATCGCGGCTCGTCGACGGCGGCCGGCAGCCCGTGCGCGACGCAAGGCACGCCCGGCAACGGCAGCTCGGTCGGCCCGCAAGTGCCCGTGCTGCTCCAATGAACGCATGATCAACCGAGACGATCATGAACCGACTCTCATTGCCTCCCCGCGCGTCGCGCATGCGCGGCGCCGTCGCGGTCGAATTCGCGATCGTGATGATTCCGCTCGTGCTGCTCGTGACCGGCGTCGCGGAATTCGGCCGCGCGATCTACCAGTACGAGGCGCTGACGAAAGCGACGCGCGACGCGACGCGCTATCTGTCGACGTACCTGTCGACCGACCCCGCGTATCCGGTCGCGCAGGCGCAGTGCCTCGCCGTCTACGGCAGCACGACCTGCGGCTCGACCGGCAGCGAGCTCGCGCCCGGCCTCACGACGTCGATGGTCGTCGTGTGCGACGCGTCGCACACGACGAACTGCGGCGACGCGTCCGATCCCGCGCAGTTCGCGAACGTGCCGACCTACGACACGAACAACGGCTCGCCCGATCCGGCGAACCTCGCGGGCAGCATCAATCTCGTCGAGGTCAAGATCAAGGGCTATCAATACCGCCCGATTCCCGCCTTCCCGGGGCTGCCGACGCTGACCTTCGGCAACATCGTCACCGTGATGAGGCAAGTGTCATGAACGCGCGCCCCTTCTCCCTCGCCCGGCGCCGTGCGCAGCGCGGCATGGCGGCCGTCGAGTTCGCGCTCGTCGCCGCGATCCTCTGCACGATCCTGATCGGCATCTGCGAGTTCAGCCGCGTGCTGTTCTACTGGAACACCGCGAGCGAGGCGGTCCGGCTCGGCGCACGCACGGCGGCCGTCTGCGACGCCGACGCGTCCGTCGTGAAGACGCGCATCAGCCAGCTGATGCCGCTCATCGGCAATGCGAACGTGAGCCTGTCGTACGCGCCCGCCGGCTGCGATTCCGACGCGGCGACGGCGCGCAGCACCTGCACGTTCGTCACCGTGTCGGTCACGAACGTGACGGTCAAGACGCTGATTCCGTTCGTGCCGCTCACGCTCGCGATGCCCCCCTTCGTCACCACGCTGCCCCGCGAAAGTCTCGCGACGTCGACGGGCGGCACGGTCTGTCAATGAAATCCACGCGAGGTCAACGACCATGATCAACATCCTCGTCGCTTCCGAAGACGCATCGCGGCTCGCGCATCTCGCGCGGCTCGTCGGCGATGCCGGCCGCTATCGCGTCACGCGCACGGTCGGCCGCGCCGCGCAGATCGTACAGCGCACCGACGGCCTCGATGCATTCGACATCCTGATGATCGACGGCGTCGCGCTCGACACCGCCGAGCTCGCCGCGATCGAGAAGCTGAGCCGCCTGCATCCGGGCCTCACGTGCATGCTCGTGACGACCGACGCGTCGTCGCAGACGCTGCTCGACGCGATGCGCGCCGGCGTGCGCGACGTGCTGCCCTGGCCGGTCGAGCCGCGCGTGCTCGACGCCGCGCTCGAGCGCGCGGCCTTGCAATGCACGCAGCGCGACACGCCCGACACGCGCGTCGTGTCGTTCATGTCGTGCAAGGGCGGCGCGGGCACGAGCTTCATCGCGGGCAACGTCGCGTACGAGATCGCCGAAGACTCGAAGCGCCGCACGCTGCTCATCGACCTGAACCAGCAGTTCGCCGACGCCGCGTTCCTCGTCAGCGACCAGACGCCGCCGTCGACCATCGCGCAGCTCTGCGGGCAGCTCGAAAGACTGGACGGCGCGTTTCTCGACGCGAGCGTGGTGCGCGTGACCGAAACGTTTCATGTGCTCGCGGGCGCGGGCGATCCGCTCAAGGCCGCAGACCTGCGCGAGGACGCGCTCGAATGGATTCTCGGCGTCGCCGCGCCGCGCTACGACTTCGTGATCTTCGATCTCGGCGTGAGCCTGAACGCGGTGTCGATGGTCGCGCTCGACCGCAGCGATCACATCGAAGTGGTGCTGCAGCCGAGCATGCCGCACGTGCGCGCGGCCCGGCGCCTGCAGGAGCTGCTCGTGTCGCTCGGCTGCCCGCTCGATCGCATCCAGCTCGTGTTGAACCGGCAGACGCGCGCGTCCGAGCGCGCGCGCGCGGCGCTCGAGGAAGTGCTGAGCATGCGCGCTTCGTATGTGATACCCGACGATCCCGCTGCGGTCGGCGAGGCCGTCGACCAGGGCGTGCCGCTGTCGCGGCTCGCGCGCGGCTGCGCCGTCGCGCGCAGCCTGCAGGCGTTCGCGAAGCATCTCGTCGACGGCGCGCAGCGCCCGCGGCGCGACGCCGAGCACGACGCGCCGCTGTTCGCCCGGCTCTTCAGCCGCGGCGCGACGCCCAAACTCAAATCGATGTAATACCCGTTCGAGGAGACCATCATGTCATTGCGAGACCAGATGTCCACGCGGCGCGCGCCACCGTTCATGTCCCGAAACGAGGCCGTCGGCGCGGCCACCGCGATGGCGCGCGAAGCGTATCAGAAGCTGCGCCGCCAGATGCACGGCGCCGTGCTCGAGCGCGTCGAGCTCGAGCGCCTGTCGCGGCTGCCCGCCGAGCAGGTGCGCAACGAGATCGCGACGCTGATCGCGCGCATTCTCGACGAAGAGAAGCTGCTCGCGAACGATCTCGAGCGCCGCCAGCTGACGATCGACATCTACGACGAAATGTTCGGCTTCGGCCCGCTCGAATCGCTGCTGCGCGACCCGACCGTGTCGGACATCCTCGTCAACACGGCGAGCGCCGTCTACGTCGAGCGGTTCGGCCGGCTCGAGCTGACCGACGTCACGTTCTACGACGACGCGCACCTGATGAAGGTGATCGAGAAGATCGTGTCGCGCGTCGGCCGGCGCATCGACGAATCGAGCCCGATGGTCGACGCGCGCCTGCCCGACGGCTCGCGCGTGAACGCGATCATCCCGCCTTCCGCGATCGACGGCCCGCTGATGTCGATCCGCCGCTTCGCGGTCAACCCGCTGAAGATGGACGATCTCGTCAACTACCAGACGCTCACGCCGCCGATGGCGCAGCTGCTCGAAGCGCTCGCGCGCGCGAAGGTCAACGTGCTCGTGTCGGGCGGCACCGGCAGCGGCAAGACGACGCTCCTGAACATCCTGTCCGGCTACATTCCGGATGCCGAACGGATCGTCACGATCGAGGACGCCGCCGAGCTCCAGCTGCAGCAGCATCACGTGCTGCGGCTCGAGACGCGCCCGCCGAACATCGAGGGCAAGGGCGAGATCACGCAGCGCACGCTCGTGCGCAACGCGCTGCGGATGCGCCCCGACCGCATCATTCTCGGCGAAGTGCGCGGCGCCGAAGCGCTCGACATGCTCAACGCGATGAACACCGGCCACGAGGGCTCGCTCGCGACGATCCACGCGAACACGCCGCGCGACGCGCTGACGAGGCTCGAGAACATGATCGGCGTCGCGGGCCTCTCGCTGCCGCCGAAGACGATGCGCCAGCAGATCAGCTCGGCGCTGTCGGTCGTCGTGCAGACCACGCGCCTCACGGACGGCAAGCGCAAGATCGTCAGCATCCAGGAGCTGACCGGCATGGAAGGCGAAATCATCAACATGCAGGAGATCTTCACGTTCAAGCGCACCGGTCTCGACGCGAACGGCAACGTGCTCGGCCACTTCACCGCGACGGGCGTGCGGCCGAAGTTCACCGAGCGTCTGAACGCGTTCGGCATCCAGCTGCCCGACGCGATGTACGATCCCGCGCGCCGCTTCGAAGTGGCGTAAATCCCGCGCCGCATGAAGGAGCCTGTCATGGACCCGATCTTCTACGGTTTCATCCTGCTGCTGTTCGTCGCCGTGGTGCTGGCGTTCGAAGGCGTCTATCAATGGTGGAACGCCCGCCACGGGCCGGCCGCGCGCCGCATCGAGGCGCGCATCCGCGCGATGTCGGCGGGCGGCCAGGTGCAGAAGGAGCGGCTGTCGATCCTCAAGGAGCGGATGCTCAACGACGCGAAGCCGCTCGACCGCCTGCTGATGCGCCTGCCTCGCGTGCAGACGCTCGACCTGATGATCGAGCAATCGGGCCTCGCGTGGTCGGTCGTGAAGCTCGCGTGGATCTCGCTGGCGATGCCGTTCGTCGTGTTCGTCGCGCTCAGCTTCGCGCCGCTGCCGCTGTGGGCCGCCGCCGCGGTGTCGGTCGCGATGGTGAGCCTGCCGACGCTGTTCGTGCTGCGGTGCCGCACGCGCCGCCTGCGCAAGCTCGAACGCCAGCTGCCGGACGCATGCGACATGATCGCGCGCGCGCTGCGCGCCGGCCACGCGTTCTCGAGCGCGATCTCGATGGTGGGCGGCGAATTCGCCGAGCCGATGGGCGGCGAGTTCCGGATCACGTTCGACGAGATCAACTACGGCGTGCCGCTTCAGGAAGCGCTGCTGAATCTCGCGACGCGCGTGCCGGTGCCCGACCTGCGCTACTTCGTGATCGCGGTGCTGATCCAGCGCGAGACGGGCGGCAACCTCGCCGAGCTGCTCGACGGCATTGCGCTGCTGATCCGCGAGCGCTTCAAGCTGTTCGACAAGATCCGCGTGCTGTCGGCGGAAGGCAAGCTGTCCGCGCTGATCCTGACGCTGCTGCCGTTCGGCACGGCGGGCCTGCTGTCGATCATGAATCCCGACTTCATCGCGGTGCTCTGGCAGGACCCGGCCGGCATGCTGCTCGTCGGGGTCACGATCGCGTCGATGGCGTTCGGCATCCTGTGGATGCGGCACATCATCCGCATTCGCGTGTGAAGCGGCGCGCGGCACATCCGGCAATCAATCATTCGTTGAACGACATTCGGGGACTGTCATGGAAAATCTCAACGTCACGCAAATCCTGCTGCTGTTCGGCCTGTTCGCGGTCGTCGTCGCGGGGGTGATGGGCGCGTGGCTCGCGCTCGCGCCGCGCGGCTTCGCGCGCCGCCTCGAGCAGATCGGCGGCGCCGCGGTTGCGACGGGCGACGGCCCGGCGCCGCCGGCCGTCTGGGTCGAGAAGCTCGCCGAAATCTCGCAGCCGATCTCGAAGCTGTCGCTGCCGAAGGCCGGCTGGGAGAATTCGCCGCTGCGGCTGCGCCTCATCAACGCCGGATGGCGTTCGCCGGGCGCGGCGCACCTGTACTTCGCCGCGAAGACCGTGCTCGCGCTCGCGCTGCCCGCGGCCGCGATGCCGTTCATGATCGGCACCGCGCTCGGCGACAGCCCGTACTCGGTGTCGGCGATGCTCGTGCTGATCGGCGCGTTCGGCTTCTATCTGCCGAACGCCATGCTGGCGCGCCGCATCGCGTCGCGCCAGCGCATGATCGTCGAGGATTTTCCGGACGCGATCGATCTGCTGACCGTGTGCGTCGAAGCCGGCCTCGGGCTCGACGCGGCGCTGACGAAAGTCGCCGACGAGCTGCGGCTGCGCAGCCCGGTCGTCGCGGACGAGCTCGGGCTGATGCTGCTCGAGATGCGCTCCGGCTTCTCGAAGGAAGCCGCGCTGCGCAACCTCGCGCTGCGCACGGGCGCCGAGGACGTCGACGCGTTCAGCGCGATGCTGATCCAGGCGGACCGTTTCGGGACGAGCATCGGCGCGTCGCTGCGCGTGCTGTCGGACACGCTGCGCACGCAGCGGCGGATGCGCGCGGAGGAGCGCGCGGCGAAGATCGCGCTGAAGCTGCTGTTTCCGCTGATCTTCTGCATCTTCCCGGCGCTGCTGACGGTGCTGCTCGGGCCCGCGTTCATCCATATCTACCGGACGCTGCTGCCGACGATGACGGGCGGTTGAGCGGCGCTCGCGGCGGCGCCGGGTGGTATCGCCGTGCCGCCGGCGCCGCGCGGGCGGCCGGCCCGCCGCGCCGACGACAAGAATGCGAAAGCCGCGCGGCGGGCGGGGCGGGGAAAGCCGGCCGCGCGCCGCGTTCGGCGGCCGCACGTTCGCCGCACGCCCGCGCCGTCCGATTGCACGATCACCCGATCACCCGATCACCCGAAAGAAGACACGCCGCGCATGCGGCGTGAATCACGTACGGAAGGCGCTCGCGCTTGCCCCGCCGCGCGCCGCGCTCAGAGCCCGTTTGAAAATGGATGAAATGGCGAATTCCAGCTCATCTGGCCCACGCCTGCATTCCTTGCCCACGGGCCACTTTCAAAGCAGCGCTCTACATCAGCGTGGCTACGAGGGCGGAAATTTGCATTTCCAAACGGGCGCTAAGCGGGCTTGGCCGCGAGATCGAGCACGGAGCCGTCGCGCTTGAGCGTCGCGAGCACGATGCTCGAATTCGTCGACATCACGCCGCGCGCGCGGTGCAGCTTGTTCATCACGAACTCGGAGAAGTGATCGAGGCTGCGCGCCCGCACGGTCAGCACGTAGTTCGATTCGCCCGTCACCACCTGCGCGGCGACGACTTCCGGCCACGACTGGATCGCGGCGACGAACGAATCGTGCCAGTCGTCGATGTCGGGCCGCATCGACACATGCACGAGCGCCTCGAATTCGACGCCGATGCGCTTCGGCGCGATCACGCACCGATAGCCTTCGATCACGCCCTGCTCCTCCATCAGCTTGACGCGCCGCAGGCACGCGGACGGCGACAGCGCGACCGACGTCGCGAGGTCCTGATTGCTGATGCGCCCGTCGCTCTCCAGCTCGCGAAGAATGCGCATATCGGTACGATCCAGGCTCATTTCGCAGAATCCCGCAAAAAAACAATCTCAATTCGCAGACTCTATCACGACGAAACGTAGGCAAGCACGATTTCCGAAGCACATTTCATTTTTTCGTCGATAACATGCGCCCCATGAATCGTGCAGCGGAGGCGGCCCGCAAGGCCGCACGCGGCGCGGCGGCGCGGCCTGCGGGCGATGCGACGCGCCGCGCCGCGCCGAGCCGCTGTTTCCGCCACCGTCACCCGCAAGCCGCCTCCACCATGTTCGAACACATCCACGCGTACCCCGGCGACCCGATCCTGTCGCTGTTCCAGGCGTTCCAGCGCGATCCCGAGCCGCGCAAGGTCAACCTCAGCATCGGCCTGTATTACGACGAAAGCGGCGCCGTGCCCGTCCTCGACAGCGTGCGCGCGGCGGCGGCGCGCCTGAGCGAGCGGCACGACGCGCACACGTATCTGCCGATGGAAGGCATGGCCGACTACCGGCGCGCGCTGCAATCGCTGCTGTTCGGCGCCGGCAGCACCGCGTTGCGCGACAAGCGGATCGCGACGGTGCAGACGGTCGGCGGCTCCGGCGCGCTGCGTCTCGGCGCGGACCTGCTGAAGCGCTATTTCCCCGACAGCGCGATCTGGATCGGCGATCCGACATGGGACAACCACCGTGTGCTGTTCGCGGCGGCGGGCCTCGACGTGCACACGTACCCGTACTACGACGCGGCGACGAACGGCATCCGCTTCGACGCGATGACGGCGACGCTCGACACGCTGCCCGCGCGCGCGATCGTGCTGCTGCAGCCGTGCTGCCACAACCCGACGGGCATCGACCTGTCGCGCGAGCAGTGGCGCGAGCTCGCCGCGCTGTGCGGCCGGCGCGGGCTGATCCCGTTCCTCGACATCGCATATCAAGGCTTCGGCGACAGCCTGGACGACGACGCCTGGCCGATCCGCGCGATGACCGACGCGGGGCTGCCCGTCTTCGTCAGCCATTCGTTCTCGAAGAATTTCTCGCTGTACGGCGAACGCTGCGGCGGGCTGTCGATCGCGTGCGCGAACGAAAGCGAGGCGGCCCGCGTGCTGAGCCAGATTCAGGCGGGCGTGCGCCGCATCTATTCGAGCCCGCCGCTTCACGGCGCGCGGCTCATCTCGACCGTGCTGAACGACGCAGCGCTCGCGCAGCAATGGGCGCGCGACGTCGCCGCGATGCGCGAGCGCATCAAGCGGATGCGCTCGGCGCTCGCCGCGCGGCTCGCTGCGCTCGTGCCGGGCGCGTCGTTCGACTACCTCGTCGAGCAGCGCGGAATGTTCAGCTACACCGGCCTCGCGCCCGCCGAAGTCGACGCGCTGCGCGAGCGCGACGGCGTGTACCTGCTGCGCTCCGGGCGCGCGTGCATCGCCGGGCTGAGCGACGCGAACGTCGATCATGTCGCGAACGCGATCGCCGGCGTGTTGAAGACGCGCCGGGCGCGCGTCGCGGCGTGATGCGCGATGCGTCGCGGCGTGATTCGTGATGCACGGCATCCGGGCTGAAATCGAAAGGCAAAGCCGGATGCCGCAGCCGAATTCCGGAACCGAAGCCGGGTCCGGGTCCGGGTCCGAGTCCGAACCCGAACCCCAAGCCGAACCCGAAGCCAGCCGGCGCCCCGAGCCGCGGCGCGCGAGCGCCGCGACGCCCGCGGCCCCGCTCCAATAATCAGACATCCGAAAGAGTCCCCCCATGCCCGCACTGATTCCCGTCGATCTGCCCGCACCCGCACAGCCGTTCTCGTGGGCCACGCACGCGCACGGCCTGATGTTCACCGCGCACGGTCCCGTCGATGCGACGGGCGCGATCATCGGCGGCGACATCGCGCGGCAGGCGCGTCTCACGCTGTCGAACCTCGCCGCAACCGTGCGCGCCGCCCGCGCGCACATGCAGGACGTCGCCCAGGTGCTGCTGTACGTCGCCGACGCACGCGACATCCCCATCATCGATGCCGTCTACCGCGAGTTCTTCGACGCACCGTACCCGAACCGCGCATGCGTCGCGGTGCACGGCTTCGCGCATCCGGACATGCGCATCGAGCTCGTCGCGCACGTCGCGCTCGGCCGCGCGTCGAGCCGCGCGGCCGACTAGTTTCGCATTCGATCCACGCGCCGCCGCCCGCCGACGAGGCCGGCGGCGGCGCGCGCGGAGCGCGTCGCAACACGGACGGCGGCGGCCCGCTCGCCTCGCCGCGGCAGGTTGCCGCGCGGCGAGGGCTTCCCGCCGTCCGGCACAACGACACATCGACAAGGAAACGAAGATGAACAGGTTTGGAGCAACGACATGGCCGGTCGCGATCGGCATCGCGCTGTCGGGCCCTGCATTCGCGCAGAGCTCGGTCACGCTGTACGGGATCGTCGATCAGAGCATCCGCTACACGACGCACGCGGACGCCGCGAACGGCGGGGCCGTGCAGATGGCGAACGGCGCGATCACGAACAGCCGCTGGGGCCTGAAAGGCGCCGAGGATCTCGGCGACGGCCTGAAGACGATCTTCCGCCTCGAGAACGGCTTCGAGCCGCAATCGGGGCAAGCGGACGGCGCTCGCCTGTTCGGCCGCTACGCGTACGTCGGCCTGTCGGGCCGCTTCGGCACGGTCGAGCTCGGCCGCCAGACCACCGAGGGCTTCAACCTGTTCGGCGATCTCGATCCGCTGACGATCGGCAACTACACGGCGAACATGTGGCCGTACTTCCTCACGCAGGGCTACGCGAACAACGTCGTCAGCTATGCGAACACGCTCGGCGGCCTCGCGCTCGGCGCGAGCTACGGCTTCGGCGGCGTCGCGGGCAGCATGAGCCGCAACGCGTACTGGGGCGTGCGCTCCGCGTACACGCACGGCGCACTGACGATCGGCGCCGTCTATCAGCAGACGCGCGACGCCGGCGGCCGCGCGCAGCAGATGTGGGGCGCGGCGGGCCGCTACGCCGTCGGCCCCGCGACGCTGTTCGTCGGCTATCTCGGCGGCAAGGACGCGACGGGCACGATCGATCGCGACTACCTGAACGATCCGGGCCGCACGGTCGCCTACGGCTCGTTCGCCGATCATCCGCGCTACGACACGATCGGCTACGCGGGCGCCGCGTACCGGATCGATCCGGCGATCACGCTCACGGGCGCGTTCTATTACGATGCGATCCGCAACGTGAACGGCATCGACGGCAACGGCGGCAAGCGCTACGCGGGCGTGCTCGAAGCGGAGTACGCACTGTCGAAGGCGACGCAGGCGTACGCGAGCGTCGACTACAACAAGGTGTCCGGCGGCGCCGTCACCGAGATGCCGGGCCGCGGCAATCAGACGGGCGTCGCGGTCGGCCTGCGGCACATGTTCTGACGAACGGTCCGGATCGTTCACGCCAATCGCGCGGGCGCGCCGCGGCGCGCCCGCCATCCATAACGACAATCGGAGGAGCATTCAATGAGTTCGGAAGGGCAATTTCACGCGATCGCGGCCCGCGAAGGCGGGCTGCGCCGCACGCTGAGCGCCAGCCAGATGACGATGATCGCGATCGGCGGCGCGATCGGCACGGGCCTCTTTCTCGGCAGCGGCTTCGCGATCGGTTTCGCGGGGCCGAGCGTGCTGATCAGCTATGCGATCGGCGCGCTGATCTCGCTGCTGCTGATGGGCTGCCTCGCGGAGATGACGGTCGCGCATCCGACGTCGGGCTCGTTCGGCGCGCACGCCGAGCACTACCTCGGCCCCTGGGCGGGTTTTCTCGTGCGCTACGCGTATTGGGCGTGCATCGTGCTCGCGGTCGGCACCGAAGTCACCGCGATCGCGCTGTACATGAAGTACTGGTTTCCCGCGGTGCCCGGCTGGATCTGGATCGCGGGCTTCTCGGCCGTGCTCGTGCTCGTCAACGCGCTGAGCGTCGACGTGTTCGGCTCGGTCGAATACTGGTTCTCGGTCGTGAAGATCGCGGCGATCGTCGCGTTCATCGCGATCGGCGGCTACGTCGTGTTCGTCGATCCGTCGCTCGTCGCGGGCTCGAACGCGGGCGCGCCGGGCCTGCGCCATTACGTCGAGCACGGCGGCTTCTTCCCGAAAGGCGCATGGGGGATGTGGGTCGCGGTGATCGTGTCGATCTTCAGTTACCTGAGCATCGAGATGATCGCCGTCGCCGCGGGCGAGGCGCAGGACCCGGAGCGCGCGGTCACGCGCGCGTTCCGCTCGACGGTCGTCCGCCTCGTGCTGTTCTACCTCGTCACGCTCGCGCTGATGCTGGCGATCGTCCCGTGGACCGCCGCCGGACGCGACGAGAGCCCGTTCGTCAAGGTGATGACCGCGATTCACCTGCCGGGCGCGGCGGGCGTCATCAACTTCGTCGTGCTGATCGCCGCGCTGTCCGCGATGAACAGCCAGCTCTACATCACGACGCGGATGATGTTCAGCCTCGCGTGCGCGGGCCACGCGCCGCACGGCCTCGGCCGGCTCAGCGCGCGCGGCGTGCCGCTCAACGCGCTGCTGCTGTCGACGGCCGGCATCGCGATCGCGACGCTCGTGAGCATCGTCTACCCGGACGCGTCGTTCACGATCATGATGGCGATCTCGATGTTCGGCGCGATGTTCACGTGGATGATGATCTTCGTCACGCACTACTTCTTCCGCCGCAAGCGCGCGGCGAGCGGGCTGCCGGCGGCCGGCTTCCGGATGCCCGGCTTCCCGTTCGCCACGCTCGCCGGCGCGGCGCTGATGCTCGCGATCATGGCGACGACGTACTTCACGCCCGAGTTTCACATGACGCTCGTGTTCGGCGTGCCGTTTCTCGTCGCGCTGAGCGTGCTGTATCTCGCGCGATATCGCCGCCGGCCGGAAGCGCTCGCCGACACGCAGACGCTGCCGCGATAAGCGCGCCGCCGCCGTGCGCGAAGCGCGAAGCGCGAGGCGCGGGGCGCGAGGCGCGGGGCGCGAGACGTGGAGCGCGAGGCGCGAAACGTCAGACGCACGCCGCACACGCGGCGGCGCGGCGGCGCGCATCACGACGCCCGGCCCGCTCAGGCCGGATCGAGGCTCGCCTCGTTGACCGCCGCGCGCAGCGCGACCATCGCCGTGCGCGCGCCGTCCCCGTCGCGGCCGTCGATCGCCGCGACGAGCTTGGCGGCGGCGTCGCGGATCGCGTCGTTGCGCTCCTGCAGCGTCGCCGCGTCGAGATCGATCGCCATCACGCCCGCACGCGCGACCTCGGCCATCTGCCGGATGAACTGATTGCGGCTCGCCTCGACGATCGACGCATGCAGCAGCTCGAGCGCGCGGCGCAGCGCGTCGGGCTCGATCGCCTCGCGCAGCGCCGCATGCGCGGCGCGGATCGCGCGCCGCTGCGCGTCGTCCGAATGCACCGCCACCTGCGCGGCCGCCTCCGGTTCGATCAGGTCGCACATCGCGGCGACGTCGAGCAGGAAATCCGTGTCCGACGCGATCCGCATCCGCCACTGCATCACGTGATCGTCGAACAGCCGCCATTCGCTGCGCGGCGTGAGGCGCGTGCCCGCCTTGGTCCGCGCGTGCAGCATCCGCCGCGCGGTCAGCATCCGCGTGACCTCGCGCATCACCGAGCGCGGCACGCCCAGCTCGCGCGCGAGCACGTCCTGCGGCGGCAGCAGGCCGGACGTGTATTCGCCGTCGACGATGCGCGTGACGAGCTCGTCGAGCACGCGCTGCACGCGCGGGGACGCCTTCAGCGAACGGCGCTCGGCCGAATCGCCGAACGGTCTCGCCAGCGCGCGCGCCGGGTTAAGGAGATGGTTGGTATCAAAGGAGTTCATCGTACTCATCCAAGTTCGGAACGGGGTTCCTTCGCTGAAAACGGAAGGCGCGACGACGTGAACGCATCCGCAACGCGACGAACGCATGCGAAGGCGGGACCGGCTGCGACAATCGCTGCCTCGGGAATAAAAAGCGCGATCGGAGCATGTTCCGATCGCAAGGCCACTGCCGCAGACAACCGGGCCACCGGGCGGCAGATGGGGCGCGACGCGCGCGGGGCGCGTCGTGACAATCGATTCGATGCGCCCGGGCGCGTGCCGGGCGCGAAGGAGCGGAAAGCGGGCGAGCCGGGCGCGCGCCGGGCCGGCGCGGCGGCATCGGCGCGCAGCGAGGAAATGACCTGTTCCTGTTCCCGCGCACACGGCGATCGGCGCGCATCCGGCGAGTCCGGCGCGCGCGACGGTTTGGCCGCCGCATGCGCGGCGCCCGCGCGCGGCACGATCGCAAGCGCGAACGCGTGGGCCGCGGCCGGACGCTCGCCGCGACCTCGCGCCTGCCTCAGGAAACGCAACGCGCAGCGCCGTCGCAGCGGCGCGCGCGCGACGAGGCATGGACGTTGCCGTACAATGCCGACAGCCATGGTGGGGTCTTCGCTGAAAGTCTTCCGTGGTCAGGCCGCGCCGGGTGTTGGCGCACCTTGCGCGGCCGCTCGCATCACTGCATTCGTCCTATATCCGCATCTCTCCCGTGATCCCGTCCGCGTGCGTCGAGCACGGCGCGCCGCAGCCGAAGAACGGCGCGCCGCACGGGCTCACGCGCATCCCGTCGGCAAGCGACGTCCAGCGCAGATCGGCCGGGTCGGCGGCCATCCAGCCGCCCGCTTTCGCAATCAGCACGCAATCTGCGATCGCATCGAAATCCGCCCGAAAATGCACGGAGCTCTTGTTGACCAGAATCTTCATCGTTTCCGGCGCGACGCCTGCGATCCGGTAGAAGCTCCGGTCAGTCATCTGCACGCGCGCCGACGTGACGACGACGCGCACGTCGCCGATCCGCAGGCACGCGGTCGGGCCGAGCTCGAGCGTCGCGCCCTTGAGCATCGGGCCATGGCAATGGCAGCGGCCGTTCGACAGCGACTCGACGCGAAACGTCCCCGTGAACGGCAGCCCGCTCTCCGCGCCGAGCGTGATCTCGAGCGACGCGCCGAGCCCCGCCGCGTGCGCGGCGCACGCGGCCGCGGGATCGAAGAACAGCCCGAGCGCCGTATCGGGCGCGCGATGCGTGACGAGCGCATGCAGCAAACCCGTCGTGTTCGAGCCGCCGCCCGCGCCCGGGTTGTCCTGCGTATCGGCGATCACGACCGGCTTGTCCGCGCGGCGCGCGATCCGGATCGCTTCCGTCACCGCCTCGTCCGCCGACATGAAGCGCACCGACCACTCCGATTCGATCGACACGACGTGCTCGTACAGCGCGTCGACGGCGCGCGCGAGCTGGACGGGATCGGCGCCGTAGCCCCAGATCGAAGGCCCGCATTCGGCGAAGTCCGCGGCCGGAAAGCCCGGCGCGAACGACAGCGACCGCACGCCGCCCGTTTCCAGCCGGTCGAGCAGCCGGAACACGCTCTTCGAAGGCTCGAGCGACGTGCACATCGCGTTGACCGGAATCAGGAACGGCACGCGCCGCGCGGCCCGGAAATGGCGATGCCGGCCGCGCTTGCCGAGCAGCGTGTCGAGCAGCGCGATCGCGCGGCGCCCGGTGTCCGCCATGTCGACGTGAGGATAGGTGCGATATGTGACGAGCGCGTCCGCGCTGTCGAGCATTTGCCGCGTGACGTTCGCATGCAGATCGAGCGACGCGACGATCGGCACCCGCGCGCCGACGGCCTCGCGCAGCCGGCGCAGCAGTTCGCCTTCGCCGTCGTCGTAATGCTCGGCCGCCATCGCGCCGTGCTGGTCGACGTAGATGCCGTCGGCGTCGCACCGCTTCGCCGCGTCGACGATCTCGCCCGCGATCCGCTCGAACGCGACCGATTCGACGACGCCCGACGGCGCCGCGTCGGCCCAGATCGCGGGCAGCGCGACATGCCCGGCGTCTTCGATCGCCGCCAGCGCGCCCGCGATCGGCAGGTTCATGCCCTTCAGCCGGTGCATCTCCGCGCCGCGCGACAGCGGATAGCGGCCGCCGTCCGCGACGAAGCTCGCGTAGGACGCCCTGCTCGGTGCGAACGTGTTCGTCTCGTGCCGGAATCCGGCGACCAGGATCTTCATGATGCGGCGGCGCTCCATTTCTTCGCGTCGACGCGGTTCGCGAGCAGCACGATCGCGCCCGCGACGAACAGCGCGACCATCACCATCAGCCCGGCCTGCAGGCTGCCCGTCGTGGTCTTGATCCAGCCGATGACCGTCGGGCTCACGAAGCCGCCGAACAGGCCGATCGAATTGATGAGCGCGATGCCGCCCGCGGCGACGTCGCCCTTCAGATAATCGGCGGGAATCGCCCAGAACACCGCGTAGGCCGAATACATCAGCGCGGTCGCCGCGACGAGCGCGACCATCGCGACGACGAAGCGATCGCCCGCGACCACCGTGACCGTCAACGCGGCCGCGCTCAGCAGCAGCGCGATCGCGCTGTGCAGACGCCGCTCGCCGCGCTTGTCGGAGCGCCGGCCGATCACCTGCATCGCGACGATCGCCGCGAGATAGGGCAGCGCGGTCAGCGCGCCGATATGCAGCAGGTTCTTCACGCCAGCGCCGCGCAGCAGCGTCGGCAGCCAGAAGCTGACCGCATAGAGACCGCAGATGATCGCGAAATAGGAGAACGCCATCGCATAGATTCGTGGATCTTTCAGGACCTCGCGAAACGCGGTGTGCCGGCTTGCCGCGCGCGGCGCCGAACCGATCTCGGCGAGCAGGATCGACTTCTCGCTCTCGCTCAGCCACTTCGCGTCGGCGGGCCGCTCGCTCAGCGTGAAGAACAGCACGACGCCGAGCAGCACCGCCGGCAACCCTTCGAGCAGAAACAGCCACTGCCAGCCGGTCAGACCATACACGCCCGCGAGCTGCGTCATGATGAGCGTCGACACCGGCCCGCCGATCACGGCGCCGACGGGTCCCGCACACAAGAGCATCGCCATCGCGCGCGCCATTCGCGCCTCCGGATACCAGCGTGTCAGACAGAACAGCATGCCGGGGCTGAAACCCGCCTCGAACACGCCGAGCAGGAAACGCAATGCGTAGAACGTCGTCACGTTGGTGGCGAACATCATCGCGACCGATGTCAGCCCCCACAACACCATGATGCGGCTCAGCGTGAGCCGCGCGCCGATACGGGTGAGCCAGAGATTGCTCGGCACCTCGAACGCCATGTAGCCGAGAAAGAAGATTCCGGCGCCGAGGCCGTACACGGCCTCGCTCCATCCGAGGTCCGTCTGCATCGCGAGCTTCGCGAAACTGATGTTGATGCGATCGATATAGGCCGTGACGTAACAGACTGCGAGAAACCCGAGGATGCGGATGTCGACCTTTCGATAGATTCGCGAGCGCGCGTTTCCGGAAGCGTTCTGTTCTCTCATATGGCCCGTATTGGAATCTGCGTGCGCGTACTCCCGCGCTCATTTGTCGTGGCCATTATCTCCATACTGTATGATCCCAGTGACAGCAACTTTGGTGTACGGCCGTTGCTTTGCAAGGCAACAAGTGTATGGATCAATCGTTCCAGGTCAATCTCAACCGCCTCCGCTACTTCCACGCAATCCTCGACCACGGATCGATCCGCGCGGCGGCAGAACGGCTGAACACCGCGCCATCCGTCGTCAGCCGGCAATTGCAGCTGCTCGAGAGCGAAATCGGCGCACCGCTGTTCGAGCGCCGGCAGCACGGCATGATCGCGACCGAAGCCGCCACCCTCCTCGTCGAATACACGCACGCGTGCCGAATCGGATTAGAGCAATTCCACGAATCCTTGCACGGCGAATTGCGCGGGCGCGTCGAGATCGCACTGACGGTCGGCTATGTCGAAGACCTGATGGATTCCGTTATCACACGTTTTTTGCATCGGCATCCGCACGTATCGGTCGCATTGAACGTGCGCACCGCGGACGGCGTCGTAGATGACGTATTACGCAAACGTGCGCATATCGGCCTCACGTACAATCCGTCGCTGCCGCAAGAGATTCGCGAGTGCCTGAGCGTCGCGCATCCGACGTTTCTCGCGGTCGCGCCCGATCATCCGCTCGCGAAGCGCGGCGAGCCGCTCGAATTGCGCGAGGCGGTCAGCTATCCGCTCGCGCTGATGCCCGCGCCGTATTACGGCGTCGGGCAGATCGTGCACACCGTCGCGCATGCGGAGAACATTCCGCTCGCGCCGCGGCTCGTCACGAACTCGGTGCCCGCGATGCGGCGCTTCGTGCGTTCGGGCAACGGCGTCGCGTTCCTCACGCGCCTGCTGATCGAAGACGATCTCGAATGCGGCGAGATCGTCGCGCTGCGGATGCGCAATCCGCTGTTCAACTCGCCCTGCGGCAAGGTGCTCGTTCACAACGAGCGCGCGCTGCCGCGCGCGGCGAACGAGATCCTCGCGCAGATCGTGCGGGATTTGCCGTCGTTCAAGGTTTGACGCGCGGCGCGCGAAGCGCCGCCGGCGCGCGATCGTTGATGCGCGCCGACGCGGCACGCGCACGTGAGCGCGGGAGCGCATGAGCGCCGGCGCGTCGCGCGAACGATGCGCTCGGCCGATGCGGCAATCGAAAACGCTCCGCTCGATCGGTTCTCCGAACGAATCCGCACGCCGAAGCGGCCCCGCGATCGGGCGCACGAACGTTCGGGCTGCAACGCGCAGATGCGATCGTCGGGCTTGCCGATCGCGAAGCGTCGTTTTTCTCAACGCGCCGGCATATGCGAACGTCGAGCGGCGGCATGCATTCGCGGACGGCGCTCGACAGCGCGGCCGACTCGCTCGAAGCCGGCGATGCCCGATATCCAGCCGAACCGCGATCGCCGCTCGATCTCGCGCCGACGCACGCAATGTGTGCACATTAGCCGTCGCGCCCGAAGCATTAAAAACATATCCGCCGCACCGTTTCCTGAAATGAAACGATGCGCGCCGTGCGCCCCAACGCCGCATCGTCCCGCAAGCGCGCACAGCGCAAGCCGAGCGTGACCGTTCCCTCGACCATCACCGCGCGGGCGCGCCCGATTTCGCTCATTCATCTGCGCGCGGAAGAATTTATATGCGATATATGCGACGATGGACATCGCCGCCGTTCGTCGCGACGCACGTGCGCCTCGCGCGTCGGAACATCCGTTGCCTGCATTCTCGATTCACGGCCGGCCGCCTCGTGGCCGGCCGAACGCCAACGCGGCGAGCGCGCGGCGCGCGAGCCGAGACTCGCGCATCTCGCGCATCTCGCGCATCTCGCGCATGCTCGCCGCCCGTCAGGAGCACGCGATGCGGATATTCGAAACGATCGCCCTGCTGTTCTCGCGCGCCGCCGGCCGGCGGCCGCGTTCCGAAGGCTTGGCCGGTTCGCGCGTCGGCGCGCGCGCGGCGTGCCGCGCCTGTCCGTCGCGCCGCGCGCATGCGGGCCGTCCGCACGCCGCGCACATGCATGCGCCGCAGGCGTCGCGCACGCGGCGGCCGCCGTTCGAGCCTCGGCGTCCCGAGCGGTTCGGCGCCGGCGACGTCGAGCCCGGCTCGTCGAACGCGCCCGAGGCGGGCGGCATCAAGCTGTGAGCGCGCGATGGCTACCGGCAAGACGCCCGCCCGCAAGAGCGCCCCGCGCAAGACCGCGCCCCGTCCGCCCGCGTCCGGCCGCAAGCGCGCCCGCACCGCGCAGGAAAAATCCGGCCGCTACTGGTCGAACGACGTGACGCGGCACAGCAACGCGCTCGATCTCGAACCCGACATCTTCAAGTCCGACGACCCCGAAGCGATCGCGCAATCGCTGAAGCGCTCCGCGCTCGACAGCACGCGGCGCAAGGCCAATCCGTTTCAATCGGCGATGTCGATGCTCAATTTCTACGTGAACCGCGCCGGCCGAAACCTTCCGAAGGCGCGCCGGGAAACGCTCGAGCTCGCGAAGAAAAAATTGCGCGAGGCGTTCGGCCGCAAGCCCTGACGCATCCGCCGAGACGAGCGCCGATCGACCGTTGCGGACGGCCGGCCGGCGTTGCGCCGAACGCGCTTTCCCGCTCGCGGCCGTCATCGTCGTGCGATGCCCAGCGCGAGCACGACGAGAAGGATCACGGCGAACGCATAGAGCAGGATCTTCGCGATCTCCGCCGCGCCGGCCACCGGCGGCGACGCGACGCGCCACCCCGCTAAAACTGGTAATTGATCGACACGTCGACGGCCGAATCCGTCGAGCGCTGCGCGAGCGGACTGCGCGCGGCGCTGCCGACGAGTTGTTCGACCGCGCCGTCGGCCGTCACGAACCAGTGCTTCGTGACGAACCAGACGAGCGTCACGCCGCCGCCGACCGACTTCACACCCGCGCTCGGCGCATAGCGCGAATAGCCGGAGCGCGCCGCCTGCGCGTCGTTCACGCCGAACCAGCTGTTCATGTAGCGCGAATCGGCGAACGTGACGGTCGGCCCCGCGAACCAGTAGAACGTTTCCGAGCTGCCGGGCAGCGGCATGTACGCGGCGAGATCGGCGACCCAGCCGTTCGCGCCGCCGACGCTGCGGCGAACGTCCGCGCGCAGCACGAGCGGGAAATCGCGCGAGATCACGTAATCGGCCGACAGCTTGATCACCGCCGCCGGATTGACGTTGCCGACGCCCGTCAGATGACCGCGGTCGTCGGCCTCGCGGCGGCCGAAGTCGTAGCCCACGGAGATCGTCGCGCGCCAGTTCGGCCCGCGCAGCACGTTGACGCCGATCCCCTCGCCCGTCGACACGAACCACAGGTCGCGATAGCGGACGTCGAGGGTCGGCCCGGCCATCGGACGATACTGGTTCGAGCCGTCGTAGCGCGGCTGCAGCGTCGCGGCCGCGCCGACCGCGATCTGCCATGCCGGCTGCTGCGGATCGAAAAGCTTGTCGAGCGGCACGCCGGCCGAATACTGCCACTCGGCGGCCGGCGACGGCGTCTGCGCGCGCGCCGAAACGGCCGCCGCCGCGCACGCGATGCAGACGATGCCGCGCACGGCGCGATCGATGCGATCGATGCGATCGATGCGATCGATGCGCCGTCGCGCCGGCGCGCGGCGCGGTGCGACGGCTCCCCGGATTGGAACGGCTCGTGCGTCGGCCATGTGCTGTCCTCGTTGTTCGGATTGTTGTCGCCGCGGCGAACCCGCGCGCGAACCAACCTTTGCCGGCACGCGATTGCAGCACATCGCGCGCCCCGACGCCACCGGCGCCACCGGCGCCTCGAGCGCACGCCGGCGCGTCAGCTCAAGCCTCGCGCTCGACGCGATCCGCGAACAGATTCAGCGCGCGCGCGACCTGACGCCCGAAGTAGCCCGGGCGCTCACGCTCGTACGCGCGCAGCAGCGTCGTGCATTCGCGTTCCGCCCAGCGCCAGTATGGCCCCTGCTTCGCGAAAGCCGGATGATCCCGCAATTCGGCCGGCACCGTGTGCTCGTCGTCCCATCCCCAGAAATACGCCTGATGCGAACGCGAGAACGACATGCCGACCATGCTCGCGACAATTTCGTCGTGGCGCATCGTGAAGTCGATGACCTCCGTTCGCGCGAGCCCGGCGGCATCGGTGTGGCGCGCCTCGATCCAGCAGTGATAGCGCGCGAGCTGCGACAGATGCTTCGCGGCGCGGCGCCGCTCGCGCGTCGAGCAGAGCACGAAGAGTGTGTCGTCGCCGAAATCCATGACCTCGCCGCCCGCGACGGGCCGATACCGCGTGCCGGTCAGCATGGTCAGCACGCGCGCGCCGACGATCGCGTAATCGGCGCAGCGCATGTAGCCGTTCTTGGTCGTCGCCTCCGACACGCTTCGATGGACGACTTCGTCGATGACGGGACGCAGCGCCAAGCTGATCGGCACGGTCAGAATCGGGGAGTTTGCTGCGGATTCGTGTTGCATCGGGACTGAACGCATTCAGCCGATCATCGGTCGGCGCGGGTGGGAGCCGCGGAATTATTACTTTTCGTTACATTCGGCTGTGTCGATTTTGGAAAAGATCTGTGTACTTTTGTCAAGATCGGCGCACGAAATGCTGCCTGCCGCGACAACCGCTCCGTCGCACGCCAAATCGTTCGTCGCCGCCCTCATTCGCGGCCGCGGACGGCCCGGCCCGGCCGTTCGTTCGCCCGTTGGCCCGTTGGCCCGTTCGTCCGTTGGTCCGTTGGTCCGTTGGTCCGTTGGTTCGTCCGTTCGTCCGTTCGTCCGTCCGCCCGTTCGTCCGTTGGCCCGTCCGTCCGTTGGCCCGTCCGTCCGTTGGCCCGTCCGTCCGTTGGCCCGTCCGTCCGTTGGCCCGTCCGTCCGTTGGCCCGTCCGT
>NZ_JPWT01000131.1:0-15546 GCF_000773065.1 Burkholderia sp. ABCPW 111 | reverse complement strand
ATAGCGCACTGAAGTACCGCTCGCCTCGCGAGTTCCGGCGCTCGATGGATTCAGCAACCTTAGTGTGACGCCGTGTCCGGGATTACAGGGTCAACTCCAGATGCCGCGATCTGCCAGAGTCTCAACGGTTTCACGCACATCCATTGCGTTACGACCAAGTCGATCAAGCTTAGTCACGATCAACACATCCCCTTCCTCCATCCTGAGGAGCAGCTCCGCAAACCCCGGTCGCTGTTGCGCGCTAACACTACCGGAGATGCTCTCCGTGACGACTCGACGCTTGTCGACCGAAAAGCCGGCCGCCTCGATCTCGCGAAGTTGGTTAGCCGCCGTCTGGTCGGTCGTGCTGACGCGGGCGTATGCGAAGGTCCGGGACATGACGTACTCTCAGTATGTCCGAAAAGGATGTCCGAATCATACCCCATGTCCGAAAACCATTAAGCCTTATTTTCGAACACCCCTGAACACCCATGTCCGAAACGGATCGGTTTTGGACAAGCGCATTTGATTGGAGGCCGATTGCCTTCTGGTCGGTCGCTGGGACAGACAGGAAGGTGCCACTATTCGAACGACAACAACCGACCCGAAACGGATACCGCCCTGCAAAAATATAGTCCGCCCCATATTCCGGTTCCCATTATGAAAAAACCGCTGCGCCGCCTGAAAGGCGGACCACTGCCCACATCCCGGGGGTGTGCCCGTTCCGAGCAGGACGTCCTAGCCGACCTCTTAGCACTGTGCACGAAGCCCGGCTACATACACGCCGTGGCACACCTGTGCTTCCGCGACAACATGCTGACCTACGAAGATCGCGTGACCGAGGCGGACCTACAGGATCGCTTCGATCCCAGTCGACTGCTGCGTACTGAAATCAATACACTCATCGGCCTTATGCTTAAGGCCCCGAGCGACTGGACGCTCCCCAACCCCAAGGTGTTGGACGAGTATGTGGCGGCGAGCGACCGGCTGTTGCGGGAACTCCACGACGCGATGTCCGGGGCGTTTTCGCTGGACAAGGTCCTGTCGGGATTGAAACCGGGCGAGCAAGGGAATCCCTTCGATTCGGGTGGGGCGATGCGCGAGCCGATTTATTACGCCGCGGAATCGGCCTACAACTTCCAGTATGTAGATATCGCGGCGCAACGCTACGTAGCGGACGCCGATTGGCTCCAGGCCAACGTCGGTTTCACGATTGCTCAGGCGTGCACCGTCGCCGCAGCAGCCGATCGAGTGCTCATGGATCGGCTCCCAGTTTTCATGATGGCTCTACGCGAGTTGCCCCCCGACCAGTGGTCTATGTTGCCGGCGTTTTACCTGACACCAGCCGAAGTCGGGGCTTACGCCAGCATGGATCCCGAGTTGGTCGAACGCATCCTGCTCAAATTCACCGTGCCGGACGGCAACACAAACCTTGGCTTTGCCGCGCTGCAGGATTTCAACCAGATCACGGCAACGCCACTACTTCGGTCACCCAGCGGAGAATTTGTCTCGCTGCAGAACTACGCACTAGCGGAGGCAATATACGACTCGCCGTTCTACTGGATGCAGGCCGACAAAGCATATCGACCGAATCGAGACCGGCACAGAGGCGAGTTCACCGAGCACTTCGTCGCCGAACGTCTGGCGACCGTATTCGGCGCCGATCGGGTCCTCACCAACATCGACATCTGGCACGGCAAGACCAAAGTTGCCGAGAGTGATGTCCTCGTGCTCTGGGCCGACCGCGCGATCATCGTCCAGGCGAAAGCCAAGCGCCTCACCGTCGAGGGCCGCAAGGGTAACGACCAAGTTATCCGGGACGATTTCAAAAAGAGTGTCCAGGATGCCTACGATCAAGGCCTGGCCTGCGCCGAATGCGTCGGGGATCCCAGCTACCGATTCGCCCGAGCGGATGGCGCGGAGATAAATCTGCCTCACATCACTGAGATATTCATGTTCTGTGTGGTCAGCGACCACTACCCCGCGTTGAGCTTCCAGACTCGCCAGTTCCTTAAGACACGCGAGGTTGCGCGCGTGCGGGCCGCTCTAGTTACTGACATCTTCCTGATTGACGTGTTGACCGAGCTGTTGGCGACCCCTATGCAGTTTCTGAGTTTTATCGCCCGTCGCGCTCGTTATGCCGACCGCCTGCTGGCCGCGCAGGAATTGACAATCCTCGCCTACCACCTCAAGCACAACCTGTGGATGGAGGACTCCACCGCGATGATGCACCTAGCCGAAGATTTCACCGCTGGTTTGGACATCGCCATGACGGCTCGTCGCCGGGGTCTGGCCGGAGATGCAACACCCGAGGGGTTCATGACGCGCTTTGAAGGCAAGACGCTCGGGCGTATCGTGCGGCAGATCGAAATGCGGCCCGAGCCGGGGGTCCTCGAGCAGGGATTCCAACTACTCGAAATGAGCGGCGAGGCGTTCGACAACCTCAGTCGCATAATTGATCAACAAGCCCGTCGTGCCGCACAAGACGGCAAACCGCATGACGTGACGATGATATTCGGCGACGGCAGCGGTTTCACCGTCGTGTGTTCGGGCGAGCCGGATGGCGTGGCAGTTCCCAAGCTGGCCTCCTACTGCACACACCGCAAGTATCGTCAAAAGGCGGATCGATGGTTCGGCTTGTGCCTGACGCCCCAAGATGCGCAGTTACGTTTTGGCCTACGGTTGTCCAATCCTTGGGCGCAGGACGATGCTCTGGATGCGGCGACCGCCAATATGATCGAGCCCGTGTCCGTGGAGCTCGCCTACAAGCGCGCATTTCGCGGCGGCCGGATGCGTACCAAAGTCGGCCGCAATGATCCGTGCCCGTGCGGCAGTGGACGCAAGTACAAGAAGTGCTGCATTGACAAGTAGACATCCAAGCGGAAGTGGATCGCGAACGCCTTGTGCCGACAGCACAAAACACGGAAAATCGTGCGGAGTTTCAGCCCGTTTAGGCTAGTGGTCGGCATCGTGGGTTCAATTCCCCATTGGCTCATCCCGCTCCATGTCCTTCTTGTGTTGTTGGTTGCAGTGCTTAAAAACCATCTACTAGCTTCACGTCAGGCGCAGACTTTGGCCGTCAAGCGATAGCCGTGGCTGGGTAATCCTCCCGTCCAGTAGGTGGGATCAGAAGTAGAATTTCCAGCAAAGGGAGTTCTACGCAATGAAGAAGTCGAAGTTCACGGATAGTCAGATCATGGATGCGCTCAAGCGCGCGGAGGCTGGCGTGGCGGTGCCGGAGATTTGCCGGGAGCTGGGTGTCAGCACGGCGACGTTCTACAACTGGCGCAGCAAGTACGGCGGGATGGACGTGTCGCTGATGGCCCGGATGAAGGAGCTGGAAGCGGAAAACGCGCGACTGCGCAAGATGTACGTGGAAGAGAAGATCAAGGCGGAGATCGTCGCAGAGGCGCTGGCAAAAAAAGACTGAGGCCATCTACCCGCCGCGAGATGGCCAGAGAAGCAGTAGCGAGCCGGGGCGTGTCGATCCGGCTCGCATGCGAGGCATTTGGCGTAAGCCAGACGTGCTACCGCTACGAGCGGCAGCGCAATGCAGGGAACGAGCAGATTGCCGACTGGCTGCTACGGCTGACCGACAATCATCGCAACTGGGGCTTTGGGCTGTGTTTCCTGTACCTGCGCAACGTGAAGGGCTTCGGCTGGAACCATAAGCGCGTGTACCGGATTTACCGAGAACTGGAGCTGAACCTGCGCATCAAGCCTCGTAAGCGGCTTGTACGGCAGGCGCCGGAGCCGCTGATCGTGCCGGCGTCGGTGAATGCGGTGTGGTCGATGGACTTCATGCACGACCAGTTGAAGGACGGCCGCAGTATCCGACTGTTCAACGTGATCGACGACTTCAACCGCGAAGCATTGGGCATCGAGATCGACTTCTCGTTGCCCTCGGCGCGCGTCATCCGGGCTCTGGAGCAGATCATCGGCCGCGAAGCCCGCCAAGCGCCCGAAAACAGCCCGCGCGCAGGACGGCAAGTCGCGGTTCGTCGTCGACGACAAGGGCGTGTGGTTTCACGGCTTCAACAATCAGGGCGATCCGCTGCCGCCGCATTGGGTCAGTACGCGAATCAACGTGATTGCGGAGACGCGAAACGAGATGAACAGCGAGTGGGGCTACCTGCTCGAATTCACGGACCGCGACGGCATCTTGAAACGGTGGGCGGTGCCCGCCGGCCTCTTTGCCGGCGACGGTACGGAGCTGCGCCGCATGCTGCTCGATATGGGCGTGAAGCTCGGCGTCACGCAGATCGCCCGCACGCAGATCGCCAACTATATCCAGATGGCGCAGCCGGACGAGCGCGTGCGCTGCGTGCCGCGCGTCGGCTGGCATCACGGCGCGTTCGTGCTGCCCGATCGCGTGATCGGCACCGGCAAAGAGGCGTTGATCTATCAGGCCGATACGCCAATCCAGAGCCAGTTCAAGGAGCACGGCACGCTGGACGACTGGCGACGCGAGGTCGCGGCCTACTGCGTCGGCAATAGCCGGCTGGTATTCTGCGTCGCAACCGCCTTCGCTGGTCCGCTGCTGCACTTCTCCGGGCTCCAGTCGGGCGGTTTCCACCTGCTCGGCACGACGTCCAAGGACAAGTCGACAGGCGGCGTCATCGCCGCGTCCGTGTTCGGCTCGCCGGACTACGTGCGGAGCTGGAAGGCAACCGACAACGCGCTCGAAGCCGTGGCCACGCAGCATAGCGACGCACTGCTGATCCTCGACGAAATCGGGCAGGTCGAGCCGCGTCTGGTCGGCGATGTGATTTACATGCTCGCGAACGAGTCGGGCAAGGCCCGCGCGTCGCGTAGCGGCTCGGCCAAGCCGGTTCTCACGTGGCGGCTGCTGTTCCTATCGAACGGCGAAAAGAGCGTGTCCGCGCTGATGGCCGAGGGCAACAAGCCCATGAAAGGCGGTATCGAGGTGCGCTTGCCCGCGATCCCGGCCGAGGTCGGCGAAATGGGCGTCGTGGAGAAGCTGCACGGCTTCCCGACGCCGGCCGCACTGATCGAGCATCTAGAGCGGCACGCGGGCATGCATTACGGCACGGCCGGCCCCGCATTTATCGAATGGGCGTCGTCGCAGGCCGACGAGCTGGCCGAGCATCTGCGCATGCGTGTCGACGAGCTGGTCGGGCAATGGGTGCCGGACGGCTCGCATTCGCAGGTCGCGCGCGTCGCTAAACGTTTCTGCCTCGTTGCGGTGGCCGGCGAGCTGGCGACGGCGCACGGACTGACCGGCTGGCCGCAGGGCGAAGCGGTCGAGGCTGCGCGTCGGTGCTTCGAAGGCTGGCTCGAACTACGCGGCGGCACCGGCAACTCGGACGAGGCCGAAGCCGTGCGGCAGGTGCAGCATTTTCTCGCCGCACACGGCGACAACCGTTTCGTATGGATGAACCGGGCGCAGGACGATCATCGGCCGAACGTGCCGCATCGAGCGGGCTTCAAGCAGCACGTGAAGCGCGACGAGCGCCGCACGCCCATCGCCTCCGATCGCGAGTATTACGCCGAGTTCGGCGGCAAGATGAGCGCCGACGATGCCGAAAGCGTCGAGACCGAATACCTGATCGAAGCGGCCGTGTTTCGCAAGGACGTGTGCGCCGGCTTCGATCACAAGATCGTCGCCAAGGCACTGATGAAGCGAGGCGTGCTGATGCCGCGTAGCGACGGCTATCCGTACCGGCAGGAGTACATCCCCGGTCACGGCAAGTTCATGGTCTACCGCGTGTTGCCGTCCATCTTCACGTTAGAGCTGTGAAAAGCGCCGCCGCCGTCCGGGAGAGCGGTGGCGGGCGTTCCTTTGCGCGGCATTTTTGGCTCGTGCGTCAAAGTTACTTTGAGCGATACGCTCCAGACGGAATCGGGCCGGCGGCTGCCGCGAATCTGGCCGCCTCCGTAACAATCCAGCCCGGTTTATCTCCAGTATCTCCAGCGTTCTCCAAATCGTTTGGAGACACGCGAAGCCTTACCCTACAAGGCTTTTCGGCCGATTCAGGCGTTTATCTCCAAATCTCCAACTCGTTTTGCATTGAGCGGACAGGCATCGACCGTCTGCGTCGACCGCGAAGCTAGACGGGGCGCGGCTCTCCGGGATTTGACGGGTATCAGAGGCGTGTTTTCGAGGGGGGTGTCCGCGATGCGTCCCGATCGAGCATTGTTGCGCTGACCGCAAGTGTCGGGGCGGGCGGAAAGCGGGGGACCCTGCGTCTAGGGCAAAGACGCGGGGGCTCACACCCGCGTGTTTTTCCTACTCCCGGCCCGCCTAAGGGGGTCATATTCATACTGAGATGCAGGGGACCGGTCGTGCGGTGCCGACTCTGAAAAACCGGCGGGAGGTGGCAAGGGGGTCATATGAGTCTGGACAAGACCAAACAAACAGCGTCAGATCGTCTAACTCGGTTCGGCCAGAAATAGCCATTCGTCCACCGACCGCCTATATCGGCTGGCGTCACGTGTCAGAATGTCGATAGGACCAAAACTAAGGGAAGCATTTTCATGTCGCGGAAAGCCACAAAGAACGACTGCCTAGCAGAGATCAGAAGGTTTTTCAAACATTACTCTCGCTTCTGCGAGAGCCCCGACCCAGACGTCGTAAGAGAAGTTCTCGCATCAGCATATAGCGTGAACGATAAACTGCGAAAGGCCGGATATCAGAATTTCTTCGATAGCGAAGAATTTATAGCAATAAAAGCCATAAGAAACTACGCCATTCATCAGGCGGAGATATATAACGAGACGCGAGCACTACCTCTGGCTTCACTCTTTCCAATCGAAGCAGAGCTCGGAATTCTCTGCCTAATACCGATATCTATTGCTCATAGCATCTTGGAAGAGTCCTCCCCGGAGAGCGCCGATGCAATCAAGAGAACCTGCGTCGTCTACAGAGACTATTTAGACATCTATCCCAGCATATTCAATTTCGGCGTGAAGCTGTTTCTCTATACCGAGAAGCATCACCTCGAAGTGCAATCAACCGAATACGACAAAGTCGCCAACGCGATCAAGTTCGAAAGAGAAAACAACTATCCGCACCATGTAACAGGTGGAATCAAGCTACCTTCGGGACATGACGTTGATGAATTCCTAAAGCACAGCCTCCACACCATGGAAAACCGCGCGGAGCTACAAAAGCTGCTCTACTCCGAAAAGGATGGCATGTTTACATTGAATGAGAAGTTTCACTAGACGCACAAGTCGTGCTTCTCGGAAACCGCATGCTGATGCCTAACGCCTCGCCCGAGCCGACTCAGCCTCAACAGTAGCTGACCGTCTGCTCAGGATCGGTCATTTGCCCTCGATGAAGTGACGGAGAAGCGGTCTCCGACCTGATCCGACGCTGACTCATACGCGTAGCGGCACGGTCTAATTTGCCGCCGCTATAAGGATGATCTGCGCCCCACCCTGCCTCTCGAGATAGTCCGCCCACCACTGCATCATGCGATGGCGCTCCGACAGATACTCGGCATGGTTGTATGCCGCCCGCACACCGTCCTGCTCTGAGTGGGCGAGCTGGCGCTCGATCCAGTCGGAATTGAATCCCTTTTCGTTCAAGATCGTTGAAGCGAGACCCCGGAACCCATGCCCGGTCATGCGGCTTCGATAGCCCATGCGATATAGAGCGTACAGAATCGTGTTCTCGCTCATTTGCTGCAACGGTCTACGGCTGTTCGGAAACAGCCAGCGACGGTGGCCCGTCAGCGCGCGCAGCTCCGAAAGCAGCACGATCGTCTGCTCGGCAAGCGGCACGATATGCACGCGGCGCATCTTCATCTTCTCGGCCGGAATGCGCCACTCTCGGCGCTCCAAGTCGATCTCCGTCCACTCGGCCTGCCGCAGCTCGATGGTGCGAACGAACGTCAATGCTAGGAATCGCAGAGCGAGCCGAGTCTCGGGCTCGCCCTCATAGGCCGCAATCGAGCGAAGCAGCTCCGGCAGCTCGCTTTCGCCGACTCGCGCCATATGCTTGACTGGCACCGCCTTCAATGCGCCTCGCAGGTCCGGCGACGGATCTCGCTCGGCGCGGCTCGTCGCGACGGCATAGCGAAACACTTGGCCGCATGTCTGCAACGTCTTGCGCGCCGTCTCGAACGCCTCTCGACCTTCGATTCGCCGAATGACGGCGAGCAAATCCGGTGCGCCGATCGAAGAAATCGGACGCTGGCCGATCAGGGGAAACACCTCGCGATCGAGCTGCTTCTTGACTCGGTTCGCGTGCGAAGCGCTCCATGTCGCTTGCTGCGCCTCGTACCACTCCAGCGCGACGGCCTCGAAGGTGTTCTGTGCGGCAATGGCGCGAGTCTGCTTCTCGACGTCACGCTCGAACGCAGGGTTCTTCCCTTTCGCTAACAGCCGCTTCGCTTCGTCACGCCTCGACCGAGCATCAGCGAGCGACGTCGCTGGGTAGTCACCGAAAGTCAGCAGGTTTTCTTTGCCATTGAACCGGTATTTGAGGCGCCACTTCTTCGAACCGCTGGGGCGCAGATCGAGAAACAGGCCGCCACCGTCGAAGAGTTTGTTTCCCCCGGCCTCATCGAACTTCGCGTTGCGGCACTTGGCGTCGGTAAGAGGTTTGCTTTTCATTGTTCGTCGGGGGTACGGCATACCCCCAAATCCCCGAAGTCATACCCCGAATCTTACCCCCAAATTTCGGGGATGCCCGGGTCTCTCTCGGCACCTCTTGAAACAAAAAACCCGCGTCAGCGCTAGGCTGGACGCGGGTTTTGGGACTTCCGGGTACTACTTGAAACTAGTGTTTGGTGCCGGCTGCAGGACTCGAACCCGCCACCTGATGATTACAAATCAACTGCTCTACCTGATGAGCTAAGCCGGCGTGGAATCAAAAATTCTACCTCATTTCACGATCTTGAGGCGAGGCCGGTTGCCTTTCGCGCCATCGTCATCGCCATCACCGTCGCCGTCCGACTTCGGCGCGTCGTCCGCGCGATCGCCGGGTTCCGGCACCGCCTCGTCCTCGCCCCGCGCACCGATGCCCGCAACCTGCCCGCCGGCATCGCCGCCGTCTTCCGCCGCGGCAAGCGCCTCGCCGCCGTCAGCATCGCCGGAGTCCGCCGCGGCGTCGACCTGAAACGCCATCCCCTGCCCATTCTCGCGCGCGTAGATCGCAAGCACGTTCGCGATTTGCACCTCGATCTTGTGCGCCTTGCCCGAGAACCGCGCGGTGAACTCGATCCATTCGTTGCCCATCTGCAGCTGGCTCGTCGCCTCGAAGCTGATGTTCAACACGATCTCGCCGTCGCGCACGAACTGGCGCGGCACGCGGGTCGACTTGTCGACCCGCACCGCGATGTGGGGTGTATATCCGTTGTCGGTGCACCACTCGTAGAGCGCGCGCAGCAAATACGGCTTCGTGGAAATCTCTTGCATCGCCATCCTCGAACGGAAACGGACACGGCGGCGCCTCGCCGCCGCATCTGCTCCCCAGTCACATACCGCTCTTAACGACGCATGACCTTTTCGGACGGCGTCAGCGCTTCGATATAGGCAGGACGGCTGAAGATCCGCTCTGCATACTTCATCAGCGGCGCGGCGTTCTTCGACAGCTCGATCCCGTAATGGTCGAGGCGCCACAAGAGCGGCGCGATCGCGACGTCGAGCATCGAGAATTCTTCGCCGAGCATGTACTTGTTTTTCAGAAAGATCGGCGCGAGCTGCGTCAGGCGATCGCGAATCGCGAGACGCGCCTTCTCGTGGCTCTTTTCCGCCGCCTTGCCCTTCTCGTTCTCGAGCGTGCTCACGTGCACGAACAGTTCCTTCTCGAAGTTGAGCAGGAACAGGCGCGCGCGCGCGCGCTGCACCGGATCGGCCGGCATCAGTTGCGGATGCGGGAAACGCTCGTCGATGTACTCGTTGATGATGTTCGATTCGTACAGGATCAGATCGCGTTCGACGAGAATCGGCACCTGTCCGTACGGGTTCATCACCGCGATGTCTTCTGGCTTGTTGAACAGGTCGACGTCGCGGATCTCGAAATCCATGCCCTTTTCGAACAGCACCAGCCGGCAACGCTGGGAGAACGGACAAGTCGTGCCGGAATACAGAACCATCATGTTTGCGTTTCCTCAAAAAGCTGAGGGCCAGCGCGCGGAAAAGCCGCTTGGCGGGCTTTTCCGCGCGCTGGCCCCACGCCAGTCACGGCGTGATTACTTGATATCTTTCCAGTAGGCGGCATTGAGCCGCCATGCGAAGAAAGTCAGGACACCGAGGAACAGCAGCACCCACACGCCAAGGCGTTTGCGGGTCTGCTGCGCCGGCTCGGACATCCAGCTCAGGTACGCGACCAGATCGCCGACGGCGGCATCGTAATCCACCGGCGAAAGCGTTCCGGGCGTCACCTGCTGGAACCCGGCGAGCTTGCGCACTTTCTCGCCCGTTTCCTCGTCCTTCTTTTCCTCGAATTTCGCAATGCGCTCCCCTTGAAGCTGCCACAGCACGTGAGGCATGCCGACGTTCGGGAACACGACGTTGTTCCAGCCCGTCGGCCGCGTATCGTCGCGGTAGAAAGTGCGCAGATACGTGTAGAGCCAATCACGGCTGCGGGCGCGCGCCTCGACGGACAGATCCGGCGGCGCAACGCCGAGCCAGTTCTTCGCGTCTTCCGGCCGCATCGCGACGGACATCGTGCTGCCGACCTTATCGGTCGCGAACAGGAGATTCTTCTCGATCTCCTTCTGCGAGATGCCGAGATCCGTCAGCCGGTTGTAGCGCATCAGGTTCGCACTATGGCAATTCAGGCAATAGTTTACAAACAATTGCGCGCCATGCTGCAAAGAGACGAGATTCTCCGTGTTATCGGGCGCCCGGTCGAGCGGAAATTCGCCCTCCTCGGCCCGCGCGGATGCGCTCGTCAGCAGACATGCCGACACAATAAACATTGCGAGCGCCGAAAGCAATTTCTTCATACGAATACCTCCTCGCTCACGTCAATGGGGTTTGAACCGCACGCGTTCGGGCGGCTGCTTGAATGTGCCGAGCCGCGACCAGAACGGCATGCCGAGGAAGAACGCGAAGTACACGAGCGCGCACACCTGCGCGATCAGCGTCGCGGCGGGCGACGGCGACCGCGTGCCGAGGAACGCGAGCGTCATGAACACGGCGACGAAGATCCCGAAGAACACCTTGTGGAAGAACGGCCGGTAGCGGATCGATTTGACCGGGCTGCGGTCGAGCCACGGCAGGAAGAACAGCGTGACGACGGCCGCGCCCATCACGACGACGCCCCAGAACTTCGATTCGGTGAGGTACATGAAGACGACGAGCGCCGCGGCGAGCGCGGGCAGCGCGATCTTCCACTTGCCGCGCGCGCGCACGAGCGCGAGGAGGCCGAGCGCCGCGATCACGATCATCAGCACGATCTTGAACGGGTCGGTCGTCGCGCGCAGCATCGCGTAGAACGCGGTGAAGTACCAGACGGGCGCGATTTCCGGCGGCGTCTGCAGCGGGTTCGCCGGAATGAAGTTGTTCGCCTCGAGGAAGTAGCCGCCCATCTCCGGCATGAAGAACACGATCACCGCGAACACCATCAGGAACACGCAAACGCCGAAGAAGTCGTGCACCGAGTAGTACGGGTGGAACGGAATGCCGTCGAGCGGCACGCCCTTGTCGTCCTTCTTCTCCTTGATCTCGATGCCGTCCGGGTTATTCGACCCCACTTCGTGCAGCGCGATCAGGTGCGCGACGACAAGCAGCAGCAGCACGAGCGGAATCGCGATCACGTGGAACGCGAAGAAGCGGTTCAGCGTGACGTCGGACACGACGTAATCGCCGCGAATCCAGAGCGACAGGTCCGGGCCGATGAACGGGATCGCCGAGAACAGGTTCACGATCACCTGCGCGCCCCAGAACGACATCTGCCCCCACGGCAGCAGGTAGCCGAAGAACGCCTCGGCCATCAGGCACAGGAAGATCGCGCAGCCGAAGATCCACACGAGCTCGCGCGGCTTGCGGTACGAGCCGTACAGCAGGCCGCGGAACATGTGCAGGTAGACGACGACGAAGAACATCGACGCGCCCGTCGAGTGCATGTAGCGAATGAGCCAGCCCCACGGCACTTCGCGCATGATGTACTCGACCGACGCGAACGCGAGCGTCGAGTCGGGCTTGTAGTTCATCGTCAGGAAGATGCCGGTGACGATCTGGTTCACGAGCACGAGGAGCGCGAGCGAACCGAAGAAATACCAGACGTTGAAGTTCTTCGGCGCGTAGTACTCGGAAAGATGTTGCTTCCAGGTGGAAGTGAGGGGAAAGCGCCGGTCGACCCAGCCGAGCAGGCCTGTTGTGGAGATCTCTTTATTGTCGGTCGCCATTTACGCTTCTCCTTTCTCGTCCTTGCCGATCACGAGCGTCGTGGCCGACGTGAACATGTAAGGCGGGACGTCCAGATTCTGCGGCGCCGGCTTGTTCTTGAAGACCCTGCCGGCGAGGTCGTAGGTCGAGCCGTGGCACGGGCAGAGAAAGCCGCCCGGCCAATCGTCGGGCAGGTTCGGCTGCGGCCCCGGCGTGAAACGCTGGCTCGGCGTGCAGCCGAGATGCGTGCACACCGCCATGACGACGAGAATGTTCTTGCGGTCGGTCCTCGACCGGTACTCGTTCGCGCAATACGACGGCAACGGCATCGAGTACGGGGATTTCGACTGCGGATCGGCGACTTCCTTGTCGGCCTTCACGACATCGGCGAGCATGTCGTCGGTGCGGTTCAGCACCCAGACCGGCTTGCCGCGCCAGGGAACCGTGAGCATTTCGCCCGGCTTGAGCGCGCCGATATCGACTTCGACGGGCGCGCCGGCCGCCTTAGCCTTGGTGGACGGCGCCAACGACGCCGCGAAAGGTACCACGGTTGCGACGCCACCGACGCCGCCCGCAACCGATGTCGCAATCAGCCAAGTCCGGCGGCCGCTGTCGACGTGTTCCTCTTCTTTGTCTCGCATCACACGCCCCAATTCTGAGTTGGATTTCCGTCACGACATTTCACACCGCCGCTAGTTTGCTCGAATGGAGTCGGCATTTACAAGACCCGGACGTTAAATACCTCCTGAAGCTATTATTAATCAAGGGTTTCCCCGAGCTATCGAAATTCCAGGTCCGATAATCGACGAAATCCGCACCGCAAGGCATTTTCGTTTGGATGCGGTGCGGCAATTCGCGCAGTTAAACCGGGTTATGAATATCGATAAAAATATGCTCGAGATCAAATCGCTCCGATAAATGCTGGCCGAGCGCCTGGATGCCGAATCGCTCGGTCGCATGGTGCCCCGCCGCAACGAATGCGACGCCGCTCTCGGCCGCCGCGTGCGTCACGTACTCGGATACTTCGCCCGTCAGGAACACGTCGGCGCCCGCGTCGATCGCCGCGTCGAAGAAGCTTTGCGCGCCGCCCGTGCACCACGCGACGCGGCGCAGTTGCTGGTCCTGGTCGCCCAGCACGAGCGGCGTGCGGCCGAGCGTGTTCTCGACCTTCGCGGCGAAATGTTCGAGCGAGACGGACATCGGCAACGTCGCGAGCCAGCCGAGATCCTGATCGCCGAAGCGGGCGTCGGCGATCAGGCCAAGACGCTCGCCGAGCTGCGCGTTGTTGCCGAGTTCGGGGTGCGCGTCGAGCGGCAGGTGGAACGCGAACAGGTTCAGGTCGTTCGCGAGCAGGCGCTTCAGGCGCTGATACTTGCGACCGGTGATCTGCGGCGCCTCGTTGCGCCAGAAGTAGCCGTGATGGACGAGCACCGCGTCCGCGCCCCATTCGAGGGCGCGATCGAGAAACGCGAGCGACGCCGTCACGCCGGTGGCGATTTTTTCGATCTTGCGACGGCCTTCCACCTGGAGGCCGTTCGGGCTGTAGTCCTTGAACCGCTCAATTTCGAGGGTATTGTTCAAGTACAATTCGAGTTCGATCCGATCCATATAAACCTCTAGTATCTTCAAATGCTTAGACGCTTCTGGCTGTTCTTCGCCCAAGCGGTGACGGTGCTGCTGGCACTGATGTTCATCGTGGCGACGCTCAAGCCGCAATGGCTGCAACGGCAGGGACAACTCGGCAAACAGCTGGCGGCGCCGATCGTCGCGCTGCGGGAAGTCGCACCCGGCGTCGGAGGCGCCCCGGCTCAATCCTCGTATGCGGACGCCGCGCAGAAGGCGATGCCCGCGGTCGTCAACGTATTCTCCAGCAAGGACGGTTCGCTGCCGCCCGATCCGCGCGCGAAGGACCCGCTCTTTCGCTATTTCTTCGGCGATCGCAACGCGCGCCGGCAGCAGGAGGAGCCCGCTGCCAATCTGGGGTCGGGCGTCATCGTAAGCTCGGAGGGTTACATTCTAACGAACCAGCACGTCGTCGACGGCGCGGACCAGATCGAAGTCGCGCTCGCCGACGGCCGCACGGCCACCGCGAAGGTGATCGGCAGCGATCCGGAAACCGATCTCGCGGTGCTCAAGATCAACATGACGAACCTGCCGACGATCACGCTCGGCCGCTCGGACCAGGCGCGCGTCGGCGACGTCGTGCTCGCGATCGGCAACCCGTTCGGCGTGGGCCAGACGGTGACGATGGGGATCATCAGCGCGCTCGGGCGCAATCACCTCGGCATCAACACGTTCGAGAATTTCATCCAGACCGACGCGCCGATCAATCCGGGCAACTCGGGCGGTGCGCTCGTCGACGTGAACGGCAACCTGCTCGGCATCAACACGGCGATCTACTCGCGCTCGGGCGGCTCGCTCGGCATCGGCTTCGCGATTCCCGTGTCGACCGCGCGCAACGTGCTCGAGAGCATCATCACGACGGGCGCCGTCACGCGCGGCTGGATCGGCGTCGAGCCGCAGGACGTGACGCCCGAGATCGCCGAATCGTTCAGCCTCGCGCAAAAATCGGGCGCGATCGTGGCGGGCGTGCTGCAAGGCGGCCCGGCCGACAAGGCGGGGATCAAGCCGGGCGATATCCTCGTGTCGATCGACGGCGAGGAAATCACCGATACGACGAAGCTGCTAAACGTGGTCGCGCAGATCAAGCCGGGCACGCCGGCGAAGGTGCATGTCGTGCGCAAGGGCAAGGAACTCGACGTGACGGTCGTGATCGGCAAGCGGCCGCCGCCGCCGAAACAGGCGCTCGACGACCAGAACAGCGACGAGGAACAGTGAGCGCCGGCGCGGCGCGCGCTTCGGAGCGGCCCTGGCCCCCCCGGCGCGGCCGAGCGACGATGCCGGCGCGGGCCGGGTGGCGTCGACGGTGGCATCCGCCTACGGTAGCGCGGCGGCAAACAAAAAGGCAACCCGATGGGTTGCCTTTTTCGTTCCGATGCGCCGATCCCGCCGACTGCCGCGACCGGCGGAACGGGGCGGACCTTGAAACGGTGCCTGTGCGGCCCCCGACGCCGCCGATCGCGCCCCGCAAGATTCTTCAGCGTACCGGATTCGCGCCGAAGCACGCCTGGGCAGCGCCTCCTCCCCCGGGCGAAACCGGCGCCCCGTTACTATCTTCACGCCCCGATAATCGGGGTTTTGGCCAGCCAGGCCCGGTATGATTCCCGCCCCCAGTCGCAGTCATGATCCGGGGGGTGTTGT